>JAQSWS010000031.1 GCA_029266495.1 Rariglobus sp. | reverse complement strand
TGGTCGCTCATGTCCGCGATTTTTACCCAAGGCGTGCGCGCTCCGTTGATGCGAGCCAAGGGGCAGGTATAAACGGCGTAGTCGCCGGAAACCCCCGTGGTCACATAGCCGAACGCCTGGTCGCAGCCTTTGTAGGTCATGACGAAGGGAAGCTCCGAGGCCCGGATGTTCACCGCTTCGTTGAGGTCCGATCCAAAGACGGCCTGGTCGGGATCGCCGGCTCTTTCGTCCACGCGGTGAAGGAAGACGCGGCTGCGTTGAAAAACGTCCTGACGACTGGCGCCGGGGGCGAGCGGTTGCAGCTGGTTGTAGAAGAACCCGGAGCTGTCCGGCAGCCAGTTGACGGGACCCCAGCGGACCCGCTCGATGCGGAAGCCGTTTTGTTTTCCGGAAGCCAGTTCGATCACATACAGGGCGGCATTTTCGGAGCCGCCGAGGGAGATGCCGCAAGCCAGGTAATGTCCGTCGGGAGACACGCTGTAGTGGTCGATCAAGGCCGGCCCGCCGCTTTTGCCGGCGAATGTTTCCGGATCGAGCACCAGGCGTTCCTGCCCGGAAACCCGTTCGTAGAGCCGTGCGGGCGACCGGCCCGGTTCCCGTTTTTGATAGAAGAAGCGATCCAGGGAGACCCGGAGAATATTGGATACCTCGGCGCCCTGCTCCGCTTCGAGAACCCGGGCCCGCTCGTAGATGGCTTTTCGTGCGGGCAGGGCTTCCAGCCGGGCGGCGACCAAAGCCGCCTGTTCGCGGGCCCAGGTTTGAGCCTCCGGATTGTCCGGCTCTTCCATGTAGCGGTAGGGATCATGGACGGTCACTCCGTAGTGGGTTTCCGCGACGTCGCGGACAGGTGCGGACGGGAGGCCGGTGGCTTGCGCCCAAGCCGGCACGGCAATCAAGAAGAGGAGCAACCGGATCATGGGAGCGGGCGGAGTTGAGGCCGTGAAAAGGCGGATCAATTGGTGTTCAAGCGCCAGGCGGCGGCGAGGCCCAGGAGCGTGAGATCGGGCACCACGCGCACGGCCTGGCGCAGGCGGGTTTCGAGAAAGGCGGCGTTGCCCCCGGTGATAAAAAGATGGGCGGGCGGTTCGCCCCGGGCGGAGAGCTCGGCGAGCACGCCGTCGAGGAGCGCCTGGATCAGCCCCGGAAACCCGACCACGGTGCCGATGCGCATGGCTTCGGAGGTGGACTGGCCGATCATGCCCTTGATCTCAAGCGAGTCGTCGAGCAACGGAAGCTGGGCGGTGCGCTCGTGGAGGTAGCGGCGGGTGACCTCGATTCCGGGGGCGATGATGCCGCCTTCGTAGCCGCCCTTTTGCGTGATGATGTCGAACGTCACCGCGGTGCCGGAGTCGATGACGACCGCCGGGCTGCCGCCGAGCGCATGGGCGGCGGCGGTGTTGGCGAGGCGGTCCTGGCCGATCTCGGACGGCTTGGGATACGTGAGGGGCACGCCGAGTTTGCACTCGTGGGTGAGCTGGAAGACCGGGAGTTTTGAAGCGACCGCGAGCACGTCACGGAGGCGCCAGTTGATGGCGGGGACGACGGAGCAAAACGCGATGCCTTCGAGTTCCGGGTGCGAGCGGAGCAACGCAGCGAGGCGGGGCGGGAGACCTTCCTGCGGATCATCGAGCAACGGCGTGACGGCGGTGCCCTGGCCGGTGACGCCGGCTGGACCGACGACGCCGTAGTGCGTGTGGGTGTTGCCAATGTCGATGCAGAGGAGGGGCGGCGGCGCAGACGCCGCTGAATGACCAATGACCAATGACGAATGACCAATGAGAGCTGCGGCAGACATCGATAATGAGAGGGGAAAGGGTCTTTCTGACTCTCAACTCTCAACCTTCAACCCTCAACTTCTGGCCGGTTTCTCCAGCGTGACCTCGCCGGCGCGGAAACGCTCGGTGCGGTTTTTGTCGGTGCGCACCACGAAGCAGCCCTCGTCGTCGATACCCAGGGCGGTGCCGGCGACGCGTTGCGTGGGCGTGAGCACGGCGACCGGGCGGTCGCGGAGGACGTCGTAACGGTTCCAGAGATCGGCGAATGTCTTTGAATAGCTGCCGTCGACGAAACGGTCGTAGGCCTGCAATACGCGTCCGATGAGCGCGGCGGTGAACTTGTTCAGATCGAGGGGCTGGCGGGTGTGTTCGGCGAGCGACACGGCGCGGCCGGCGAGGTCCTCGGGCCAGCCTTCGGAGGGGCTGTTGATGTTGAGGCCGAGACCGAAGACGAGATCGCGGATCTGGTCGGCATCCATGCGCGCCTCGGTCAGCATCCCGCCGGCCTTGCGTCCGTCAAAGAGAAGGTCGTTGGGCCACTTGAGTCCGGGGGCGGTGCGGCAAAACTTTCCGACGAGCTCGCAGACGTTGGCGCCCATCCAGAGGGTGAACATCTGCATGCGGGCGGGTTCGAGGCGGGGGCGGAAGGCGAAGCTCGCGTAGAGATTGCCGTTGGCCTCGCTGTGCCAGGCGCGACCGAAGCGTCCGCGGCCCTTGGTCTGGCGTTGGGCGATGATTGCGAAAGGGGCGGCCTTGCCGGCGGCAAGCTGGCGGGCGGCCTCGTCGTTGGTGCTGTCGACCTCGGCGAGCAGTTGCAGGGGGAAGTCGCCGGCCCGGTCGCGGCGGTAGGCCTGGACGAGGGAGGCGTTGAGGCCGGAGGGACGCTCGGTGAGGCGGTAGCCGCGGGCGCGGACGGCCTCGAAGGCGAAGCCCTGTTCACGGAGCTTCTCCATGTATTGCCAGATGGCGACGCGGCTCATGCCGAGTTTTTTGGCGAGCGTGCTGCCGGAGACAAACGCGGGCTCGGCGGCGATCAGTTCGGTGAGGATGACCGTTTCGGGCGGGGAGGCGGGGGCGGGTTTTTTCATGGGCGCCAGTCGAGGCCGACGTCGACCCACACGCTTTGGTGGACGAGCGCGCCGGTGGAGACGAAGTCGAGGCCGAGATCGGCGAAGCGAGGCAGGGTTTTCAAGGTGATGCCGCCGCTCGCCTCGGTGAAGGCGCGTCCGGCGATGAGCGTAACCGCTTTCTTGATACGTGCGGGGGTGAAGTTGTCGAGGAGGATGACGTCGGCCCCGGCGGCGAGCACGGGGGGGATCTGCGCGAGGTCGTCGACCTCGACCTCGACGGGGAGGTCGGGGGCGGCCTTCTTCGCGCGGGCGACGGCGGTGGCGAGGTCGTCGGTGGAGCCGAGGAGGGCGAGGTGGTTGTCCTTGAGCATCACGCGATCGAAGAGGCCGAGGCGGTGATTCCAGCCGCCGCCGCAGGCCACGGCGTATTTTTCGAGCATGCGCCAGCCGGGGGTGGTTTTGCGGGTGTCGAGGAGGCGGGTGCGGCCGTTGCCGAGCGCGGCGGCGTAGGTGTGCGTCTGGGTGGCGATGCCGGAGAGGCGCTGGACGAAGTTGAGGATCACGCGCTCGGCGGTGAGGAGGGTGCGCGGATCGCCGGTGAGGGTGGCGAGGACGTCGCCTTTCTGGAGGGCGCGGCCGTCGCGGGCGCGGAGCTGGACGGAGGCGTTGCCGCCATAGGTCGAAAGAATGAGGGGGATGAGCGGAAGTCCGCAGACGGTCAGCGATTCACGGGCGACGAGGTCGGCGGAACCCTGGCGCGGAGCGGTGGCGAGCGCGGCGGTCGAGCGGTCGCCGGTGACGCGGGGTTTGATGCGCAGGCCGAGCCCGGAGAGGTCTTCGTCGCGGGCGAGTTCGATGAGTTTGCGCAGCGAGGCGAGGTCGAGGTCTTCCCAGGAAAGACGCTTGAGCAAAGTGTCGGCGAGAACAGGCATGACGGCCGACTTTCCCTGCTTGGCGGGGAACGTTCAATGTCCAAGTGCGGTTTCGCGCGGGCCCGGACCGGCGCCCGCATCGGAGACCACCGTGCGCCTGCAGCGGAACCTTACGGGGCCTCGTTTTCCGCGCGCTTGGAGAGTTCCTCGAGGCGCTTGGTGGTGAGGAGGGTGAATTTGCCGCCGTTGCGGCCGGTGAGGGCGGAGAGGTTTTTCTGGGTGGCCTCGGGTTTTTCGTCGGGGCCGACGAAGAGGAAGATGTTGAGCGCGGCGCGTTCGGAGAGGAGGCCGTATTGGAGTTTTGAGACGTGACTGATCACATCGGTGAATTCGGCGTTGTGGCTGGTGCCGACGTTGCCGCTGAAGTCGTCCCAGATGGGTTCCCCCTTTTTGTTGGTCCAGCCGGTGTAGTCGAGTTTGGGCGGGGTGAAGCCGGCCTTGCGGATGGCGGCCTGCATGTCGGCGTCGAGGATGCGCTGGGTGTGGGTGATGACGAACGGATCCTTCTTTTTGGCGACGAGCTGGCGGTTGATTTCGTCGAACTCGGCACGGAGTTTGGAAAAGGCCTTGCTGCGGGCCGTGTTGATGGCGGCAAAGTCCACGCCCTGGGCTTTCAGCTCGGCGAGTTGTTCCGCGCGGGCGCGTTTGCGCCGGTCGATGGTTTCCTGGCTGTAGCGGGTCTGTCCGGCGCCGCCCGAACCGGTGATCAGGAAAATCGTGTCGGGCTTTTGCTCCAGGGCGGCGTGGATCGCGTGAACCCAGGAGGACGGGCCGAATTCGGGATCAAGCTTGAGGGCTTCGTCACGTTTGAAAGTCCAGCGGGGGGAGGAGGAGGGAATGGAACTGCCGCCGAGGGAGGAGAGGCTGGCGTTGATGGGTTTGATCCAGTCGAAGAACTCGGTCTTGTTCGCGACGTTCGCAGGTTTAAGTTCGCTGGCGAAGAGCCGGATATTGCCACCGTCAAAGAGCACGACGTTGAACGAGTGGGCCGGGGGCAGGGTGCTGACGAGGCGTGAGATCTCGTGCCGGAGAATCTCGAACGCGCGGAAGCCGCCCTTGCGGATGTCCATGAGCGAGGGGCTGATGTCGACGGCGAAGACGACCTTGCTGGAGCGCTGGTTGGTGACGCCGAGAAAGCTCATGCTCATGAAGCCGCGGCCGAGGCCGCCGGTGGAGCCCAGGCCGGTGCTGTAGCCCGTGCCGGTGCCGGCCGCGCCCATGCCTTTGCCGAAGCCCATGCCGCTCAGCGAACTGGCGCCGACGGAGGGGAGGTCGGGCATGGCGGGCATTTGGAGGGCGTTTTCGGCGGTCGAGAAGATACGCGAGGCCGAGACCGGCGACGAACTGGCGGAGCCGCCGCCTTTGCGGGCGACCTGCAGGCGGTGTTCAACCTGTTTTTGGGCGACGGACGGGTCGGCCGCAGCCGCGGCCGAGAAGGTTTTCTTTTTTCCGAGGACTTGCTCGGTCACGAAATAACCTGCGATCGCCACCAGCACGACGTGGATGATCACCGTCACCAGCAGGGGAACGCTTGCGGTCAGGCGGCGGTATAAATTAGGGCGGGGGGAGGTCATTGGTTAAAGCGGGTCAGGCGGTGCGCTGGATGAGGCTCTGGGTCGGGACGAGGGCGACATCGACGCGGTCATGCACCGTCGTGGTGTAGCAGATGTAGCGGTCGTGGAGGCAGAATTGAGGATGCGGGTGGAGGTGGACGCATTGGGTGAGGTGGGGCGCGAGCGGGCCGCGGTTGACGATCTCGACCTGTTTGCCGGTGACGGTATCGCGGAAGATGACGTGGCAGTCGGGATTGCCGGGGTCGTCCATGCGGTCGGCGACCAGATAGCGGCCGTCGCGCGAGGCGTGCGCGTGGGACAACGCCCCGGGCCAGACGAGGGTTTCCTCGCGCGTGGCGAGGTTCACTTTTTTCACACCGACGCCGTAGTGGAGATACCAGATGTGACGTCCGCCGGCGTCCCACCATTCGTGGCCGATGTGGGAGACGGGCGCCTTGAGGAGGGGAGCGGCTTGTTCACCCCGGCGGATGAGCCAGATGCGGTGGTAGGGGAGGGAGTGATCGAAGGATTTCCCGGTGCGTTCGCCGTCCTGCCAGAACTCGTGGGCGAACATCTGGAGGTCGGGATCGACAGGGCTGAAGAGGCCGTGGTCGTGGAAACGATCCTCGATGGTTTGCCATAGACGGAACGGCGAGCCGTCGAGCGGCATGTCGCCGATGTGGGAAACGGGGGTGCCGTCGGGCTTCAGGAAGCGGGTGTCGATGTTGAAGGATTTTCCACCGGCGGAGAAAGTGGGGTGGGTGGAGAGGCAGAGGGGGCGAAGGCCTTTGGCGAGCGAGGCGGGGAAGGAGCCGATGCGGACGGCGCGGTCGGAGGCGAGGGGGCCGCGTTTCCAGAAATCGAGGTGGTTGCCCCAGCAGGCCTCGCCGGTGGCGTGATCGATCCACGGGCGGGAGAGCGCGTGCTGGGTTTCCGGATACACACGAAGTTCGTTGGTTTCAAAATCGACGACGCCGAGGACCTGCTGGGCGTGGCGACCTCCCGGGGGCGGAAAGCCGCAGCCGAGCCAGAGAAAACGACCGTCGTCGGAGAAGCTCGGGTGCGTGTAGTAGAACGATTGCTGCACGGGCGCGGCGCGTTCGGTGAGGACCAGGCTTTCAACACCGGTGGCGGGATGGGTCCAGCGGGTGAAGAGACGGGAGGATTCGGGCGAGTGCATGCGAACGGAACGGCTCATGCCTCGGGGAGCGGCGGGGAAACCTTGGCGGGTGCGGGCGCCGGCCAGGTGTCGGTGCGGAACGGGGCGGCGGGAAGGCCGGCGGCGTTAAACAGGCCGGCGACGGGGGCGTTGCGATAGGCGTAACGCACGGCGACGGGGGAGGTGACGGCGGGGCTGGTGACCACGACGGTGGCTCCGTCGATGCGCGCAGTGGCGGGATGGAACACCTGGTCGGCGCCGGCGAGTTCGAAACCGCTGAGACCGGCCGGGGCGGCTTGAAGGGACGACGGCGAGGGTTCGTAGGCGACGCGGTAGGCGCTGCCCTCGCGGGTCGCGGACTTGAACACGGGGCCGGAGTCGATCACGCCCTTCATCGCGTAGGTGCGGGCGAGGGCGAGGAGGGCGAGGCGTTCGCCGACCGGTTTTTTGTTTTTGGGGTGGAGGCCCTTGGGCTCGCCGACGTCGATGGTGACAGCCTGGCCGGTGTGGGGCGTGGCGAGGGCCTTGGTCTGGGCTTCACGGAGCTCGGCCCAGTGCCACGTATCCGAATTTCGGTTACCGTGGTCGAAGTTGGGGAGCTGGACCCAGTAAACGGGCAGGTGGGGTTGGTCGAACTGGGCGCGAAAGCCGTTGACGAGGGCGGTGAGGCGGAGGGCGTAGCCGGAGGCCTGAGAGGTGTTGGATTCGCCCTGATACCAGATCGCGCCACGGAGGGCGTAGGGGGCGAGCGGGGCGATCATGCCGTTGTTGAGCGCGGTGATCGTGCGGTAGCTGGCGGTGCCGCGGGGGGCCTTGGGGGCGGGTTCGTTGAAGGGCTGTCTGGCGGCCTTGGCGGCGTCGCGGGCTTTTTCCCACGTTTGGAGGAGGGCTTCGTAGGCGGCTTTTTCCCCGGCGGTGGGGCGGGGGAATTTTTCGTGATTGGCAAAGGCACGGGCGAGTTCGGGCGTCGTGCGGCAGGCGTCGGTTGCGATCCACGGATCGATGCCGGAGCCGCCCCAGGAGCTGTTGAGAATGCCGACGGGGACCTTCAGCCGGCGATGAAGGTCGAGAGCGAAGTAGTAGGCGACGGCGCTGAACTGGCCGGCGGTGGCGGGGAGCGCGGGAGCCCAGGCGCCTTCGACGGTGAAAGCCGGGTCGTTGGCGGGGGTTTTGGCGGTTTTGAACTGGCGGATGAGGGGGAAGCTGGTGGAGGCGATCTCGGGTTTGGAGGCGACGTAGGAGAGGATCCATTCCATGTTGGACTGGCCGGAGGCGAGCCAGACCTCGCCGACGACGACGTCGCGGACGGTGAGGGTGTTGACGCCTTTGACCACGAGGTCGCGAGGGGAGTCCGAGGCGATCAAAGGGTTGAACGTCACCTTCCAGCGAGGGTGACGGCAGCGGACGCCTGTAACGGAAAAACAACTACAGAGGCGAAGCAGAGAAGTCGGGGACGGCTGAAGAGGGAGTTGATCACGGGGGAGACGGATTTTTTTAACCGCGAAGGTTGCGAAGGGGCGCGAAGAGGACGGAGGCGCCCGGACGAATCGGAGTCGGGGTTTTTGTCACAGAGAGCACGGGAGGAGGCACGGAGCGCCACAGAGGAAGGAGGCGGAATGAGAGAGATTAGGCGGAAGGGGAAAGAGCGTGAAGGAGGTGGGGGCGCTGTTGATGGAGGGTGACGATGAGCTCTCCGAACAAGGTGTTGGCCCAGGCGAACCAGGGGCGGGTGAAGCTGGCGGGGTTGCCGGCGTCGAACGACTCGTGCATGAAGCCGGTGCCGGCGTGGGTGGACTTCAGTTGCGCCAGGCAACGGAGGATCTCGGTGTCGTCGGTGGAGGTGAGGGCCTGGAGGGTGAGCGCCATCGGCCAGATGGTCCCGGGGCCGGTGTGCGGGCTGCCGACGCCGGTGGCGGCACGGCCGGTGACGTGGTGAGGGTTGTCGGAGCTCAGGACGAAGGCGCGGGTGCGCCGGTAGCGGGGATCGTCGGGCGGGCAGAAGCCAAGGTAGGGCAGCGAAAGGAGCGAGGGGGCGTTGGCGTCGTCCATGAGGAGGGCGTCACCGTATCCATCGACCTCATACGCCCAGATTTCGCCATGCACCGGGTGACTGACGACGGCGTGGGTTTCGAGGGCGTGGGTGATGGTTTCGGACTGGGTGTGGGCCGCGGCGGCGAGGTCGTCGAGATGGAGGGCGGCGAGCAGGGTGGAGGCGTCGCGGAGGGCGACGGCGAGCATGGCGTTGGCCGGGACGAGGAAGGGGAGTTTTACCATGTCGTCGGACGGGCGGAAGCTGCAGCGGACGAGACCGCAGTCGGGGCTTTTTACCCGGCAGGCATGGCTGGGGAGGTGCTGGCCGGCGGCGCGTTCAAACGTATAGGGGGAGCGGGAGGGATCGGCGCCGACGGTTTGCTCGGTGCGGATGGTGGCGAAGACGGCGCGGACGGCGGCCTGCCAGGTCGCGTCGAAGGGCGAGGTGTCGCCGGTGGCGGTCCAGTAGGCGTGCGAGAGCCGGAGGAAGTAGGCGAGGGAGTCGATCTCCCATTTGCGCTCGTGGACGCCGGGGCGCATCTCGGTGAGGTCGGACTGCCAGTAGCCGAGGACGGGGTCGCGGTAGAAGGCGTTGGCGTAGGGATCGAGGAGGATGCACCGGGCCTGCCGGTTGACGACGCCGGCGAGCATGCGACGGAGGGCTTCATCGGTGCGGGCGAGGGGAAGGCAGGGCCAGACCTGGGCGGCGGAATCGCGCAGCCACATGGCGTCGATGTCGCCGGTGATGACGTAGGTGTCGGGGCGTCCGTCCGCCCCGATGCGGTGGTCGACCGTGGTGTCGAGGGTGTTGGGCAGGCAATTGGCGAAGAGCCAGGCCAGCTCGGGGTCGGCGATGCGGGCGGAAACGGAGCCGATCAAGGATTCGACGGCGGCGCTCGAGAAGCGGCGATCTTTGGCGGGCGGGCGTTGGGAGACGAAGGAGGACATGGACGGAGGACGGAAGACGGAAACGGGAAGACGGAGACGGAGGACGGAGGCGGGGAGCGGAGTCCCCGCCCTACCGGAGTTTTTTGAGTTCGAACTGCTTTCCGGAGAGGGCGTCCTTGGCGGGCTGGCCCCAGAAGGGCGTGGGCTTGTAATTCCAGTCGGCGAGCATCACGGGGGTGGCCCAGGTGTGGAAGGACCAGCCGGTCCAGTTGAGCCGGTATTTCTGAATGAGGCCGAGCATGTCGGGCGCCCAGGTGGACGGGTCTTCCTGCCGGTCGAGCGGGAGGAATTCCATTTTCTTCACGTCCACGCCGACTTCGCCGAGGAAGATCGGGTGTTTCTCGGCGGCTCGCAGGACCTTGCCGGCCCAGTCGCTCTTCCACGGATAAATGTGGGACGAATACATGATGCCGTTGCCTTCGGCGGTGTCCTTGAGTTCGAAACCGTCCACGATGCCGGAGAGGTCGTAGGCCCAGTCGAGTGCGCCGGCGATGAGGATGTTGCGGGCGCCGAGGGCACGGATGTGTTCGACGGCTTTCTGCATGCCGGGAGTCGTGAAGCCTTCGTTCTTTTTCTTTTCCGCTTCGCTGAGGAAGGCGGATTCGTCGATGGCTTTTTTGTTTTTCTCGGCGACAAAACCGCCGTTGCGCCAGACTTCCCAACTGATGCCGTGCGGCTCGTTGATGAGGTCGAAGAGGACGGCGGGGTGGTTTTTGTATTGGGTGGCGACGTCGGTCCAGAAGGCGAGGTGCTCGTCGCGGATGGCGCGGTAGACGTGCAGGTCGATGACGAGATAGGCGCCGCGGTTGGCGGCGGCGTTGACGGTGGCGTCGATGGTGGCGCGGTAGGCGGCGCCGCCGTCGGACTGGCCGGCGGTTTCCTTGCCGGGTTTGCCTTCGCCGCGCCAGTAGTCGTCGCGCACCGCGAGACGGACGCAGTTGGCGTTCCAGTTGTCGATGCCCTCGATGGTGGAGCGGACGGCACCGTGGCCTTCGGGGCGGATTTCGAGACCGGGGATGGCCACGCCCTGGAGCCAGACTTCGCGGCCTTGCGGATCAACGAGACGGTTGCCGGAGACTTTGAGCTCGGCGGGCCACTTGGAGGGGTTGGGGGTTTCCGCGGGCGGGTCGTCGGGGTAGGCGTGGCTGCCGGTGCGGGTGGGGTCGGGGGTGCCCTGGGCCAGAAGGCCGAGGGCAAATGACCAATGACCAATGACCAATGTCCAATGGCGGAGGGAGAGTTTCATGGCGGTGGAGGATTGGTGGAGCCGACGGTTAGCGGAGTTTGGCGGGCTCGGGGAATTTTTTACCGGAGAGGGCGTCTTTGGCGGGCTGGCCCCAGAAGGGAGTCGGGGTGTAGTTGAGGTCGGACAACATGCGGGGGCTCGCGCTGGGGTGGAAACACCAGCCGGTCCAGTTGAGGCGGTGTTTTTGGATGAGGCCGAGCATGGCGGGGACCCACGTCTCGACGTTTTCCTGGTGATTGGCCGGGATGAAGGCCATTTTCTTGGCGTCACCGCCGACCTCGCCGAGGAGGATCGGGTGTCTGGCGGCGGCATCGAGGAGCTTCTTCTGCCAGCCTTTTTTCCACGGGTAGACGTGGGAGGCATACATGATGCCGTTGCCGGATTTGTCGGTGAGGGCGAAGCCGTTGACGATGCCGGAGAGATCGTAGGCGTAGTCGAGTCCGCCGATGACCACGATGTTCTTCGCGCCGGTGGCGCGGACGGTATCGAGCATCTTCTGCATGCCGGGGGAGACGTAGCCGCGCTTGTTGTGAAGTTTTTCCTCGGGAGTGAGGAAGGTGTCTTCGTCGCCGTCTTTTTTCTTTTCCTCGAGGAAGCCGCCGTCGCGCCAGATTTCCCACGTGGTGCCGTGGGGTTCGTTGAGGAGATCGAAGAGGACGGCGGGGTGGTTTTTGTAACGGGTGGCGGCATCGGTCCAGAATTCGAGGTATTCGGGCCGGGGCGCGCGGTAGTGGTGGAGGTCGAGCACGAGGTAGGCGCCTTTGGAGGCGGCAAGGGCGACGGCCTGGTCGATGAGGTCGCGGTAGGCCGCGCCGCCGTCGTTCTGCACGTTGTGCTTGGTGCCCTTGCCGAACCAGTGCTCGGCTTTGACGGGGAGCCGGATGACGTTGGCCTTCCATTCGTCGATGGCGATGCCGACGGATTTGAGGATGCGTTCGCCTTTGACGCTCCATTCGAGGGAGGGGACGTTGACGCCCTGGAGCCAGACCTCTTTGCCGCCCTTGACGGTGACGAGGCGGTTTCCCTGGACCCGGAGCTCCGGCGGGGCGCCGACGCCGGGGGCGAGCGGGGGCTCCGGGGCGGCGGCGGCGGGTTCCGGCGGCATGGAGGCCGGGGCGGACGAAGGGGGAATGGCGGCGGCGGGCGCGGCTGGAGCGGAGGCGGCGGAGATCACGACGTCATCGAGGTCGTAGACGCCGCTTTTCACGCGGAGGAGCGTGGGGGTGAACGTGAAGGCGCGGGCGTTTGCGGGGACGGGGAGGCGGGCGAACTTGGGTTCCCAGCCGGCGCTGTTCTGGCGGTAGGAAGGGAAGCGCAGGTCGGGGGTGAGGCTGGCTTGGGAGGAGTCGAGGAACTCCATCGGGATGCGTGCGTCGAGACCGGGCTGGGAACCGGTGACGAGGTTGCTGATGCGCTGGCGCCAGCGGAGTTCGATGGAGGCGGCGCCTTCGGGAAGGCGGATTTCGTTGTGCAGCATGACCGAGCCGCCGGTGTGCGGAGAGGTGAGGCGGATGTAGCGATTGCCGTTCTCGGACTCCCAGGTGCCGCCGGAGCTGGGCCGGGCCCAGCCGTCGGGCCAGCCATCGCCATTGACGTCGGTTTCCATCGCGGAGTTTTCGACCAGCGAGGGAGGCGTTTGGGCCGATACGAAGCCGGGGAGAGCCGTGGCGAGCAGGAGGAGGGAGAGGCGAAAACGGAGCATGGCGGGCTGGACGGGAAGGGCGGGAGGGACGGAGGACGAAAAAGAAAAGACGCGGAACGATCGGTGCGTATCCGCGTTTTGACTACGAAAGGAAGGCGGGGACGGAGTTCCCGCCCCGCCTGGTCAGCGAAGGCGGTCGGGGGGCGGGAATTGTTTGCCGCCGATGGCGTCCTTGGCCTGCTGGCCCCAGAACGGCGTGGGCGTGTAATCCCAGTCCAGGAGCATGCGCGGGCTGGCGCCGGGGTGGAAACACCACGCGGTCCAGTTGAGCTTGTGCTGCTGGATGAGGCCGAGGATGGCGGGGGTCCAGGTTTCCCAATTTTCCTGCTGCTCGAGGGGCATGAAGGTCATCTTCTTGGCGTCGGCGCCGACCTCGCCGAGGAGGATCGGGTATTTGGCGGCGGCATCGAGGAGCATCTTCTGCCACTGGCTCTTCCACGGGTAGATGTGGCACGCATAGATGATGCCTTGTCCGGTGGCGTCTTTGAGACCGAAGCCGTTGACGATGCCGTCGAGGCGGTAGGCGTAGTCGAGGCCGCCGACGAGGACCATGTTCCTGGCACCGGTGGCGCGGACGGTATCGAGCATCTTCTGCATGCCGGGGGACTGGAAGCCCTGGGCTTTGGCGCGTTCTTCGGCGGTGAGGAACGCGGCTTCATCGCGGTCGGTTTTTTCGCCCACGAAGCCGCCGTCACGCCAGATCTCCCATGAGATGCCGTGGGGCTCGTTCATGAGATCGAAGATGAGCGCGGGATGGTTTTTGTAGCGCGTGGCGGCGTCGGTCCAGAACTCGAGATATTCATCCTTGGGAGCGCGGTAGGTGTGGAGGTCGAGGACGACATAGGCGCCGCGGTTGGCGGCGAGGGTGATGCATTGGTCGACGATCTTGCGGTAGCCGGCGCCGCCGTCGGTCTGGCCCTTGCGGCCGAACCAACGCTCGTGGCTGACGGGGATGCGGATGACATTGCTTTTCCATTCGTCGATGCCGACGACGACGGACTTGTGGACCTGTTCGCCGGTGTTGCTCCACTCGAGGGACGGGACGTTGACGCCCTGGAGCCAGACCTCCTTTTCGCCATCAACGGTGACGAGGCGGTTGCCTTTGGCTTTGATGGGGACGGGCCACTTGGATTTGTCGTCGGTTTCGACGGGGACGCGGGCCTTGGCGGCGGCTTCTTCGCGGGCTTTTTGCTTGGCAATAATCGCGGTGGCGTCGGTGGGTTTCAGGACGATGTCGTCGAGGTCGAACGTGCCGGCTTTCACATCGAAGAGGGACGGCATGATATCGAGGGTGATGCCGCCCTCGGGAACGATGAAGGTGCCGGTGCGTTCGACCCAGGCACCGTCCTTGGTGTTGTTGCGCGAGTAGAGCGGGGCGGGAGCGGGCGCGAGTTCTTTGCCGGCGGCGTCCTTGATTTTGAGCATGATGCGGGCGTCGTGCCAGGGCATTTCGCCGGGCTTGAGTCCGGTGATACGCCAGCGGAGGGAGAGCTCGAATGCTTGGACGCCGGCGGGAAGGGTGATGGAGCGGAAGGCCATCACGGTCTTGCCCGGCTCGGTGCTGGTGAGACGGAGAAAGCGGTTGCCGGTGTCCTCGTCTTTGCCCCAGGTGAGACCGTTGCCCCAGTCGGCGGGAGCGTCGCCGCTCTTGTTGGGAGTTTCGAAGTTGCCGTTGGAAACGAGGGCTTCGCCTGCGTCGAGCTTGGCGGCGATCCTGGCTTGGGCGGCGGCGGATTGCGCGGCGAGTTTTTCGGCGCGGGCCTTGGCGGCGGCGTCTTCGGCTTCCTTGATCGGTGCGGGGTCGACGGGTTTGAGGGCAATGTCGTCGAGGTCGAAGGTGCCGGCCTGCACGTTGAAGAGGGCGGGCATGAACTTGAGGAAGGCCGCGCCCTCGGGGACGAGGAACGAGGCCGAGCGGGTCACCCAGCCGTCGGTGTCCTTGCCGGTCGCGGCGGGTTTGGGGGCGGAGCCGAGCTTGCCGCGGGCGGCGTCCATGAACTCCATCATGATGCGGGCGTCGAACCAGGATTGTTTGCCGCGTTTGAGGCCGGTGACGCGCTGACGCCAGGTGAGTTCGAGGGCGGTAGTGCCTTCGGGGATACGGATTTCGGTGTAGAGCATGACCATGGCGCCCGGGGAGGGGCTGGTCATGCGGATGAAGCGGTTGCCGTCTTCGTTTTGCCAGGAGCCGCCGTCTTTGAGCTTGGGCCAGCCGTCAGGCCAGTTGTCGGCATCCGCATCGGTCTCCATGCCGGAGTTGGCGATGAGGGGCGCGGCGGTGTCTTGGGCGACGAGGGGCGCCGACAGGACCGCGAGCGAAGCGGCGAGGCGGAGGAGGAGGAGACGAGGATTGAGCATGGCGAAAGGGAGCGGGCGGCGGAATTAGATGAGGATGGGCGTCGGCGTCGTAGCGGCGTGTTGATGGTGGTGAAAAGGGAAGGCAGTAGCCAAAATCACCGCCCTTGAGGGGGCGGTGAGCGGGAGTCGTTTAACTCAGTATCCGTGTCGGAAAACGGACGGACGGAGCAGGCCGTCCCCTACGACGTGGAGTTTTTCAGGCGGAGGAAGAAGCGCGGGTTTTGCGACGGATGACGGTGAAGAGAAGGAGGCCGGCGCCGACGAACAGCGCGTAAGTGGAGGGTTCGGGAATGGCGATGCCGTAGGCGAGGATACCGGTCGCCTCGGTGAAGGTGTATTGGCCGAGGGTCCAGATGCCTGAGTTGACTCCGGTCTCGGTGAAGCCGTCCACGAGGAAGGTGCCGGTGAAGCTCTCGTTGAGCGTGGCGACATTGACGATGGTCCAGCTGTTGCCACCGGTGGTATTGGCGCCGCTGAGATCGAAGTTGAAGGAACCGGAGAAGTTCGCGGCTCCGGTGCCGGTGACGCTGTTGTTCACGCCATTGGCGCCGATGTAGAAGGTGAGGGAGCCACCGTCAGCGAGGGTGAGTCCGCCGGCGGAGACGGTGGTGTTGCCGGAGTAGGTGTTGGCACCGGAGAGGGCGAGGGTGCCGAGGCCGGTCTTGACGAGGCCGCTGGCGCCGGAGCCGTCGAGGAGGGCGGCGGTGATCTTCAGGTCGGTGGCGGCGGCGCCGTTGCCGACGTTGAAGGTGCGGTCGCCGGTGGCGGCGGTGAGCTCGACCACACCCTGGCGGCCGGTGCCCTTGATGGCGTCGATGAGGACGGTGTTGGTGTTGGTTGAGTTGCCGGTGAAGGTGACATCGCCGTTGAGGACGAGTTTGCCGCCGCTCTGGCCTAGACTGGAGCCATGATTGATGGTGATGGCGGTGTAGGCGCCGCTGGAGCGGTTGGTGATGTTGAGGGCTCCGAGGGTGGTGATGCTGTCATAATTGCCGGTGGTGTTCTGGCTACGGACGAGAGTGATCGTGCCGCCGTCGCTCAGATTGGTCGAACCGGCGACATTGAGGGTGCCGACGATGTTGGTGGTGAGTGACGCATTGCCTGCGATCGAGAGATTCCCGGTCAGGCTGACCGCGGCGCCGGTGGCGGCGGTTCCGCTGTTCAGGTTGAGGTCGTTGAAGGTCTCGGTGGTCAGCGTGAGGCTGCCGCCGTTCACGGTGACATTGGCGGCGTCCGCGATCTGGTTGGATGTGGATTGAGAGACGCTGCCGCCGGAGTTGATGACCATATCGCCGGTAATCGCGTTGATGCCCGCGGTCTTGTTGAGGGCCAGCGTGCCGCCGTTGACGGTGGTGGTGCCGGTGTAGGTGTTGGCATCCGCACCGGAGAGGGTGACGGTGCGGCTGGGTGCGTAGATGGTCAGGCCTTTGTTATTGGTGTTACTCAAGACGCCGGAGAGGGTGAGGCTGGCCGTGCCACCCGCGAGAATGATGCCTTCGCGTTGGTTGAAATCGATCGTGTTGCTGATGCCGCTGGCGGTGGTGGCCGTGACCGAGTTGGCGTAGATCACACCGCTGTTCAGGGTGAGGGTTCCGGTGCCGCCGACCTGGACATTGGCTCCGGTCGCGGTGGTGGAGTTCAGCGAGAGGGAGTTGATGGTGGTGGCGGAGTTGATCGTGGCGGTTGTCGTGGTGCCGGTGCTGGTGAGCTGGACGTTGTCGAGGTCGGTCTGGCCGTCGGTAAGGGACGCCTTGTAGTCGGAGCCCGTCATGCGGCGGACGCCGTTGGTGGCATCCTGGGTGAGCAAGCCACCCGTGGCGCCGAAGCCGGTGCCGCTGGCGGATGTATCGCCGACGACGCCGACAAAAATGCTGCGATCCGTGCCGGTGCCGCCGTTACCGACGAGATTGGGTGTGGTGAAGAAGAGATTGGTATCGCCGGCGACGGTCGAGGCGATGGCACTGACGCCAAGATCAGCGCCGCGAATGAGGGCGGTGCCACCGGCGGTGCGGGTGAGGCTGCCGACATTGAGCGACACGTTTTTACCGGCGTTGGCCGTGAGCGTGACGATCGAGTTGCCTCCCGAGCCGATAGTGAGGGCGTTGGCAATGGCATCGGTGGTGTTGGCGGTCGCATTGCCCTGAACCGTGAGTGTGCCGCGGTTCAAGGTGACGCTCGAGGCACGGGTGACGGACCCGATGGCTGTATTGGAAACGATGGCCAGCGTGGCGCCCGGGCTGACCGTGACGGCGGAGCTGGCAAGGCTGCCGGCTGCACCGGAGAGGGACAGGGTGTTGGAGGCAACCGTGGTTGCGCCTGTGAGATTGTTGGCGCCCGTGAGGGTGACGGCGCCGTTTGCAACGGTGAGGGCGTTGGCACCCGTGAGGGCGTTGGTGCCGCTGAGGGTGAGGGTGGCGCCGCCGCCGCCGAGGCGGTAGCCGCCGGAGGCGGACGTAATAGTGCCCGTGTAAGTGGAGCTGGTGGAAGCGCCGAGGCTGAGGGTGTCGTAGCCGGTGAAGTTGATGTTTTCGGAGCTGCCGGCGATGAGGGCGATGGCACCGGTCGAGGCGGTGGAGATATTATCGCTGTCGAGCCAGGCCTGGATGCTGCCGTAGGCACCGCCGGTGTTCAGGGCACCGCTGTCGTCGATGAAGATTTGACCGGTTCCGATGGAGGGAAGGGCGCTGGTGGCGCTGACGGCGAGCACGCCGGTGTTTACCGCGATGGGGCCGGTGAAGGTGTTGGTGCCCGAAAGGGTGAGGCGACCGGCGCCGAGCTTGGCGAGACCGCCGGTGTTGCTGCCGGCGATGTTGGAATAAGTGACGTTGCGGGAATTGGTGTCGATGGCGACGGGGCCGGTGCTGTTTACGATCCGGTTGCCATAGTCGAGTTCGTTGGTTGCGGAGTGGCGGAGGGAGCCACCGTCAAAGGTGATGTTGCCGCCGCCGCCGAGGGCACCGGCGCTGGAGACGAGGAGCGCGCCGTTGTTGATCTGGGTGAGGCCGGTGTAGGTGTTGGCGCCTGAGAGGGTGGTGGTGCCGGTGCCTTCCTTGATCAGGCCGCCGGTGCCGGTGCCGATGACGCCGGAGATAGCATGGTTACCCACGCCGGTGGCGGTGAGGGTGTTGCCCGATCCGGTGATGGGGCCGGCGAGGGTGAAGATGGTGTTGGCGAGCGTGGAGCTGACGGTGGAGTCGCCGGCGAGCACGATATCGCTGGAATAGGTGGCATTGTTCGTGGATTCGAGAGCGCCGCTGCTGTAGGACGTGCCGTGGCCGGAGATGGTGAGGGCTTGGTTGGCGCTCAGGGTTACGGAGGTGCCGAATTGAAGGGTGGCTCCGGAAGCGACCGTGGTGACGCTGGAAGTAGGCAGGGAAGTGTTGGCGCCAATGCGAAGGATGCCTGCATTGACGTTGGTCGCACCGGTGTAGGTGTTGGTGCCGCTCAGCGTCAGCATGGAGGTGGCGCTGTTTTGGTTCACGCTGCTGGCGGCCGAGATGTTGCCGCTAATGAGGGCGCGACCGGCACCGGCGCCGATGTTGTTGATGTCACCGGTTGTGGTCACCGCGCCGGCCACGGACAAATTGTCCATCTGGGGGCTGCCAGTGTTATTGGAGGTCGAGAGATTGCCGGTAACATTGAGGTTGAGATCGCCGGTGCCGCTGATCGTGCCGGAGGTGGAGATCATGGCGCCTGCGTTGCTGCCGGTGCGGGCACCGTCGGCAGTGATCGTGAGATCGTTATTGAGGAGGATATTGCCGGCGGGTCGGGCGGCCGAGGTGCCGTTGTTGGAGATGGAGAGCGTGCCACTGCTGCCAGCTTGAACGGTGATGTTGTTGGCGGGCGTAAAGCTATTGATGGCGAGGGTGGCGTCGGCGCTCCCGGAAGTATCGCCGAGGAGCACGGTGCCGGTGCCGAGGGCGGTGGTGTTATTGACGAGAAGGGTGCCTTGCTTGATTTGCACGCCGGTGTCGAAGGTGTTGGCGCCACCGAGGGTGAGCGTCGAGGTGGCGCTGTTCTGCACGACGGCGACGGAGCCCGTGCCATTGCTGATGATACCGCTGACTGTGACGCCGCCGGCACCGGAGCCGGCGTTGGTGATGGTCTTGGTGCCGGCGGTGGAGGCGGAAACGGTGCCGGAGACGGTGAGGCTGCTGGCGGAGTTGTTGTTGATATTCAGGCTGTCGGCCAGGGACACCGGAGCGGAGATGGTGTTGGCGCCGGAATTGGCTCCCTGGGTGATGATGGCGGCGGAACCGCTGTTGTTAAACGTGAGCGTGCCACCGCCGGAAGCGGCGATGGTGTAATTGGAAAAAGAAGGGGCTGCCGTGCTGTCGCCAAAAAGGAGCGTGCCCACCGTGCGCGGGGTCGTATCGATGGTGACGGTGCGGCTGGCGGTGAGGTTGAGCTGGGAGAAGTCGGCGATCGATCCGGTTCCGTCGGCGATGAAAGAGCCGGTCCAATTGGCGGATGCACTCCAGAGTCCGTTGTTGTTAAGCAACCAGACGCCGTCCGTCGCATGGGCGGAAGGCAGGGCGGAGGTCATCGCCGCCAGCAATACGGCGGCGAGGCGGGAGGGTCTTGGGGTGGGGGCGATTTTCATAATCTAATGGGGTCGGGGTCGTGTTGAAGGGGTGGACTAGAAAGCTGGCGGAGTGCGGAGGCTCAGTTGCTCACGGCGACGGGGGCGACGTGCCAGTCGAAGTAGAGGGCGTTCTGGGTGGCCTTGGTGGTTGGTGTTGCTGCAATGCGGTCGCTGAGAGCCACGGAGTTGCTTGACGTGAGCGAGTGTTTCATGGGCCGTTTGGCGGTTGGGAACTGGACCCTCCTTTGCAGGCGGGAACTCAAAGGGGAGTATTGTTCAAATTGAGGCGTCCGACGCGGCCATCGAAAAACACGGCGTTGCGGTAGGCGCCGTGATTCGTCGCGGCATCCGAAAGGTCGTTGTCGCGAACGGCCCAAGCATCCATTGGGACGACCGCGATTTTTTGGGGAGTCAGATTCGTGCTGCCTTGGGCATTGGTCATATTGCCAAAGGGTCGATAAAGAACCCCGTCTTTCCCGGTGAATGATGCGTTCATCCGGTAGCAGGTATTGGCGAATTTGTTGGCATTTTCGCCCTTGTAGCCCGGACAGTCGAAAATCGGACTGTAGGTCGCGTCCGTGCTGTTGGTCGACCAATTGGCGGCATTGTGCACGTTGAGATAGGGCACAAGAGACGACT
Organism: Rariglobus sp.; assembly: GCA_029266495.1. Taxonomy (GTDB): domain Bacteria; phylum Verrucomicrobiota; class Verrucomicrobiia; order Opitutales; family Opitutaceae; genus Rariglobus. The sequence continues at coordinate 26,304 of JAQSWS010000031.1, read as the reverse complement.
GGAGGTAGCGGGGGTCCCGATTAAAATAGGCCGATGATGAGAAGTGGCCTACAGCGGGAAGCTGGCCTTTGTGGTCGGCGGCATAATTTAGAAGCGCCACGCCTATCTGGCGCAGGTTGCCCACGCAGCGGCTATCCTGGGCTTTGGTGCGCGAACTTTTGACTATTGGAACCGAAATAGCCGCCAATACGCCGATAATGGCGATGACGGTCAGCAGCTCGATCAAGGTAAAGCCTAGCTCTGGGCGGGTGCTCAGGCGGCGACCGGTCGACAATTGGGGTAGGGGCATGGGGTTCATTTTCGGAGGGGAAGGGGGTTTCCGAAGGTTGGGGAGAAAGCAGGGGCGAGGGCTGGGTGAGCTTTTATTTGGGCCAAGATGCATCGCTATGCAAGCACTTTATTATGCTGTGGTCGTGAATGGGGGTGAGTGATGGTTATTCATGTGATTGGTATTTTTATAATTTCATAACTAACTTATTATTAACGTAAAATGAAGTGAATGTTGGGTGTCTCATATAAATATAGCATTGTGCTTTATTTTATTGCTTCCGGGCGTGGTCGAGGTTGTTCTTGCCGCAGTCTGGTTGTCTTCCCCCTAAAGCGTTTTCCGTGAAGCCCCCTCAATTTAAGCATAAGCAAGTAGAAGCCGAAATCCGCCAACTGGCGCGCACGCTGCCCTTGGGGGCGCGCCTGCCTGCCGAGCGCAGCCTCGCGCTCACGTATGGGTGTAATTTTCTGACGGTGCGCCGTGCACTGAAGGAACTGGTGGGTGACGGCAGCGTCGTGCGCCGGATCGGCAGCGGAACGTTTGTGGCCCGGCATGTGGATGGTAACGGCTCAACGCGCCGGTCCATGAAGCGCGTGGGCATGCTCGTCTACCAAGGTGGCAGTGCGTATGCCTATCGGGTGTTGCAGGCCGTCGCCCATGCCGGTCTGGAGCAGCAGGCCGAACTTCGGTCAAGCTGGGTGCGGGATTTCTGCGAGGACGGGCTGACCCAGGCCAGGCTCCTCGAGCAGGAAGGCTGCGTCGCGCTGACGTTGCCGTGGTTTCCGCATGACCGGGTGGACGAGGTGCGCACCTTCGTGCGCATGTGCCCGCTGCCGGTCAGCCTGCCGATGGTGATCCCGGGCCTGGAGAAAAACAGCTTCGAGCAACAGGAGATTTTCGGCAACAGCCTGCAGGTGGCGACGGAGGCGTTGTGCGGATATTTTCATGCCCTCGGGCATCGTCGCATCGCCCTGCTGGGGCCTGACTCGGCGAACGATGTCGTGCTGCAAAAAGAACTCAGTGCCTACGCGTGCTACACCTCGCGTGAAAACCTGCCGAACTTCTGCGGTCTTGTGCGTCCGGGCGCGCAGGCGATGGACCAGCTCGCGGAGCGTTGGAAGACCTACCGCGGAGACCTCGCGGTGATCAGCTACGACGATGAGCACGCGCTGCGTTTCATGACCGCGATGCACAAGATCGGCCTCAGTGCGCCGGGGGATTTCCAGATCGTCGGTTACAATGACACCGAGGCCAGCGAATACAGCGATCCGCCGCTCAGCACGATCCGCCAGAACTTCGATTACATCGGACACTGGCTGCTGAAGAGCGCACTCGCCCTGGCGCGCGGCGAACAGGATCAATCCACCTCGCTTCCGCGGCCGCAGATGCTGGTGCGCGCGACCTGTGGCGGACGTGAGCGGATCGACGATGCCTTTCGCGCCGGGCTGCCGAATCTGGACATCCTCCTGGCGGCGGATATCGCCACCGACCCCTCCGCCGCGCACTCCGCCTGAGCGGCGTTGCCGCCGGCTTTTCCGTTTTTATGACCTCCCCTAATACCCCCACCCCTCCCTCCACCGGATCCCTCATCCGCCTGCCCGGCTCATTTCTGATTGCAGCAGGTTTGTTCGTTGCGGCGTGTCTGGCGGCTCCTGCCTCCGCGGAATCGCTTATTATCAACGGAACTTTCGAGATCGCCGGCAACGACCCGTCCTGGCCCGACGGCTGGTTGCGGCCGAAGACCGGCGAGGCCACCTGGGAGCTTGAAGAGGGTAATCATTTTGTCCGCCTGCGCTCCACCGAGCCGAGCCAGACGTTACTGATCCATCGTCTGGTGCACCTGCCTGCGGGAACGAAGGCGGTGACCCTGAGCGTGCGCGCCCGTGTGAGTGATCTCGTCCCGGGTTCGCAGCCTTGGTTCGACGCACGCATCATGGCGGATTTTAAAAATGCCTCGGGCGCCAAGGTCAAAGGGGCCAAGTCCCTGGTTTTTCGGAAAAACACCGAGTGGGTTGACCGCACCGCGAGTTTCCTGGTGCCCGAGGGCGCGACGACCCTGGAGATCATGCCCTCGCTCACGCAGGTGGCCGCGGGCACGTTCGACATCGATAATCTTGTCCTCGAGGCGATCGATCCCGCGACGATTCCGCAGGCCACCGCCAAATAATCCGGCCGCTCTTCCGCCGGATAAGTCGCGCCCCGCCCATGACTGAAACGCGTTGCCTGACGGACCGTGTGCCGTGGAGGTGTTTCGAGTGAAACGCCGTTTTTTGCCGATGGTCCGCACGCGGTGCTGGCAGCGCGAGGAGTCTCCCCGGAGCAACTGCGGCGAACACCTTGCGCCGGCGCGCGCCGCTCATTCATAACACCGCATGGCCCGTCCCGACACCCAGACCCGACTCGCTGTGGAGATGATTCGCAAGCGGCTCCAGCATGGCGACCACCCGGCATCTCCTCTGCCCGGCGAACGTCAGCTGGCGATCGAGCTCGGCTTGAGCCGCCCCACCGTCCGCAAGGCCGTCCGGCAGCTCGCGGACGAAGGGCTGCTCGCACGCGGTCCCACCGGACGGCTGACCGTGGCGGCCGCCGCCTCCGGGAAGCGCGCTCCGTTGATCGCTTTTCTTCATCCGGGACAGATCGCGGGTGAAAGCGCGCTCTGGCGCGACGGAGTCTATACCGCTGCCGAGGAATGCGGCGCGGTGGTGCGTTCGCTGGGTTATGCGCATTACGGCGATGCCGCCATCAGTGCGGCGCTGGAGGGGTTCGATGGCGTGTTCCTCTTGCAGCTGACTGATGAAAAACTCCCGTCCACGCTGGTGCGGCGCATGACCTCGGGCCGGGCGCGCGTCGTCGTGCTGGACCGGGATGAAAGCGCGGCCGGGTTGCGTTCGGTCATCGTGTTCCCCTTCTCGTCGGGCGACAAGCTCCTCACCCACCTGCAGGCGCTCGGACACCGGCGCATCGATTGCCTCAACGTCCATGCGAGCAATTCCGTGATCGAGGCGCGCATCGCCGGCTGGCGCGCGTTCATCGAACGGCACGGGCTCGCCGGGGAACTGCTGGCCAGGCCCGCGGACGGTTCCCTCGGCTCCGCCTACAAGTGGATGGCGTCCCGGCTCAAGAGCGGAAAACCCGTTGCTCCGGCGCTGTATGGCACCACCGTGCACGCGGCGATCGGCGCGATGCGGGCGCTGCATGAGGCGGGCCGGCGTATCGGTCGCGATGTGTCGGTGTGCGCGGTCAACGACGAGGGTCTCGGACCCTATCTCGTGCCCTCGCTCACCTCCCTGCAAACCCCGCCGCGCGCCCGTTACCTGCGCAAGGCCGTGAACTGGATGACGGGCAAGGCCGGCTGGCCGGTTCCTTCGCTGGAGCAACCCAGGGAGGCGCCGCTGTTTATCGGCGAGTCCACCGGACCGGCCCCCAAATGAACTTGAACTTTTAATTTAATGACCAGAAATGGTCATTAAATAACCCTCCCTCTCCCTCGATGCTTCCCCGCACGTTTCTCACCCAGCTTATTCCCGCCCGTGTCGCCGAGGCCATGCGCCGCGCCCAAGGCCGCATCTGGCGTCCGCTCCCCGGGGACATCCGCGTCGAGCAGACGGCGCCGACGCTCGTCTTCCGCACCGTGAAGGAAATCGCGGGGACCGATTTCAAGCCGGTGCCGGAGACGCCGTTTCACTGGGGGCCGAAATATGCGCAGAGCTGGTTCCGCCTGACGCTGCCCGAGGCGACGGTGAGTGAAACGCGCTACCTGCGCTGGGAGGACCAGGCCGAGGCGACCGCTTACATCGATGGCGTGCCGTATTCCGGCCTGGACATCGCGCACCAGCAGATCCCATTGCCGGCCGGCGTGCGCGAAGTATGGATTGAATCGGTCTGCATTCGCTCGGGCATCTGGCTGGCGGGTGAAGCTGCGCGGCTGGAGCAGGAGGGCAGCCTGTATCTGCCGCCGGTTTTTATGGCGCGCGACGACACCGCGTGGACCGTTTATCATGATTTGAAGGTGCTGCTTGAGCTGCTTGAAGCCGAGTATCGCGAATACCAGCCGGCGGTTTCCGGCCTGCCCAAGCCGTTCACGGATCCGGTCCGCCATAGCATGCCGGCGTTCCGCGCGAGTCCGCTGTTCCGCCGCCTGTGCGACCGGCTGGACCGCGCGATCGACGTGTATGACCGGGAGGGGATCGCCCCTTTCGCGAAGGAGCTCAAGAAAGTTTACGCCGAGTTTCCCGCCTCGCCGGATGCGATCAAGGCCGTGCTCACCGGACATGCGCACATCGATCTGGTGTGGCTCTGGTCGGAGCGCGTGGGCGAGTTCAAGGCGATGCATTCCTGGTCGACGCAGACGCGCCTGCTGAAGGAATATCCCGAGTTCAAATTCGGCTACTCACAGCCCGCCAGCTACGAGGCGGTGGGCAAACATTCGCCCGAGCTGCTGCAAAAGGTGAAGGGACTCATCGCCGAAAAGAAATGGGACGCAATCGGCGCGGCCTACGTTGAGGGCGACACCCAGATGCCCTGCGGCGAGGCGATCCTGCGCTGCCTGCGCATCGGTCAGGAGGAGTTCAAGGCGCTGCGCGGTTCGCCCAGCGACGTGTTCTGGCTGCCCGACGTGTTCGGCTACAGCGGCTGCATGCCGCAACTGCTGGCCGGCGTGGGGGTGAAGGGGTTCTTCACCAGCAAGCTTTCGTGGAGCACGGTGAACCGGTTCCCGCATTCCAGCTTCCGCTGGCAGGGCCCGGACGGCGCGGAAATCAACGCGCATGTCGTATTGATTCATGACTACAACGAGTGGGTCGATGTGAAGCGTCTCCGTGAGGACGTGTTCCATCATCAGCAGTCGGCGGTGCACCCGGAGTTCCTCCAGCCGACCGGTTACGGCGATGGCGGCGGCGGACCTACCGAGGAGATGCTCGAGCGTGCGCGTCGCGTGTCCAACCTAGCCGGCATGCCGCGCGTGGAGTGGGGCAACATCGAGCCGTTCTTCGACCGCCTTGCCGAAGTGAAGGCCGAACTTCCCGTGGTGACGGGCGAGCTCATGCTGGAACTGCACCGCGGGGTGTTCACCACGCACTGCACGTTGAAATCGGCGTTTCGCGCCTTGGAGCGGGCGTTGCAAATCCTGGAGGCGGCGCATGTCGTGCGCGGACTCGGACCGATCGACCGGCACTATTGGAAGCGCGCGAGCTTCTCGCATTTTCATGACTACATCCCCGGCAGTTCCATTTGGGAGGTGTATGCGGAGGCGATTCCGGAGTTGCAGGGGCTTGCCGCAAAAGCGCTGGCCGAGGCCGATCGAGTGCTGGGCGGCGGAAAAAACAAAGGCTGGTTCAACCCGCTTCCGTTGGCGCGCACCTGGATCGACGGCGGCGTGTGTTATCAACTGCCTCCGCTCGGCGGCGGACCGGCGCCGGCGCTCTCCGTCAAAAAAACCACGGCACCGAAGGCCACCGCGACCTCGCTCGAAAGCGAACGCGTGCGGGCGACGTTCGACGCCGGCGGTTCGCTGACGGGGCTCACCGTTGATGGCAGTGAAGTGGCCGTCATCGCGCACAAGTTGTGCGCCTACCCCGACCAGCCGGCAGCGTTCGACGCGTGGGATGTGGACCGCGCCAACATGGTAAGCGGCCACGATGCGCGGATCACGGGCAAGCCGGTCGTGACGAACGACGGACTCGTCGCTTCGGTGGCGTTCGCTTACGAGATCGTGAAGAAGAGCCGCGTGACGGTGATCTATACGTTGCGTGCCGGAGAGAATGCGCTGCGGGTGCGTTACGAGGTGGACTGGCAGGATCCGCTGCACTGGCTGAAAGGTATTTTTTGCAGCGACTACCGCGGACGGAAGGCGCGCTACGGCGCTCCCTTTGGCAGCGTGTTGCGCGGGCAGTGGTCGGGTTATCCGCGCGAAGAGGCGCAGTGGGAAGTGCCGGGCAGCCGCTGGATGGCGGTGTCCGACGACGCGCAGAGCGAAGGGCTCGCGATCATCACCGAGGCGAAATACGGCTTCACCACCCGCGACGGCACGGTGGGGGTGAGCCTGTTGCGCAGTGCGCTGGTCACGGAGGCGGGGGATCATCCGAAGATCCGGCCGACGCCAAACCGCCCGGTGCATTCTGATCTGGGCCGGCATACGATCGACCTGGCGCTCACGCGTTATGCGCCGGACCTGCCGGTGCACGAGCAGCCGGCGGCGCTGGCGGACACGTTGTTCACACCCTGCGTGCCGTATGCGGGCGAGCAGGTGTCGGCAGGACTGGAACGGATCGAAGGCGTGAGCTCGGCGGTGCCCGCATGGGCCGAGCCGGTCGAAGGCGGCTGGGTGTTGCGCCTGCACGAGACGCTCGGACGTCGCGGGTCGCTGAAGATGACGCTGGCTTCGGGTGCAAAAGGCAGGCCGGTCGATCTGCTCAATCAGCCGCTGGACGGCACGAAGGCGGCGGACGGCGAAGTCGCGCTGGCGGTCACGCCCTATCAGGTGAGGTCGGTGAAGTTCACGCGCTGAGGCCTGGTTCGGGCTTGGCGGTTCGTCCGGTTGCTGTTCTAGCTTCCGGCGAACCCCCATGAGCAACCGAGTCACCATACGGGACATCGCCGCGAAGGCCGGCGTGCACTTCACCACGGTGGCGCTGGCCCTGCGCAACAGTCCGCGCCTCAGCGAGACGACGCGAAAGAGTATTCAAAAACTGGCGACAAAAATGGGTTATGCGCCCGATCCGATGCTCTCGGCGCTCAACGCCTACCGGCAGACGCGGCGGCGTCCCCACTACCAGGCCACGCTCGCATGGATCAACAACTGGCCCGACCGCGGTTTTTTGCGCAGTAACGACGATTTTCGCGATTACCACGACGGGTTGAAGGCCCGCGCGGCCGAACTTGGCTACGGGGTGGAGGAATTCTGGATGCAGGGGAAGGACCTCTCCTTTCCGAAGCTCGGGAGGATACTGAAGGCCCGCAATATCCAGGGGCTGATCTTTGCGCCCCAGCCCGAGCCGCACACGGAGATCGACTTCGATTGCAGTGATTTTTCGGCGATCTCGCTGAGCTACAGTTTAAAACGGCCCGGGCTGCATGTGGTGACGAACCACCACTTTCGCTCGATGCTGCTGATGATGCGGCACCTCGACGAATTGGGATATCGCCGGATCGCACTCGCCGTGCACAAGAGCTGGAGCGAAAAGGTCGGGCACGGCTGGTTTGGCGGGGTGCTCACGGCGAAGGAGCTGATCACCTCGGGCATGGAAATCCTGCCCGTGCGTCTTTTCGGCCGCGAGGACGTGCGGGCGTGGCTCAAGGCGGAGAAGCCCGACGCGGTTGTCTCCCACCGCCAGTTTTACGAGCAACTGCTGGACCTCGGAGTTAAAATGCCGCGCGACCTGGGCTTCGCCAACCTCAGCGTGCCGAGCACCTCGCCGGAGGTGTCGGGCATCAGCCAGAGCAGCCTGCACATCGGCCGCAAGGCGGTGGATGTCCTGGTGGACATGCTGCATCGGGGGGAGCGCGGGGTTCCGGACATGCCCATGCACCTGCTGGTGGATGGCGTGTGGGTCCCCGGCAAGACCTTGCGCCGTCAAAGGGCGGCGGTTGCGGGTTGATGCGCTACAGGTAGTATCACGGTTGCGTTGCCGGACGAAGGATACCGGCGAATATGGGCGGCATGAACCCCCGCCCCAGGGTGATCCCCGTCCTTTTTTCCGCGAAGTCGTCCCGTGGCTTTACGCTGATCGAGCTGCTGGCGGTTGTTGCGATCGTCGGTGTGCTGGCCGCGTTGATTCTGGCCACCCTCGGGCCCATGAGGGCCAACGCACGCATGGCGAAATGTGCGTCGAACCTTCGCTCAATCGGAGGGGCATTCAACCAGTTCGCGGCGGACTATCGCGGTTATTATCCGGCGGTCACCTACAATACGAGTCAGCTCAATGGCCGGGTGAATCCCAACAAGGCCCACTGGTGGCTCGAGTTGAAGCCCTACATCGGGGTCGACATCAAGACCATCGGAGGCATCGAAGGAAATCCCTTCGCCATTTGTCCGGACGGGCTGACCGGCATGAACGGGAAATTCAACTATTACTTCCAGACTCCGCGTGCGACCGTCGGTCAGCCGTCCAGGACGATCCTGGCGGGTGATTCCCAATCGCATGTGCTCTCGGTCTGGATTGGAGACCCGACCGGAGACTTGCTGACCTCGGATCCCGACCGGCACCGCGGCCGGGCCAATTATCTTTTCGCGGATGGGCATCTGGAGGGCCTGGGGATCACCGATGCCGCGAAGGCATTCAATCGTGATCCCTACGCGCAGTGATCGCGAGTGTTGAGCGGATCCGCGGCCGGGCATTCCGGGTTCTACAGGTAGGATTAATCAACTCGCCTGCCGGATTTACGGTGGTGCGGACCGGCGGCTAACGTGTGCGTCATGTCCCCAGGCTTCTGTCGTTTCCTCCGGCTGGCTGTCCCGATGTGCGCCGTCCTTCTGGCGGCAGGCCGGCTCTCCGCCGGGTCCTGGCGATCCTCCCTGTATCCCGAAGACTGGCGCCCGGGACGCGCGGATGCATCCGGGCGGTTTTTGCACGATTTTTCCCACGCCGGTTATCGTCGGGGCGAGGCGCCGGTTCCGGATCGCGCGGACAACCTGATTGACGTCACTCGAGCACCCTATGCGGCCGATGCTTCGGGTAAACTCGATGCCACGGCGGCGATCCAGCGCGCGCTCGATGCGGCAGCAGACGCAGGCGGCGGGGTGGTGTTCCTGCCGGCCGGCACCTACCGCGTCGTTCCGCCCGACGGAGCGAAGGCGGCGCTGGCCGTGCGCGGCGACGGCGTGGTGCTGCGCGGCGCGGGCGCGGGGAGGACGTTTCTCTTTAATGATGCGACCGCAATGGCCGGCAAAAATGTGATCGAACTCAAGCCGCGCGGCGCGGTGTCGTGGAACGCCGACGGCAAGGCGGCCGACGGCGTGAAGCTCCGCGAGGACCTGCCGCAGCCCGCGCAGCGCATCCCGCTCAACGACGTGGCGGAGTTCGCGGTCGGCGACCTGGTCGTGGTGCGCAACGACCTCACGCAGCACTTCATCGACCTCGTCGGCATGAACGGCAAATGGACGCCTGGGCAGTCGCAGAATCGGACGCTCGCCTACTGCCGCCGCATCACCGCGATCGATGCGATCGACAACGTTGTCACGGTGGACATCCCGCTGCGCGGATTTCTCCACACGGCGGACAACGCGCAGGTCCTGAAAGTTTCCGGCCGCATGATCAGCGAGGCGGGGCTGGAGGATTTTTCCATCGGCATGAGGCAGCATCCGGGTGAAGGCCTCGCCGAGGAGGACTGGTCGAAGCCGGGAACGGTGGGCCAGGGTGCGCATGGTTCCGCGGCCATCGCGCTGTCGTTTGCCGAGAACTGCTGGGTGCGCCGCGTGCACACCTACGCGCCCGCGGGCAACGACCCGAAGGTGCATGTGCTTTCCAACGTGCTCAAACTCTGGCGCACGCGGCTCGTCACCGTGGCGGACTGTGATTTCAAGTTTCCCCAGTATCGCGGCGGCGGCGGCAACGGCTACGGGTTCGTGATCAACGCCCAGGACAACCTCATCCGTGACTGCCGCGTTGAAGGTGCGCGGCACAACTACGACTTCGGCACGATGTCGGCTAGCGGCAACGTGATCGTGGACTGCCTCGCGAGGGATGGAAAGCTCGGCTCGGACTTCCACATGTTTCTTTCGCTGGCCAACCTCGTGGACAATCTCACGTGCGAGGGCGACTTTATCGAGGCGCGCGCGCTGCGTCCGTGGGGCGGGAACCCGATGCATGGCGTGACGACCACGCAGTCGGTTTTTTGGAATACAAAGGGCCTGCGTTATTCGCTGGAGCGGCCGGTGCTGGTGTATTCGCACCAGTTCGGCGACGGCTACGTGATCGGCACGAGCGGGCCGGCGGCGAAGGTGGATTCCAGCGACTTCGTCGAGGGTGAGGGCCGCGGCGAAGGCCTCGTGCCGCGCTCGCTGTATTTCGATCAACTCAAACGGCGTCTTGCCGCAAAGCCATGAAGCCGCCCGCCGAAACCTGTCCGCCCCCCGTTGCGACGGAGCGCATTCTTTTCGCCTTCACGCCCAAGGAGCAGGCCCTTTTTCTTCCCGGTTTGCGGATGGAGGAGTTCGCGGAGCATCCGCATGCGTATATCGACACGGATGCCGCCGGAACCGCGGGCTGGGAGCGTATTCTGCGCGAATGGCGTCCGACGGTCATCGTGACGGCGTGGAGTGCGAAACGCCTTCCGCCGGACTGGGTGGCGTCGCCGGAGTTTTCCCTTAAATACGTGTGCCACGTGACCGGTTCGTTGAAGTCGCTGCTGACGCGCGAGCCGTTCCTGCGCGGCGTGCGGGCGACGAACTGGGGTTGTTCGATCAACCATACGATCGCCGAGCACGCGGTGCTGCTGACGCTGGCGCTGCTGCGCGGGGCCGGCGGCTGGCCCGGTGCGATGGAAAAGGGCGGCTGGACGGTCGACCAGGTGCGGCGGTTGCGCACGAAGGCGCTGCGCGGCCGGAGCGTGGGGTTGCACGGCTTCGGGGCCATTGCGCGCGAAATCGCGACGATGCTCGCGCCCTTCAAGCCGGCGTGCATCCGCTCGTATTCACACGGCGTGCCGCCGGCGTTCATGGCGGACCGGGGCGTGGAGCCGTGCGCGAGCCTGGAGGAGTTGTATGGCGCGAGCGAAGTTTTGATCTGCTGCGAAAGTCTCACGGCGGAAAATCGCGGCTCCGTTGACGCGCGCATCCTCGGCCGGCTGGCCGACGACTCCGTCTTTGTGAACGTCGGCCGGGGGCAGATCGTGGACGAAGCCGCGTTGCTGGCCGAGGCCGCGACGGGACGGCTGCGCATCGGGCTCGACGTGTTCCACCGCGAGCCGCTGCCGGCGGATTATCCGCTGCGCACGGCGCCGGGCGTCATGCTGTCGCCGCACATCGCCGGGCCCACGCTGGAGACCTATCCCCTCTGCGGTGGCCATGCGGTGGAGAACCTGCGTCGCTACCTGGCGGGAGAACCGTTGAGCGGCGAGGTGACGCTCGAGGCATTCGACCGCATGACCTGAAGGTCGCGGCGGGTTGATGCGCTACAGGTAGTATGGCGGGGGTTTTGGCAGCGAGGTGGAAGCGTGCAAGGGTGCGGCCAGTTTCACATTCAGCCCATCGCTTATACCCCCATGAATACCTCATTGTTACGCGCAGTTGCCCCGGCCGCCCTGCTGGCGGTGTTTTCCGTGGTTCGCCTTGATGCGACCTCGTTGTATTGGGACGCCGACGGCACCACGGCCGGCGCCGGAGCCGTGCCGTCGGGCACGTGGGGTTCGGACAATTTTTGGAACAGCGACGCGACGGGGGCGGCGGCCGGCTCGTTCACGGCCGCGACCACATCCACCGACGCCCTGTATTTTTCGGCGGGTCCGAATACCGGCACAGGCGCCTACACGGTGACTGTGAGCGGGACGCAGGCGGCGCAGGGTATCACGTTCCAGAACAAGGGCGCGATTACCATGAGCGGCGGAATCCTTGAAATCGGCTCGGGTGGCATCACGACGGTCCGCACGGTGACCGCGACCAATGACCGGGCCGCGGTCACCATCAGCTCGAACATCGTCCTGCAGGCCAGCCAGACCTGGACGGCCGACACGACGCTCAGCGGTTCGTTTTTCTCGATCAGTGGCAACGTGAGTGGAACGGGCAATCTCACCCTCACCCAGAATGGCAACCGTGCCTTCACGGTATCGGGCAATCTGAATCACACGGGCACGCTGACCGCGGCGGGTTTCAACGCGGCGGGCATGGTGGTCTCGGGAAACATCGGTTCCAATGTGACGGACGTCCGGGCAACCAGCGCGGCGGTGCTGACGTTGAGCGGAACAAACACATACTCGGGCAACACGCTGATCGGAGGCAGCAATATCGCCGCAGTCGTGCGGGCGGCCAGCGACAACGCCCTGTCCGCATCCACCACGGTGATCCTTTCGGCCAGTGGAACTTCCGGCACGGCCTCTCTCAATCTGGGCAACGGCGCCGGCAGTTACAACGTGACGGCGGCGGGCCTGTCCACGACGGGCTCCCGGCTGGCCTTTAACACGGTCACCAACGGCAGCACCGGCACCGGCACGGCCACATTGACGATCAATCCGGACGGGGCGGCGGCTCCGGCCGATTCCACCTTCGGCGGCATCATCCAGGACGGCGCCACGGCGAAGATCGCGCTGACCAAGGCGGGCGGCCATACGCTGACGCTCAACGGGACGAACACCTACACGGGTGCGACACAGGTGACGGGCGGCACGCTGGCGCTCGGTGCGTCCGGGGCCATCAGCGCCAACTCGGTGCTCACGGTCGGGGCCGGCGCGACCTTCGACTCACAGGCGCGGGCGACCTATGCCTTCAGCACCGCAACGACGACCACCCTCGGCGTGGGTGCGACTTCCGCCGGCCAGATCAAGGCGGCCGAGGCGGTGTTCACCAACGCGAACCTTGCCTTTGATTTTGGTGCGGCAACGACGTTGCTGACGTCCTACACCGTGTTGGTCTCCACCGCCGAAACCGGGCATTTTGGCGGCGTCACCGCGACCGGAACCAGCATCAGCGGCACGTTTATCGACGCGGGTTCGGGCAACTGGACGCTGAACTCGGGTGGCTACACGCTCACCTTCAGCGAGGGGGCAGGCACGCTCACGGCGATCGCTTCCGCCATCCCCGAGCCTTCCGCCTATGCGATGCTCGCGGGAGCGGCGGGCCTGGTGCTTGCGGCCGGTTTTCGCCGCCGGCGCGGTTGAGGACGGGGAGAAGCAATCGAACGCGCCGGCGCCGGAGGAACTCTTCGACGATGCGGTCCGTGCGCGTGCCGGCCGAGGATGGGGTCGTGGTGCGCGCGTGGGATTCTACATGTAGCCTGACGTCCGTCTGGCCAATGCGGGGAGGGTGATGAAAATCGCTGCATGCCCCGTTTAATACGTTTGTTTCGCAGCGTTGTCTTGTTTTGCGCGACGGTTTCCGCCGCCATCGCCGCCTCGGTTTTGCCGAACGCCGGTTTTGAGGAGGGTCTGACCGGCTGGGTGACGCGCGATACGATGTCGCAGGTGCTGGCCGAAGCCGCGCACACGGGGAAAGCCGGTTTAAGGATCACCGATGCCGATGTGAAAAAGGGCTCCGATCTCACGAGCGCGAAACTGCCGGTCGTGGCGGGGCAGGCGCTGACGCTGACGTTTTCCGCCCGGGCGCAGGGCGATTTTTTGGGAGTGTATTTTTGGTTCCACGATGCGGCGGGCAAGGCGGTCAAAAATGACGTGTTCAAACATTCCGGCGGACTGCCTTCCGTGGGGGTGAAGAAAGGAGCCGGCGAGTGGACGCCTTACGCGCTGAAGGCGACGGTGCCAGAGGGCGCGGTGACGGTGGCGGTGTGGATTCATTCCTGGGGGTCGGCGACGGGCACGGCGGATTTCGATGATTTTGAAGTCACGGGTTTATCCGCCGGTGCGCAGCCGATCATCGGAGTGCAGCCGGACGTTGCCGTTCAGGCCGTGGCGGCGGCGATGCCCGAGTTGTCGCAACGCAAGGCGCCGCCGGTGATCATCATCAAGCTCGACGATCTGCGTCAGATCGATGGCAAGGTGCCTGGTGCGTGGATCAAGATCGCGGAGTTTTTGAAGAGCCGTAAAATCAAGGGTAGTTTCGGCGTGATCACGCAGACCCTTGAAGAGGCCACTCCAGCCTATGTGCAATGGATCAAAGACCGCCATGTCGCCGGCGAGATCGAGTTCTGGTTTCACGGCTGGGATCACGGGGTGTGGACGAACGAGGCGGGGAAAAAAATGAGCGAGTTTGGCGGGCGCACGGTCGAGGAGCAGTCCGCCCGGTTTGCGCGTTCGCAGAAGCTTGCGGTCGAGAAGCTGGGATTTGCGTTCGCCACGTTCGGACCTCCGGGAGGCGGTTCCGGCAGTCACCAGGACGAAGCGACCGCACAGGTGATGGCAAGGGATCCGGCGATGAAAGTGTGGCTGTATCCATCGCCGATCGATGCGAGCGGCCGCAAACTCGCGGCGGCGGGCAAGGTAGCGATCCTGGACCGTGTGTGGGCGGTGAATTTCGAGAGCAGGGTGGGGAGCCCTGATTTCGGAAAGTTCGTGGAAGGCTACGCGAAAAATCCGGACCGTGAGTATTTCGTGCTGCAAGGCCACCCGACCCATTGGGCGGGTGCGCGGTTCGACGAGTTTGTGAAGATCATCGATTTCCTCACGGAGCAGAAGGCGGTGTTCATGACGCCGTCGGACTACGCGGCGAGCCTTGGCGGAAAACCTGCGCAGCAAGTGGCCGGCGGGAAGCAGGGGTGATTTAAAATTCCCTCACGGTCTTGGGCGATTCCGGAGCCCCTGACCAGCGCCGCGCAGGCCGGGCCGGCAGAATCCTTCCGGGTGACGGGTGCCGATCACGTAACCGTCGCCGTTGAGCTGGTAGGAGCTACCACTACTTCTTCAGTCGCTCTTTGAGATCAGTGGTCGGGCAACCGCAGTCGCCGCCGCAGCCGGAGCCGGGCTTGCGGCGTTTTTTCCACACGCTGCGAACGAGCAATGCCACGGTGACGGTGACCACCAGGAGTGCGAGCGGGGTTTGCCAGTTGTCCATGGATTCAGTCTACCCCAAATCGCTCAATATCCCAGCGCGCGGCCCACTTGGTAGATCACCAGACAGATGAACCATGCAAAGCCGGTCATGTAGCCGAGCTGGAAGAGCGGCCAGCGCCAGGAGTTGGTCTCGCGCTTCACCACCGCGATCGTGCTGATGCACTGCATCGCGAAGACGTAAAACACCATCAGGTTGAGACAGATCAACGGCGTGAAGAGCTTTGTGCCATCCGGACGCTCGGCCGCGCGCAACGCATCGCGCAGGTGGCCGCGGGTTTCCTCCTCGTCGTCCGTTTCCTCGACCGCGAAGATCACGCCCATCGAGCTGTTGAATACTTCGCGCGCCGCGAAGGATTGGATCAGGCCGATGCCGATGCGCCAGTCGAAGCCGAGCGGAGCGATCACCGGCTCAAGCGCATGGCCGGCACGACCCGCCATGCTGTAGGCGAGCGGGTCGGTGTCGGGCTGGTTTTCGGGGACCTTGGGGTAGTTGGCCAGAAACCAGAGCACGATGGAAAGCCCGAGGATGATCGTGCCGGCGCGCTTCACGAAAAGGCCCGCCCGCTCCGTCATTTGCTGCAACACGTCGCGCATGCGCGGCAGACGGTAAGGGGGCAGCTCCATGATCATCAGCGGCGGCGCGCCGCGCAGCAGCGTCTTTTTGAAAAGCCACGCGAAGCCAAACGCACCGAACGTGCCGAGCGCATACATGAGCAGCATGATGCCGATCTTGAGACCCACGGGCACCTGTTCGTCGGGCACGAGCGCCGCGATCAGCAGAAGGTAAACCGGAAGGCGCGCCGAACAACTCATGAACGGCGCGACCAGAATCGTGACAAGACGGTCTTTGGGCTGCTCGATGGTGCGCGCCGCCATGATTCCCGGAATCGCGCAGGCGTAGGAGCCGAGCAGCGGAATGAAGCTGCGACCGTTGAGGCCCACCTTGCTCATCAGCCGATCCATGATGAAGGCCGCGCGGGCCATATAACCGGTGCTCTCAAGCAGGCCGATGAAGAGAAACAGGATCAAAATCTGCGGAAGAAAAATAATCACGCCCTCCACGCCGGCGATGGCTCCGTCGATGATGAGGTCGTGCAAATCGCCGGGCGGAATCAGGCCGGACACCCATTCCGAGGCGACGGCGACGAGGCTTTCGATCCAGCCCATCGGAATGCCGGCAAGGGTGAAGATGCTCAGGAACATCACCGCCATGAGCACGCCGAAGATGCACCAGCCCCATACGGGATGCGTCACCCAGGCGTCGATTCGATCGCTGCGACTCGGTCCCACGGGGGCGGTGGACGCGGTGCTGACGATGTCGGCGGTCAGGCGTCCGATGCTGTCGTAACGGGCGTTGACCAGCGCGGCGGCCCAGTCGGTGCCGTCGGCCGCCCAGCGTTTTTCCCAGGAGACGAGGATTTCCCGCGTGCGGTCGGAGAGCGGGGTCGAACCGGCGACGCGCACGCTGTCCTGGTCGGTCAGCAAAAGGAGCGCCTCGGCACGGGCGATAAGCGGAGGCTTTTTGTCGTTGTCCTGAAGCGAGGCCTGCAACTCCGAGACCGCGGGGGCGATCGCGACGGGGATGTCCCAGGCATGGCGCGGGAGGGGCAGGTCGTTGCGGCTGAGGGCAAGTTTAAGGTCGATGAGGCCGCGGCCGCTCGAGGCTGCGCAGGCGATCACGGGAATGCCGAGTTCATGCTCGAGCCGGGCGGTGCGGATGGTGAGCCCCGCCTGCTCCGCGACGTCCATCATGTTAAGCACCAGGATCACGGGCCGGCCGAGATCGAGGATCTGGTGAACAAGGTAGAGGTTGCGCTCGAGGTTGGTGGCGTCGACCACGCACACGATGCGGTCGGGCATCGCGGTATCGACGCGGCGGCCGAGCAGCACGTCGCGGGTGACGGCTTCGTCGGGGGAGCGCGCGGCGAGCGAGTAGGTGCCGGGCAGATCGATCAGCGTGAGCGGATGTCCGTGCTGGGTGTAGGCGGTGCCGACTTTGCGCTCGACGGTGACGCCGGGGTAGTTGCCCACCTTCTGCTTCAGGCCGGTGAGCGCGTTGAACAGCGTGGATTTGCCGCAGTTCGGGTTGCCGACAAGCGCGTAGACGGACGTGCGCACGGGAGCGGGTTTGACGATCGAAGGATTCATGCGCGGCCGGCGGAGCCGGAATGACGAATGACGAATGACGAATGACGAATGAACGGCACTGCGCTGTGATGACTGCGAAAATGTAGGATAGCTGATGGTTTCATCTCATTCGTCATTCGACATTAGGCATTCGTCATTTCATGGCCGGGCCGGCCGCCGGCTCGACCATGACGTGATCGGCTTCGGATTTGCGGAGCGTAAGGTTGTAGCCGCGCACCTTGATTTCGATCGGGTCGCCCAGCGGAGCGGTGCGAACGAGGGTGACGGAGGTGCCGGGCAGGAGACCCATCTCGCGAAGGCGAAGAAAGGCGACGCCTTGCTTCGGGAAATCGCGGAGCACGGCGCTGGCGCCGACGGCGAGGGAGGACAACGTGATGAGCTCAGCCATGATAAAATGTAGCGCAAACAGCGGAGCGGGGCGGCCCGATCAGCCGCGGATCAATTCCACCGTGATGTGTTTGGCGACCCCTTCACCGAGGGCGACGCGCATGCCGCACACCTGGCAAAGCAGGGTGCTGCGGCCGGAGATTTTCTCGATGACCGCCGACTCGCAGAAACCCATTTCGCGGAGTCGCTGACAGACATCGGCTTCGCCATTCAGCGCACACACGCGACCGGCCGCCCCGGCGGGGAGCTCGGTAAGGGTCATGCGCGGACGCTGGAGGCGCGGGTCGATTGTCATGGCGGACCCGAAATATGACTGAGACTCAGTTTCAATGTCAACGCGCCGGGTGGCGGGGCGGTCGTAGGCGCCGCATGCCGTTGCAGTTTAAGCGACTAACTCTGCTTTGGCTTGGTCTGGATCCTATCGCAAGGGCTGCCCTGTGAGGTAGCGATCGTCCGCCAGGGCACGCCAAAAGCCGGAGGCGGCCGCTGGCTCTGGCGTGAGCACCGGGACAATGGGCGTTGCGGGGGCTTTCGGGGCACCTTCGATCGGGCCGAGGGTTGAGTGCCTTCCAAGCGGCACGGTTGTCGCATCAACTTCAAGAATCCGGTCGCCGAGGCGGCGATTACAATCAAGGTGACGGCTCCATAAGCGTCACGGTCGTCCGGACGCCTGTTTGTTTACCTCCCCACGTCATGAAACGATTCTGTCATTTCCGCTCCGCGGCTTTCGCGGCCCTGTTAGTCGTCGGCGTTCCCTTTCGTCTGGTTTCCGCCCCGGTGGTGATGATCACGCCGGAAGTGCCGTCCGGGGTGTATGCGCCTGGCGACAAGGCGACCTGGCGCGTCGAAGTAAAACCCGAGACGGGCGCGCCGGCCCCCGAGTTGGTCTACAAGATCAAGAAAGACGGTCAGGTGGTCGTCCAGGAAGGCACGCTGGATTACTCCGCCGGCGCGGTGTCGCTATCGGCCGTCCGCGAGGATGCCGGCGCGCTTGTCGTGCAGGTGTTGCCCGCCGAGAAAAACGCGCAGCCGCTGGCGGTGGGCGGGGCGATCTATGCGCCCGGGAAGATC
This sequence comes from Rariglobus sp., assembly GCA_029266495.1. Lineage (GTDB taxonomy): Bacteria > Verrucomicrobiota > Verrucomicrobiia > Opitutales > Opitutaceae > Rariglobus. The sequence goes on along the minus strand of JAQSWS010000031.1, from coordinate 7,778 downwards.
GGGCCCGCCGCGCCCGAGCCCAAGGACTTCGACGCGTTCTGGAAGGCGAAGCTGGACGAACTCGCGCAGGTTCCGGTGAACCCCGTGGTGGAGAAAACACCCGACGCCAAAAACACGGAAGGCGTCACTTACTACAAGGTGACGCTCGACAACATCCGCGGGACCAAGGTTCGCGGCCAGCTGGCCCATCCGTCGACCGGAGGAAAATCCCCCGCGTTGCTCGTGGTTCAATATGCCGGGGTTTACGCGCTCGATCAGTCGACGGTGATCAACGATGCCAAGGCCGGCTGGCTCGTTTTGAATATCAGCGCGCACGACCTGCCGATCGACGAGTCGCCCGAGTTCTACAAGAACCAGAAGGACGGCGCGCTGAAGAATTACGTTTATATGGGCAGCGAAGATCGCGAGACCTCCTACTTCCTGCGGATGTTTCTCGGGTGTGTCCGCGCGGCCGAATACCTCGCCACGCGGCCGGAATGGGACGGCGAAACGTTGATCGTGACGGGTGCCTCGCAGGGAGGTTTGCAGGCGCTGGTCACGGCCGCGCTGTCACCGAAGGTCACCGGGCTGATGGCCGTCGTGCCCGCCGGTTGTGACAATTACGCGCCTCTCGCCAACCGCGCCTTCGGCTGGCCCTACTGGTTGTCCAACTGGGGGCCGCGCGATCGCGACATGAAGAAGGTTGAAGTGACGGCGGGTTATTTTGACGGGATCAACTTCGCCGCACGCATTCGCACTCCCGCGTTGGTGGCCTACGGACTCGCGGATGAAACCTCCCGTCCCACGGGGGTGGCCGCGGCGATCAACGCGCTCAAGGGGCCCAAGGAGGCGCTGATCCTGCCATTATCGAATCATCAAGGCACCGGTGCTGCGCAAGCCGCGTATTTCCGCCGCGCAGCGGAGTGGAAAAAAGCGGTGCTCTCCGGCGAGTCCCTGCCGCCGCCGCCGGTGCCGTAGGCGGCGAGGCTGGGTGTGAACGGTCTGCCTCACCGTCCGCGTCGGCGGGAGATCTGGTCGCGAACTTGGGACGGGGGCGTTCCCATCGAGCGTCGAAAGGCCCGGCTGAAGGTGTAGATGTCGGGGTAGCCCGCGCGCTCGGCCGCCGTTTTGATGCTGATGTCTTCCTCGCGCAGCCAGATTGCCGACTGTCTCAGCCGGGCTTCCCGCAGGTAGCGTCCGAGGCTGATGCCGGCCTCGTCTCTGAAACGCGCCCGGAGGTGGCTCTCGCTTATGCCCATCCGGTGGGCGAGTGCGCGAAGCTTGCCGGCCGGTTCAACCTCCGCGGCGGCGCGCACGGCCGCGATCAAACCGCCTTGAACAGCCGGGGAGGTTTGCGGGGCTTTTTTTGTCCGCGGAAACAGGTGGCGCAACAAGGCCAGCAAATGCGCCGCCGCCAGCAGCCCGTCCGGCCGGGGGGCGCGCCATGCCTTGATCAGGGCGTCGAGGCGTGTGCGCGCGTTCGTATCCAGCCGGCGTGCGCCGCGCCAGGTTTCACCCATCGCCGTGTGGCCCGGCCACTCGAAGGTCGTGAACAACCAGGTGGGCTGCGGATCCAGGTTGTCGTAGGCGTGGAGATGCAGCGGCGGCACGAGGAGCACCTCGCCCGGGCGGAGCGGATATGGTTTCCGGTCCAGCACCACCGTGCCCCGTCCGGCCAGCGCCACGATCAACACCCAGCGTTGATGAAAGGCCGAGGCGACGCTGGCCGGCCTGAGTGAGCGGGAGTCGCGCCGGGCGAAAAGCAGCACGTTGTCCGGCAAGGCGTCCGCCGGGCGTCGCAACCCGCGGAAATAATCGTCCGGTTCGGGCATGCCGGCGACCAGGCGTTCCGTAAGGGTGATGATCCGACGTTTCATATCATCGGTTTTGCCAAATCAACCGCCACCCTGTCCATCGCGGAACTCCGGGGCTTCTGCTATTTTGAATCCATGTCGTCCCTACTGGCCGCGATTCCCGCCCTGCCTTCGAGCAGCGGATTTTTATGCGCAGACGAAGGCATTCAGCCATTCGCCCAGCTCTTCGATCCCGGCGAGTGACTCGGGAGTGGGGGAGCCGGCGCGCCAGGCATGGAACGGACGGGCGTCACCCGTGGCGAGGTCGTCCATGTCATTGTGAATGACGGCGTCGACCGTGCCGGCGGCGAACAGCTTCGCCACCGCCTGGGCGCGGTCTTGCGTGCCGGCGCCGGCGGTGAGTTTAAAGCCGATCACCTTGAGCGGACGGGGCGCGTAGTGCTTGAGTTTGGGGAGAAGCTTGGTCGTGGGGACGAGGCGCAGGGTGAGCTCGCTGGCGTAGGAGGTGAGTTTGGCCGCATGCGTCTCGGCCGGACGGTAGTCGGAGACGGCGGCGCAGTGGATCACCGCATCGTAGCTGCCCGCGCCGAGCAGGCGGCGGAGCTGGGCCTCCAGGTTTTCGGTGGAGGAAAACGATTCGGTGGCAACGGAGTTCATCAAGCCGGGGCGCACGGCGCCTTCGCCGTGGAGCAGGGTGACGGCGTGATCGTGTTGCGCGAGGGCGCCGGCCAGGAGCGCACCGGTGCGGCCGGTGCTCACATTGGAGAGGAAGCGCACCGCATCGATGGGTTCACGCGTTGCGCCGGAGGTGAGGAGGATGCGCATGCTAAAAATCGTTCTCGTTCTTCGTTCTCTTACTCCTTCCCGGATTGCCCGGCAGGTGGCCGGTGCGGAATTCGGGAACGAGTAAGAGAACGAGAACGAATCAAAGAGAAGGAATTTATGCGATCTTGGTGCCGAGTTCGGCGAGGACGTGCATGACGAGTTGTTCGGGCTCGAGCAGGCGCCCCGCGCCTTCCTCACCGCAGGCGAGAGTGCCGGAGCCGGTGGGCAGCACGCGCACGCCGAGGCCGGAGAGTTTTTGCAACGAGGCCTGTGTGAGCGGATGCTCCAGCATGGCGACGTTCATGGCGGGAGCGACCCACCACGGCTTCTTTTGAATTTCCCAGGCAAGGAACAGGCTTCCGACCAGGTCATCGGCGAGGCCCGAGGCGAGGCGGTTGAGGGTGTTGGCGGTGGCCGGGGCGACCAAGGCGAGGTCGGCCCAGCGGGCGAGATTGATGTGATCCATCGCACGGCCCGACTCCCACATGTCGCTGGCCACGGGCTGGCCGGTGAGGCCTTCGAGCGTGGCCTTGCCGATGAACTGCAGGGCGGCGGGCGTGGCCACGGTGCGCACCTCGATGCCGGCCTGCACCAGTCGCGAGATGGCGAAGCACGCTTTGTAACAGGAGATCGAGCCGGTGAGCAGGACGAGCAGACGGGGCTTGCGGGCGGTGGTCATGGGAAAAGACGGATTCGGAGTTTAGTCACAGAGGCCGGAAGAGGGGCACAGAGTTTCACAGAGAAAGACATGAAGGAGTTGTTTGTTCCGGCCTCTGTGACGCTCTGTGCATCCTCTTCCGGCCTCTGTGACATATCCGATTTAGTAGGATTCTTTTTTGCTCGGAAAGGTGCCGTTGGCGACCGCCTCGGCGAAGGAGGAGAGTCCGCTGGTCACGGTTTTATTCCCGTCGGCGAAGGGGCGGACGAACTTGGCGGTGAAGCCCGGGTTGAGTCCGAGCATGTCGTGAAACACCAGCACCTGGCCGTCGGTGTGCGGGCCGGCGCCGATGCCGATGACAGGGATTGAGAGCGCCCCGGTGATCTCGCGGGCGACCTCGGAGGGGATGCATTCGATCACCAGGCCGGAGGCGCCGGCGGCCTCGGTGGCGCGCGCCTGACGGAGCAGGTCGGCGGCGGCGGTCTCGGTTTTCCCCTGGACCTTGTAGCCGCCGAGGGCGTTGACCGATTGCGGGGTGAGGCCAAGGTGGCTGATCACGGGAACGCCGGATTGAACGAGGTGACGGACGACGTCCTCATGGCCGTCGATGCCCTCGATCTTCACTGCGTGCGCGCCGGCGCGCATCAGGAGCGTGGCGCACTCGACGGCGGAGGTGGTGCCTTTGCGCGCGGCGAGGTAAGGGAAGTCGGCGATGAGAAATTTGGTTCCGGCGAGCCCGCGGGCGACCGCGGCGGTGTGGCGCGCGATGATCTCGGGGGTGGCGGCGAATGTCGTGGCTTCGCCGTCGACGACGGTGGCGACACTGTCGCCCACGAGCACGCAATCGACGGGCGAGGCGGCGAGGAAGCGGGCCTCCCAGTGCGCATATGCGGTGGACATGCTGATACGGCCCTTGCCCTTGCGGGCCTTAAAATCGAGGACGGACTTCATACGGGACCGTGACTCTCGCATAGCCGGGGGTAAAAGCCAATCCCGGCTTTGTCATCGCGCATGCGGCTATCGTTTGAGCAGGACCGAGGGACCGTCCACCCAGGAGCCCTCGACCATGAGGACCTTGGGATCGGCGGGCAGGCCGGTTTCGTTGCGCTGGATCATGCCGATGATGAGATCGATGGCCGCGGCGCCGACCATGCCGGGCTTTTGGTCGAGGCAGGCGTAGCCGGGAAGACGCTCCATCGGCAGCACGCCCATGTCCTCGGGGATGCGGATGCCGGTTTCCTTCAGCCACTCGATCAGGAAAATATCGGAGACGACCATCGCGTCGGGTTTGTGGGTGCCGAGCCAGTCCTTCAGTTCAAGGCGGTCGGACTCTTCATAGACGAGGCAGGTCGCGGCGTTGCGTCCGTAGGTGTATTGAAAGAGCAGGACGGCGGCGATCCAGTTTTGGGCGACGATCTTGCTGACGCGTTTGCCGAGGGCGACGCCGATGCGCTGGTGGCCGCGTTGACGCAGGGTCGTGAGCGCGAGTTGCATGCCCTGGTATTGATGCGGGCACGCGCGATGGATGGCGGGGCGCATCATGGAGTAGCCGATGGCGGCGACGCAGAAGTCGTCCCATGCAAACGAGAATTGGGGGACGGCGTCGGGAAAGGGCGCGAGGCACACGCCGAGGATGCCGCGTGCCTGAAGAATGTGGGCGAGCCGGCGCGTCGTCATGTTTGACTCGCGCAACCAGAAGTGTTCGACGCGGTAGCCGCGTTGTTCGGCCCGGGTGCAGGCGCCCTCGTAGGCGGCGGGCGAGAAGCGATTCTGGCGCCAGCCCTCGCGCGACGGATACGCGGTGACGTAGGCGATGATGTCGAGGTGGTTGAGTGTTCGCTCGCGGCGCCGGCCGGCGAGCGCGGCGATGAGCGGGTCGGGCTGGTAGTTCAGGGAGGCGGCGATTTCACGGACCTTGGCGCGGGTTTCCGGGGTGATTTTTTCGGAATTGCGCAAGGCCATGCTCACCGTGGCGACGGAGACGCCCGCAGCGGTGGCGATTTGCCTCATGGTGGTGCGACCTGACATGGCGCGAAAAAGGCGCTTAATCGGTTCAATGACGAATACTTTGTAGCGAGGTGTGCGCACCTGCTGATCGACCTGGTCGTGATCGACGGGACCGGCGATGGGTGGATTTCATCATGGAGCCGCCCGACAAAGCAGTGGAATTGCATGCTGTAAAAAAATGCGTCAACCGCGATCGTTGGTTGCGCGCGAGGGTTCACGTCGCCAAGATTCGGGCATGACTTACCCCAAGTTTTTCAGCCGGGTTGGCTTTTGCTTTTTTGTGCTCGTGACGTCGGTGCAGGCGGCGACGTTGGCCTATTATGAGTTCACTCCTAACACATTGGCGGCTGCGAGTAATCCGACCACGACGGGGACAAACGTCACTGCGGGGACGTTTACGTCGGGGGGCGGCGTGACCCTGGTGTTGTCCAGCATTGGCAATCCCACGCCGCGGTCGCTCTATGTGACGGGCGATCTTGTGAACCAGGCGATCGCTCCGAGCAGCGACGACTGGATGGGATTCACGGTCAGCGCGAACTCGGGTTCCGAGTTGGACTTGGCGAATCTGAGTTTTGCCTACGCGTATTCGTATAATGGAGGCACCGCGCCGACGACTCCGGCTACGTTCAGCGTCCGTTCGAGCATTGATAACTATGGCACTTCGCTCGCGACGTTAACGGCGAGCGTGGGAGCTGTGAACGCCATCACCTGGTCGAACGCCAGCGTCACCCTGACGGACAGTGCGTTTCAAAACCTGAGCACGATTTCGTTTCGAATTTTTCTGAACGATGGAAGCAACGTCAACGCGGCATCCTATCTGCGAGTGGATACGGTCACGCTGACAGGCGTCACGGCGACCGTGATTCCTGAGCCGTCCAGTTATGCGCTGCTTGCGTCGATGGGCGCACTGGCATGGGCCGGCACGCGCAGGCGTGCGCGAAGCGCGTCAGGCTCGCGGTGAACTGTGGGCGTCGTTCACGCTGCTGGCGCCATAGCCTGTGAGCGGCGATCACGTGGTTGCTACTCCCTTCCTCCAGTGACCAGTTGTTGGCTGCGGTCCCCCAGATCGGCTGAACAGCAATGAGGTTGGTCGGGCCGGCGTTCACATAAAGGAGGTTGTCCATCCCGATGCCCGCAAGCGTCGCCCCGGACTCACCGGGACGTCCGTAGGCGTAACGCAGTTTCAGCGCACCCGACGGCAACGAGGCCGGCGTAAGGCGGATGGTTGTGTGGTTGATCACCACCGCCGAGGAGATGGGGATCGTCGTGGTGAAATTGTCGGCCGACACCGTGAAGCCGGAGATATTCGCCGCTGGATTTTTCAGGCTCAGCGCGGTGCCGCCGTGGAGTTTGACTTGAACGATGAGGTCGGAACCGGAGCGGTAAAAACGGGTGATTTCGCCACCGCGGGGATCGACGTAGCGGGTCTGATCGCGCAGATAGGCAGCAGCGTTTCCCCAGCGCGGACCGATCCGCTGGTAGGCGGGGTTGTCGGGGTGAACGCCGTCATAGGTCTCGTGGTCGATGAATACGCCCGCGAAGGACGCGGTCCGGGGATTGTCTTCGACCCACCGGCGGCACGCATCACGGAGCGTGTGCAAACGCACCGGGCTTACCTCGGTGGAATAAATGATCGGCACGGGCGCGAGCAGCAGCCGCCACGCGCCTGCGCCGAAATCTTTGTCGATCAGACTGCGGAAATCATTCAGGTTTGCGTAGAAATCCTCGCCGGCTTTCGCGCTCGCGAGATTCCCCACCCACGTGAAGAGGTTCGGCTTGTTGAGGCCGTCGTTCGCCATGCAGAACGCCTTCGCCTGGTCGTAACGGGTGAGGTTTGCGCCCGTGCCTTCCTTCCAGCCGGAAAGCTGCGTCGCGCCCGCCCAATACACCATATAACCGACGCAGCACTGCGAGGCCGCCGACAGGTTGTTCACCAACTCGTTCTCGCCTTGCGAACCGCCGCCTTCGCCTCCGCCGCGAAGCAGGTTCCACATGCCGGCGGAGAGCGGATTCGTGTCGCTGGCGAGTTTGGACACCGAGCTGGTTGGATATTTTGCGGTGAAGCCATTGGGCGCGACGATGCCGAACCGGGCGTTGGACTGAAGGTGGCCCTGAATACTGTCGCCCCAGATCGCCACGACCTCTCCCACCGCCCAGCGGGACCAGGTGCGGTTGGGGCGATTGCTGTTGCCGATCGCACCCGCAGAATTCACCCGCCGCACCTCGATGGTTTTCCAATAACCCTTCGGCACGGGGATCGTCGCACGAACGGCCGCGCCTCCTCCGGTCGAACCGCGGGTCAGAATTTGCCACGGAGTCGAAGTCGCGTGCTCCACATCGAGGAAACGGATTTCGAGGTCGGCCGCGCCGGTGCCATGGTCGAAGCCGGTGAACCGGACGTCGGCCGAACCGTTAAGATGCCGGATGACTTGAAACGGTTGGAAGCTGTCGAGCGCGACGACGTTGGCGGGTTCGGTGATTTGGTCGGGCGTGTT
>JAQSWS010000127.1 GCA_029266495.1 Rariglobus sp. | reverse complement strand
TGACCAGGTAGAGCAGATCGGCCGTATGATATTTGTGCAGACGTGAAAACTTCACGTTGCTGATGAGCTTCCGTTGCAGCACTTCCAGTTTACGTTCCAACCCGTGCAGAGTGTCGTGTCGCAGGCCGTCCAGGTCGTAGCTGTCAAAGTCAGCGAACAGCGATTCTCCGCGACGCAAATCGGGACGATGGCTCGCGAGCAGGCTCCTTAACGATCGAAGGCGTTCGGCGATCGCGGATGCGGTGGCACGCGCGCCTGGTTCATCGGTATGGTCTCGCAAGAAGTCGGCACGACACTGTTTGCACTCAAATAGCGCAACCACGGCATCCGACTTCATGGGATGACGGGATATCGCAGCAACATCCGCCCGATAGGGGCTCTTCGGAACGCGGACCTCGCAACCGGCCAGGGGAAGGCCGGCGGCGCGCGCCCACTCGAGGGCAAGCCGCTTTAAATCCCGATGGGCTTCAGTTTCACCACTCTTCATCAGGGTGGAGGGCAGGCAAAAGGAGAGGGGGCGTGGGAACTCATTGCGCAACATTACCGTGCATCATGGGACATACGTGGTCCCAGCATCGGAATCACTGGCTGACCGTTGCCGCATTCACGGGCGGATTGTCGACACAATCGGACTGATAATGCGTCGATTCGAGACGGAGAACAGGCCTTTGCATGGCCTGACGAGTAGATGGCGGTTCTCTGGTTACCGGGCTCCTCATTTCCAAGAGAGCCGTCAATCTATGATCCCGATTCCCCATCGCTTTCCCGGTTCGCTTGCGCGTTCCACCACCTTCCATATTTCGGCTGACGGTCTTGCCTTGGATGTCTTGAAGCACTCTGCCGCCGAGTATGCTTCGTTTGAATGCGCCGGACCGGTGCGCATTGAGATCACGCTGCCTGTTGCGCCGGGGAAGGTTTTTATCCGTCCGCTCCGTCTCGGCATCCAGACCGAGATCGAGGGGCGGATCCTGCGATTTACCCTGGCGGGTCCGCAGTGTCTCCAAGTCGAGATCGCCGGACTGCCCTTGCTCTATCTTTACGCGCTCCGGCCCGCGCCGGCGGCTCCCTCCGGTCCGCACGTGAAACGTTTCGAAGCCGGTAAAATTCATGACGTGGGGCAGGTTCTTCTCAAGTCCGGTGAGGTGTGCTGGATCGACGCGGGTGCGGTGCTGCGCGGCAGCATCCGGGCCGAGTGTGCGACGGATGTTCGTATCGGTGGTTACGGCGTGTTGGAGGGGGGCATTTGGCTCGAACGGGGAGAGTCCCGGCGCAAGGCCATCGTGCTCGAGTTCTGCACCGGTTGCCTTGTGGAGGACATCCTCATGCTCAGCCCGTGCAGCTGGATGGTGGTGCTGGGCGGCTGTTCCGACGTGGTGGTGAGTGGCGTGAGGCAGATCGCCGACGACGTCAGCTCCGATGGAGTGGACATTGTCGGCTCCAGGCGGATCCGGGTCAGCGGCTGCATCCTGCACAACGGCGACGACAATATCGCCATCAAGGCCATCCGCGATAACCCGGGCCATACCGATCGTGTTGTCGTGCCGGGTCGTGAAAACGACGACTGGGACGGCCCGGTGGAAGACGTGGTGGTTTCACGCTGCATCTTTTTTAACACGCACGGCGGCTCCGCGATGGAGATCGGCTACGAGACCAGCACCGAGCACATCCGCGATATCCGTTTCGAGGACATCGATGTGCTGGCGGTCCATAATTTCGGTTCCGTTTTTGGCATTCACACCGGCGATCGCGCACGGATTGAAAACATCACGTGGGAAAACATTCGCGTGGAGCATCACTACGACAAACTCGTGGACATCCGCGTGCTCTGGTCGCGCTGGAATCGCGATTCCGAACGCGGACGCGTTCGCAACCTGGTGTTCCGCAATATTCGGGTGGTGCAAAACCCGCCGAATGCCGGCTACACGCTCAGTGTCATCGCCGGTTATGACGCCGCGCACACGGTCAGCGACGTGCTCTTCGACCACTTCGAACTGGGAGGGCGGCATGTTCTCAACGCCGACCAACTCGATCTTGTCACACGCCATGCCGATAACGTGATTTTCCGTTAACCCGTGGTGTTTGGCGCATGAGTTTATACCCCCTTCGGTTTTCACTGCTCGCGACCGCTGTCCTTGGCGTTGCGTGTTCTCTTCACGCCTCCGATGTCGTCTCGGTTCAACCGCTCACCGACCGGATTGTTCTGGTGCATTTCAAGGACGGCGAAGTGAAGTATCACCAGCGCGGCCAGGCGTGGACTGAGGACAAGGTCGTCACGGATCCGCTCGATGTCGCGGCTGCGTCGTTGCCCGCCAGCTATCGCATCGAAAGCGCCGAGGATCCGGCCTATAAAAACCAGCTACCCCCGGTTGGAGTGGGTCGCAAAAGCAAGGGCGCCGAGTTCGCGGGCATCCGCGACAGCTGGGCGGACAATCGCGTCGTCAACCACCAGCCTGATCACATCAAAGAGCACTGGCTCTATCTCGAACTGCCTTCACCGCTTTTGCCGGGGAAAACCTACGTCATCAAAACCGGCGGGCTCGCGAAAAATGGCGGCGTCTGGACGCTCGCCTACGATTCCGCCAAGACACGCTCCGAGGCGGTTCATGTGAACACGCTGGGCTATGTTCCGGCCGCGCCGGAGAAGTTTGCGTATGTGTATCACTGGATGGGTGACCAAGGTTCGCTCACGCTGGCCGATACGGATTCGCGGGCGTTTCATCTCGTGGATACGCGGACTGGCGCGAAGGTTTTTAGCGGCACGCTGCGTTTCCGGAAAGCGCACGACAATCCCGAGACCCACCAAGTCAAGGACTCGCCTCCGCACGGAAACTTCCTGAAGGCCGATGTGTGGGAGTGCGATTTTTCCGCCTTCGCGCGACCCGGTTCCTATGTCGTCGCGGTGGACGGCGTCGGCTGCTCCTGGCCCTTTCGCCTCGATGCGGACGTTTATCGCGAAGCGTTCCGGCCCGTGGCGCGCGCCCTTTATCACAATCGCTCCGGCATCGCGCTCACGAAGCCTTTCACCGAGTTCGAGCGTGCAGCTCCTCACCATCCGAAACTCACGCCGGGCTTTGCCGGGAAACTATTCTACACCACGGTGCGTTTCACCGAATGGGGTTCGGAAGGCGGCAAAGCCGAGTTGCTCAAAGCCGGGGGCAAGGGCTCGCTTGACGCGTGGGGCTGGTATCAGGACGCGGGGGACTGGGACAGCTATTACACGCACCTGCGCGTCGCCCAGGAGTTTCTTTTCGTTTACGAAATGGGTCCGCGGAAGTTCAGCGACGGCGAACTGAACATTCCCGAAAGCGGTAACGGCGTGCCCGACCTCCTCGATGAGGCGGCGTGGTTACCGCGTTTTTGTCAGCGCCTGCGGCAGGAATTGCTCGCCAAGGGCTACGGCACGGGCGGCATCGGTCTGCGCGTGAGCGGCGACGCCTTCGGTGGCGACTTGAAGGTGCTGCCCGATGGCCGGAAGGTGGGCCAAGGCTCTTGGGAAGACGTGAATCGCGAGTGGGCCGTCTCGGGCGAAGATCCCTGGTCCACCTACCGTTACGCGGGCACGGCCGCGCATCTTGCGCACGCCCTCCGGATCGCCGGTGTGAAGGACCCGGGCGGCGTGGACTGGGAAAAGGAAGCGCGGGAGTCCTATGCATGGGCCGAGAAAAACACCCGCGAGGGCGACGAGAATCCCAAGCCCACGTTCAATGGCAGCGCGGTCCGGCTTGCGGAGCCCCGTGCCTATGCCGCCGCTGCGCTTTTTCGCCTGACCGGTGAAACCGCCTACGAGCAACGCTTCATCGCCGACACGGGGTCCATCAAGCCCGACGCTCTGCTGAGTGGAGAGGCTGCCTACGGTCCGTGGATCTATGCGTTGGGCGGGGGCAAGGGCACCGCCGACGCGGCGACACTCGCGCGAATTCGCTCAGCCGTGTTGAAGACCGCCGATGAGATCGTGGTGACGACGCCGGCGAAGCGCGCCCTGCGCTGGGGCGGACATTTTGGCATGCCGATGCTGGTCGGGCAGCAGACCACACCCCTCGTGCTGGAAGGTGCGGTCGGCTACACGTTGACCAAGCAATCCGATCCGGAAAAAGCGCGTGGTTACCTCACGGGCCTCTATACGACCGGCGATTATTTCCTCGGCACCAACGCGCTCAACCAGACGTGGATCACCGGCGTCGGGCCACGTTCTCCGACCCACATTTTCCACATTGATGCGTGGTATAACGGCAGGGGCCGCTATCAAGAGGGACTCATTCCTTACAGTCCGTGGCGCAAGGAAAAGGAGCGTGGGCAGGGGCCGTGGGATTTGAACTGGCCGAACGACACGACGTATCCCGCGATCGACGAATGGCCGGGCAACGAGCGTTGGTTCAGCAACCGCTGCTCGCCGATGGGCAGCGAGTTCACCGTGCATCAAAACCTCGGGCCGGCCGCGGCGATCTACGGTTTTCTCTGTGCGGAGTCTGCGAGAGGAGAACCGGGCACCGCCGGGAGGTGAAATCGTGGATTCCGGCTGTAATATGAACCGAATACGAACCCACGTTTTGTTTGTCGCCGACATTTCACGCGTCATCGTAGGGCCGTCGCTTGCGCCGTGCCTCGACCGCCGGAAGGCATGGCGCAAGCGCCAGCCCTACGAAGGCGTTTGAGTGCGCCAGGAGATCCGATTTGAAACCATGAGCGCTCAGTTCAAACATGATCGTTCCTTTGATCCCACCGGTGGTTTCTCGCCGGAACAGTTGCGGCAGCCGCCAGTGATGCCGGACGAACCGGGGGATTTCGAGGCGTTCTGGCGCGCGACGTTTCGTGAGGCGATGGCGGCGCCGCTGGAGTGGCGGCTGCGGCCGTCGGCGATGCCGGTGCGGCCGGATTACAAACTCCTTGACCTTGAATTCGCCGGGCTGCTCGGCAACCGCGTGGGTGGGTGGCTGGCACGACCGCGCGGGCGACCGGCGCGACGCGGCGTGGTCGTGACGCACGGCTACACCGGACGCGACGCGCCGTTGATCGAGGACCTTTGGGAGGATGCGGCGATGATTTTTCCGGTGTGCACGGGGTTGCCCGCGCGCAGCCTGCATGCGGGCATTCCTTCGCACAGCGAAGGGCACGTGTTGCACGGCATCGGGCGCCGCGAGACCTATGTGCATCGTTATTGTGTGATGGACGTGTGGCGGGCGGTGTCGGTGCTGCTGGAAGCGGTGCCGGAGGTGGGGCCTCAGGTGGATTACCACGGCGGGAGTTTTGGCGGCGGCATCGGGGCGATGGCGCTGCCGTGGGACGCGCGCTTCCGGAAGGCGCATCTCGGCGTGCCGAGCTTTGGCCATCATCCGTTGCGATTGGGTTTACCTTGTGGCGGGAGCGGCGAGGCGGTGCGGCGGTATGCGCAAACGCATCCCGGGGTGCGTGACGTGCTGGCCTATTTCGACGCGGCGATCGCGGCGCGGCACGTGCGCATCCCGGTGCATGTGGCCGCGGCCTTGTTCGACCCGGCGGTGCCGCCGGCGGGGCAGTTCGCGGTCGCGCATGCGCTGGCAGGGGAGACGTGGATTTTTGAACTGGAGGCGGGGCATTTCGAGCACGACGGCAGTTCAAGGGAGGCGGCGGCGATGCAAGTGGATCTGTGTAAGTTCTTCGCGTGAAGACCGTCGGAGTGTCGTGGCCCGGTCGTTTTTGTAGGCACAGAATCTCCTTCATCGCATGCCCGAAAACGCCGCGCCGGTGCGGATGCTAGCCGGGGAGGGGAGCGCTTCCCATATTTCCCGCAGGCACCGACGTGTCTCCAAAAGATCTTTTCTTCACCCCAACCTAAAAAATGACGCCCATGTCCAAGCTCCGCTCCCATCCCCGTCTGGTCGCCGCAGTCGTGCTACTGCTGGCCGGTCTGCCCTGTGCCCAGTCCCAAACCACCATCCGGACCTGGTCCGCAACCCCGGTCGACGGGGACTGGAATGACACCGCCAACTGGGCCGGCGGAGTCGTGCCGGTCAACACTGACCGCGTCGCTTTTGGCACGTCCTCGGTCACCACGCTGAATAACGATCTTTCGGGGCTTACGCTGAATTCCACCGGAACTGCCGCCACGGATTCGGCCATCTATTTTCAATCAGGCGCCTCCGCCTACACGATCAACGGCAACACGCTCAATCTGCACAATGCGTTTGGATCAGCCGGAGGCAGCCGGCTGATTCGCAACGACAGCACGGCCACGCAGACCGTTGGGGCCAACCTCGCGATCACCACTTCAACCGGTCAGGCGGCTGAGATCCTTACTTCGGGAGATCTGACTTTTAACGGGACCATCACGGTGGGAGCCGTATTGGGGACGGGCGGAGATCTCGACGTAAGCATGGGATCCACCACGAGCAGGACGGTGACATTCAACGGTGCGGTCACGCTGGCCGCCGCCGGCAGCTCGAAGAGTCTTATCCTGGGTGCCAACGGATCCAATGCGGGCGGCGTTTATACCTTCAACAGTTCCATCAACAAAACCGGGTCGGGGGCGCTGCTCGTCACCCTCTACAGCGGCACGACGAACATCAATGCAGCCACCGGCTTTACAAACACGGGCACCAAGACGCTCGATATGTTGAGCGGCGCATCCACGGCTCCCACGGCGGCGACGATCAACATCAATCACGCAAACGCTTTCACGGAGCTGACGCAGATCAATCTTCTCCGGACGACCGCGGTTGTTAACGGCAGCACCGGCACTGCGTCATTGCTGGTTGGGGCCAATACCTGGACCAGCAACGCCAATATCAGCATCGGCACCAACGCGAATATCGGCGCCTCGGTCGTGATCGGTGGCAAGTCCGGCCTGGGCGCGAGCGGCACCGCGACCTTCAACGGTAACATCACCGCCCTCGATTCGACCAACGACAACGCCCGCACCCTCACGGTCACGGCGTCCGAGGGTCGCGTGAATTTCAACGGGGCGATCTCCACGGCAGCGGGCGGCGCGACGGTTCTCGGCGTCACCAAGACGGGGGCTGGCATTGTCTCGCTGGCCGGAGCCAACACCTACACCGGCAACACCGCGGTGTCCGCCGGCACGCTGCTCCTCAACAACGCCTCCGGCTCCGCCACCGGCAGCACGGGCGTGCTCACGGTTGCCAGCGGCGCCCGCCTTGCGGGTTTTGGCTCCACCGCCAGCGTCACCACGATTGCCAGCGGGGGCCGCATCACCGCCGGCAATATCGCCTCCGGCTCAACCGCGCCCACGATCGACACGGTCACCCAAGCCAACAACACGCTCGGCTTCTCCCAGTCGCTCGTGATCAACGGCGTCTATGATTGGTATCTCGGTGCCGCCAGCGAGAGCGTTGGCTTCACCCAACTCGATATCACCAGCGGCAGCCTGACCCTCGGGGGAACTTCCTCCTTCAATCTGTCCGCTGCCAATTTCGTCAACGGCCTCAACCCGAATTCCGCCGACTCCTTCTGGACGACCGACCACAGCTGGATCATCGCGGATGTCGCCGGGGCGACTTCGATCGTCGGCAGCTTTGGTTCCGTCGATCTCGGCACCTGGACCAATGGCTCGTTCGCCCTCAGCCTGACCGGTGGCACCGGCAACGATATCACGCTGAGCTGGACCGCCGCGGCGATTCCCGAGCCCTCCACCTATGCGCTTCTGCTGGGTTGTGCCGGTCTGATCGCGGGCGCGGTCATCCGCCGCCGTCGCTAGACACCTCCGGATCCGATCAGCCTGCCGGCGCTCCCGGCAGGCTTTTTTGTGCGCGGCCCATCGCGGTTTCCGATCGCCGCAACGCGTTACCCCCATGATTTCTTCTCCCTTTTTTACCCCCCGTTCAGCGAAATCCCGATCGGGTTTTGCCCTGCTCATCACGATCACGCTCCTCGCGTTTCTCGTGCTGTTGCTCGTCTCGCTGGCGGCGCTGACACGCGTTGAAACCCAGGTCGCCTCCAACGGACAGCAGATTGCCCAAGCCCGTCAAAACGCGCTCATGGCGCTCAACATCGCGCTGGGCGAACTACAGAAATACGCCGGTCCCGATCAACGCACGTCCGCATCGGCTGACTTGGATGCCGCTCTCGCCGTTTCCACGAAAAGCGGACGCTGGCTGGGAATCTACGGCAGCGGCGTATCCGCTAATTACGCCGACACGCCCACGGTCATCGCCGACAAAATCGCGGCCGACGCCGCCGCGGGGCCGGCCAACGGCTCGCAGGCCCGGCTCATCAATTGGTTGGTCAGCGGCAACGAAGGCACCGCATTCAATCCATCCGCTGACGTCGGCGCTGCAGGCAATATCACTGCGCCGCCCTCCGTGTTTCAATTTACGCCGGACGGTGCCGTGGCCGGGCTCGACGCCGGAAGCACGGCGTTGTCCACGAACATCACCGTTACGAACAAGGATAACGCCGTCCGGCCCGCACGCCTCTTGATCGGTGCCAACACGGTGGGCACCGATGGGGCCAACGCCTCGGTTGCCAGCTATGTGGTTGCTCCACTCAAGGAAGTTTCGGCGGTGGTGCCGGGCTTGGGCAACACCGCCGTGCCCGTTGGCCATTATGCCTGGTGGGTGGGCGATGAGGGCGCCAAGGCGCGCATCAATCGTCCGATGGCCACCGCTGCGCAGGCGCGAAACGCCTTCGTTTCCGCCCAGCGTGCGGCAGCCGAACTGGTCGATGTGATGCACCCTGCAAACACGACCACGTTGCTGGCTGCGGACATGCTCGACCCGACCGGAGCGTCGTCCCGCTACAACCCCGGAAGCACCAGCCTTCCTGGCGTTCTTTCGCCGGATCAGTTACCTCTGTTGTCCACATCGGGTGCGGCCGTGCTACGTCAGGCGATTCGATACCGCTATCACGATCTCACGGCGTATTCCTCGTCCGTCCTGGCCGACACCTATGCGGGCGGACTCAAGAAGGATCTCTCCGCTTTGCTGGCTTCGGGTGCGGCCCTTCCGACGGCCGGGGATTTTTTGTTCACACCCGAGCCCAACGTGGGCACCACCATCAACAGCTATGCCGTGCCCACCTGGGGGCAGTTGCGCTCCTTCGCCACCACGCGCACTTCGGCGGCGGGTGAACTCCTGCCTCAGTTGCCCACAGCCACGCAGGCGGGAGTTTCGCCGGTGCTCACTTACGCCGGCGTGGGTTTTCAATACGTCTCCGCCGGCGGGGTCGGAGATCCGATCCAACTGGCGCTGTATCCCATCGCCGTATTGTGGAATCCCTACAACGCCACGCTCAAAGGCGCGAAATACGAGATGGGCCTGACCCGGCGCTACAGCGGCATGCTGCAATTGCAGGCGCATACACCCGCGAAGACCTCGCCGTGGACGATCAAAGAGACGCGGAACTTCGTGCGCGGTGGCGGGCTCGTGACCGGGGGCGCGGCGGCCAATGCCGACGGTTCCGTCAATCTCACTTCGACCGCGACGGGCACCACGGATACTTCAACCGGCATCTATCTTCGTTTCGTCATCGATGCGCAGAACGTGGATCTCGCGCCGGGCGAGAGCATGATTTTTACGCTGTCCGGCAATCAGGCCTACAACGCTCCGATGACGGGTGCGCCGACCAACGAACTCAGGCAGGGCATCCGGGTCACCGCGCATGCATTGATGCCCGCCGCATCCTCGGTCGCTGCGGGCGAGACCGAGTTTCGCGTGGGCGTTTATGGGAAGAACGACGCCAATCGAACGCTGTTTTCCCCGGCAAGCCTGGACGGTCATTTTTCCGGCTCGGAAGCCGACGCCTATCTCGGTCGGGTGGCCTCGCCGGGAGCCGACGGTTATGGACTGGAGCCGGGGCCCAACGGCGTGGCCAAGTCGTGGTTTCAATCGATCAGCCGCGTTTATGGAGGCCGCAAATCAGGCAGTGACGTTGTCGATGGCACGACCACCTACACCAGTATTCTGCAGGGGCCGGGGCCGCTTCCCTCCCTGGCCACCGGACCGGAATTTCTGATCGCGGTGCGAGCGCGTTTTTCGACGGCGGGTGCCGCCCGCTGGATTGCGCAAGGCAACCC
>JAQSWS010000030.1 GCA_029266495.1 Rariglobus sp. | reverse complement strand
TCATTCGTCGTTTGGGTGAGGAACCCACGAAGCTGAACAACCCGCTACGGCTCCTTACACCCTAATTCGGAGAACCAAACCATGAGAAAGATCATCACCATCACCCACGTCACGCTCGATGGGATCATGCAGGCGCCCGGCGGGCCGCACGAGGACCCACGAGGCGGCTTCACGCATGGCGGCTGGATCATGCTCTTCTCCGACAAGACCGGCGGCGAGGCCTTGCGCGAAATCATGGCCGGTGAGTTCGACCTGCTCCTCGGGCGCCGGACCTATGAGATCTTTGCGGCGTATTGGCCGTATGCCGCCGCGGACAATCCCATCGCCAAGGCGTTCAACAAAGCCGCAAAATACGTCGTCACGCACACCCTCGATCAGCTCGACTGGGTGAACTCGCACCGCATCGGTGGCGATGCCGTTGACGCGGTCCGCCGGCTGAAGGCATCCGACGGACCCGAGTTGCACATTTGGGGCAGCGGCAACCTGCTTCAGACGCTGATCGCCGCAGACTTGGTGGACGAATTTCGCGTCTGGATCTATCCGGTGGTGCTCGGCACGGGCCAGCGGCTGTTCGAAAAAGGCCTCCCGCCGCGCGGCCTCACTTTGGTGGAGTCGCGCAGCACATCCACCGGTGTCTTGCTCAACACCTACCGCCCGGCCGGCCCGCTCCCGCCACGATCACGTGATCCCGAGACCCGGTCCGAAGCCGAATTAACGCGCCGTAGAAAGCTGGCCGCCGAGGAAGCCCAAGGCTGATCAGGCAGCTTCACGATTCGCGAATAGCGAATCTAGCATCTAGCGGCCCTACCCATCGGCTCGACCTTCAGCGCGCGACCACGCCGAGGTAGTTTTGGACGGTCCACTTTTCGCGTTGGTAGAAACGGTCGTCTTTCACCCAGAGGCCGGTCGAAGGGCCACCATCGAGATTCAACGCCTCGCGAATCTTCACCTCGTCGCGGATTTTCCCGCTCACGAGAAAATCCGAAAGCTCCTGCAGCGTGCAGTCGTCGGTCACGCCGATAAACCATACGCCGCTGCCATCGGTGCCCACAAACGTGCGCGGTGCCTGCAACGTGTTGTTGTTATCCTTCTCGGCCGCTCCGGCACGCACCAGCCACGGGCCGGATTGAAGCAGTTGCGTGACCTCCGCATCGCCCGGTTTGAATCCCTCGATGGCTTCAAGTGAAAGGACTCCCTGTCTCACCACCAGCAGGCCCTTCATCCAGCTCCCCGGCTTGAACACGCCCGATGCCCGCCCGTCGCTGATCAGGTAACCGGACGGCACAAAAGGGCTCCGCTCAAAAAACCCGCCATTGCATCCCGCCACGCATCCTTCACCGCGCATGGCCAGCGCCAGATCGGCGTAGCGGTAGGGCTGGCCGGGGGCGGTGTTGTCGATGACCCGCAACGCATACCGGTCCGCACGGAACGTCGTCAGCCACACCTGCACGACACGGCGGTTGCCCTGAAACGACAGCGACTTCACCGAAAGGGCGGAAGTCTCCTCCGCGAACGCCGTGGTGCCAAATACCAGAAACAGAATAAGCAGTGCGGTTTTCATGCTTCGTGCGAAAGGTGCGGGTTTATGGGGAGAATGCGGGAGCGAGGTCTTTGAGATCAGGCGGCTTTCCGTCGAAGAGGTCGGGGGCGAAGGCCCAAAACATGATCTGAATATTCAAGTCCCGAACCCGTTTTGCGGAAAGGCTGAGCGCGGGCGGACCGCCGCCTCCGGTGTTTTCGGCTGAAACAGCCAACGGGGGAACGTGGCGACGCGCGAGATTGGAAAGATAGTGCACCGGACTCCAGCGGGCCTCATCGGGACTGCTTTCGTCACTCCATTCCGGGTTGGAATCGATCCACGTGCAGTGAACCCGGACGTGCGGATCGCGGAGGCCACCGATAAAGCGGGAGAAGTCGAAGCCACGTTGAATCTCGCCGTTCTTTTCCGGCGCAGTGTTGCCGGAGAGTCCGCCGGCAATGGCGGCCTCGAGCTGACCGGGTCGGATGCCCCACGAGGGATACAACATCATCAGCGGCCCGGCGTAGTGACGGCGGGCGGTGCTGATCTGCCAGTCGTGGTAGTTTTGAAGGCTGGCGAGATACCAGTCGATGAAGCGGCGAGCGGAGTCCTGGCCGGCGGAGGGCTCGCCGGGTTTCCATCCGGGCACGGGACACGGCGTGATACCGGCAGGGAGACCGGGCCTTTCGCCTTGGGCGAGAGCGTCGAAGGCCCAGTAGCAGTTCGTGCGGTCCCTGAATTTAGCCGGCGGGTAGTTGAGTTCTCCATACCAGCCGCCGCCGAGACGCACGCCCGCCCAGTCGGTGCCGAGTTCGCTGAACAGAGAGGCGATATAGGCGGCCTGGTGTTCGCGGACGACGTCGTTGAACACGGCGTTGGCGACATTCATGCCGGGTGCGTGATCGACGAAGGCGTCGGCGTATTGGTTTTTGTAGCGGGCATCGGGGAGCACGAGCAACCAGGCGGGCGGATATTGAATGCCGAGATCCAGCACGAGTTGCAGGCCGGCATCGTGAAACGCCTTCACGTCGGCACGGAGCTGACGGATGTAGGCTTGGTCGGGCACGCCGGCGGAGGGCTCGAACCGATCCCACGAAACGGAGAGCACGGCCTGCGAGATGCCGGCGAGCTTGAGTTCACGGGCGCGATCGGGAGCCGCCTGAAGGACGCCGAGTCGAACCGCCTCGGGAGCGGCGCAGAGGGAGACCCCAAGCAACCCCAACGCGAGACAGACGAGAAAGCGGTGTGGGTGAAAGGAGCGGAGCACGAGCGAGGATCAAGCGTGGCCTCGGCAGGTCGCGAGACGATTTCGCGAAACCAGTGAATCTAGCAGCCTGTCCCTTTGGCTCGACGCCCTCACCCTGCCGCATTCTCCAGCCACCGCCCGCGCCATGGGAGGCGGGCCTCCGCCTCACGGTTCAGCGCTTACCCAAACGATCTTCGTAGAACTTTGTATCAACCGCAGGACTGTAAACGAGCGGGCCTGTCACCTTCCGTAGCTTCACCCGCTCGGGACTGCTCTTGTCCAAGCCGTAATCCATGAAAGAAAAAAGACCCCAGTCCCACACGCGAACGTAGTCCGTCTTCAGCTGAGTTCGCCCATCGGGACCGCGCGTCACGAGTCCGTAAACACAGATCAAGCTCAAGCGCGGGATCTCCGGCGCACTCACTTTGCCCGGAAGCACGGCTTGGAAATCACCCGCGCCATGGATCGACACGATCTGGAGACGTAGATCCGTGAGACGGTCAAAATATTTGTGCTCCACCACGAGGCGCGTTCCACCCGTTTTCTCGTCAAAACTGCTGGCGCGAGCGATGCCGAACCATCCGACGTATTCACCGGTCTGCTTGGCGAGTTCATACTCGCCGGAGGGAATCAGCGCCTTCTTTTTCTCACGCGCTTCCTCCTTCATTTTCCCCCAGTCAGCGTCCGACATATTTTGCGGTTTCGGCATCTGAATATGCGCCCACAGGTCTATCTGCTTTTCAGTAATCCGTCCGAAGAACGGCATCTCATCATCCAATGGCCGATAACTGATAGTGCCGTCCCCTGGGCCCGCACTGAATCGCACCGAGTGACGAATGGGCACGCTCGTGTCGGCGGCGACGGCTTGGGCCAAAAGGAGAGCTAACGCGGGGAGAATCGCTGTGATCGATTTCATGGTCGCTGAACTCAGTCGATAATTCGCGCCAACGCCATCGAAGATCCGACTACATCGAGTATTTCAAGGAGCGGACCCGAACCCATTGGCTCGCCCCCACATCACAGATCACTTTAGTTCCCCCACCCCATGACTATCACCTGTGATTTCCCTGGCGGAAACATTGCCGTTGAGCAGATCGACGGCGACACGGTCCGATTGCGCCCGGACCTTCGTGATACCGAGGGCGCTTGGTTTTATTGGCACTTCCGCGTCTCGGGGGCCAGCGATCGAACCGTTCATTTCGAGTTCACCCAGGATCCGGTGATCGGCGCGCGCGGGCCTGCGGTGAGCACGGACGGTGGCCTCACGTGGAGCTGGCTGGGCACAGGACCGGGACACCGGTTTTCCTACACATTCCCCAACAACACCGAGGCGGTTTCGTTCTGCATGACGATTCCCTACACGATGGCGGAATGGACGCGTTTCCTGTCAGGCCACGCGAACAACCCACATCTTCGCAGCGGGATCCTTTGCACCTCACGGAAAGGCAGGCCGGTCGAAACGCTCACGTGCGGGTGTCTTGATGCGGTGCCTCAACACCGGGTCCTGATCACCGCCCGTCACCATTGCTGCGAAACACTCCAAAGCTTCGCGCTCGAAGGGCTGATCGACTACATGCTCGGCGATGAACCCGGCGCGGCCTGGATGCGGGCCCACGTCGAGCTGCTCGCCATTCCCTTCATGGACAAAGACGGCGTGGAAGAGGGCGACCAAGGGAAAAATCGCAGGCCAAGGGATCACAACCGCGACTACGACGACCACGGCATTTATCCGGAAACGCTGGCGCTCAGGTCCAAAATTTCCAGATGGTCAAACGGCCTCCTGTCCGTGGGGATTGATCTGCATTGCCCTTGGATTTCCGGAGTCATCAACGAGTGCATTTATTTTGTCGGCCAGCCCTCCGAGGAAAAGTGGACGGAGCAACAAACGCTTTCGGGTATCCTGGAAAAAACGAAACAAGGCCCGCTCCCCTTTCATGCGTCCAACAATCTGCCGTATGGAACGAGTTGGAACGTCGCGAGCAGCTATCAAAAAGGGCGGTGCTTTTCCCACTGGTTGTGCACGGTGCCCGGCATTCGCGTATCCACCACGGTTGAACTTCCGTATGCGAATGCCGAAGGGATCGAGGTCAATGCGAACACCGCGCGCGCGTTCGGCACGGATCTCGGCCGGGCGATTTACGGTTACCTAGGCCAAAGTAGCGCGCCGCGGGAAACTGGCCGCTGAGGAAGCCCGATGCGGGCGTTTTGACACCAGCCTTCCTCGAGTTGGCGACGCTGCTCTCATTCCCGTCCATCGGCTCGACCATCGGGCGGACTCATAGATGTTTCTTGATGAGAAAAGCGATCGCCTCATCACACTCCTCGAAGCCTTCCGGCCCTCCGTAATTACACAGCGCGACTGCTGCGAATTTTCGTCCGGGGGCGATCCAGATCACGGCGTAGAACAAGGTGTTTGAGCCCGTGTGCATGAACGCTTTTCCCTCCGCCCATTTTCGGTCCACGACTTTCCAGCCCTTCGCAAATTCGAAACTGCCTTCACGCTCATGCAGGATGTCCAGCCCGTCTTGCGAAAAAATCGGACTGCTTCCTTCACCAAGATGAAAAGCCGCATACCTGGCAAAATCGGTGATGGAACAATGCACCGCCCCGGCCGGGGCGATCGCCGGCGGATTGTCGCCCGTCGGTTCCGGATCGACCGGCAGAACCATGAATAATTTTTTGGTGTGCCCATACGGCTGGTCCACTTTGCCGTTTGTGGCCGGAGACCGGAAACCCGCGCTTTTCATGCCCAGCGGCTTGAACAGCCGCTCGGTCAAAAGCTGTTCGTAGGGCTGGTCCATGATCGTTTCCAACATGGCTCCAGCGATCGAAAAGCCCGCGTTGGAGTAAACTTGCCGGGAGCCGGGAGCGTAGGCGGGAGCCTTCGTCAAGATGCCTTCCACAAGTTGCCGCCGCTGCTCTCGCTCCGTTCCCTTTCTCAGCCAGAGCTGGGCCCACAAGCC
Organism: Rariglobus sp.; assembly: GCA_029266495.1. GTDB lineage: Bacteria > Verrucomicrobiota > Verrucomicrobiia > Opitutales > Opitutaceae > Rariglobus. The sequence continues at coordinate 114,312 of JAQSWS010000030.1, read as the reverse complement.
ACGCTCGATGTCGCCCGGGTTCCTCCCGTGTGAGTGACGAGCTGCCGGAAGGTCACTTTCTGATAATCCTTGTGAATGGCCAGGTCGGTGAAGACATCCGCGACGGTCGTCTCCCACGTCAGCTTGCCCTCCCTGATGAGAAGAGCGCCCAACGTGGCCGTCATGGACTTGGTGCACGAGCCGATATGGTAACGGTCCTCGAGAGAAACCGGGGTCGGATCACCCGTCTTGCGAATTCCCCATGCGCCCACGGAAACAATTTTCCCGTCAACGACCGCGGCGGCGGCCAGCGATGGAACCGGAGAACCGGTCAGTATCGTTTCAAGGTTCGCCGAAATATTTTCCGGTGTTTCGCCCGAGAGCCCTGCGGCGGATGAGACGCCCAAAAACAGAAGTGCGAGGTAGCTTTTCATTTTGTTGGTTCTTTAAGTCGGAAAACCGGCCCATCACGGACGTGCCTTGGTGACTAGGCAGGGTCTTGCGCAGGACATCAAGGGCAAGTAGCTGCCCGAAAACCTCCTGCCACCGAGCGATTCACCGCTCATGGACTCACGGCATGCAGCCAAAGTAGCAAGTAGCGGCCAGACCCCATCGGACCGACCCCATTGCCCGATGCGCCTGTGGCTGGAAAACCCACAAACTACAGTTCCCCCAAGGCAATTTCGCGCCATCGGGTAACACCCCATCGCTATTTGAGCGCGGCGGGTGTTTAGTGGCTTCGCCTCGAAAAGCCGTCCCCGGCCGCTCTCCGGCAATTGATGTCCCTCACCACTCCTCCTCAACCCGCTCCAAGCACCGATTTGCCGGTCCTTTACTTAAAGGAACTTCGCGCGCACCTCGCGCAGAAAAAACCAGCCAACGGCGACCGCGCCCAAGGCGTGGGCCGCGCCGCGTTGAGCGACGGATTGGTCGCCTTGGACATCGCGCTGATGCATGAAAAGGCGACCGAGGCACTCGCCTCATCCTTCGATTTCACAGGCAAACTCGACGATTCGCGCGCGCGCTCCGGCTTCTTTTTCACGCAAGCACTGATCCCCCTCGAAGCCGCCCAGCGCGCCACGCGTGAATCCAACCGGCTGCTCCGCCAACGCAACGACACGCTGCGCCTGCACGCTGCGGAACTGGCCAGATCCAATCGGCGACTCCTGCGTGAGATTGCGCGGCGCGAGGCCGGCGAGGCCACTATTCGCAAAGCCAAGTCGCAGTATGCGGCCCTCCTCGTCGAGTCGCAGACCATGCAGGGAAAACTGCGCCAGCTCACGCGCCAGATCATCTCCGCCCAGGAGGAGGAGCGGAAGCAGATCAGCCGCGAGCTGCATGACGAGGTCGTGCAAACCCTCGTCGGCATCAACGTGCAGCTTGCCGCGCTCGGCAAGGGAGCGTCCGCCGGCAAGCGCGACATCCGGTCAAAAATCGCCCGCACCCAGCGACTGGTGGAGCAATCGGTAAACGCGGTGCATCGCTTCGCGCGTGAACTACGGCCGGCGGTGTTGGACGACCTCGGACTCATCCCCGCCCTCCTCGCGCACAGCAAGATCGTGACCGCCCGCAAAAAACTCAAAATCCGCCTCACCGCCTTCGCCGGCGTCGAGAAGCTGGACAACGCCCGGCGCACCGTGCTGTTCCGCGTCGCCCAGGAGGCGTTGACCAATGTCGTTCGCCACGCCCGCGCCACGTGCGTCGAGATCGTGATCCGTGAACTCCCGGGCGCGGTGCGCATGGAGATCGCCGACAACGGCAAATCCTTTCCCGTCCAAGCCGTGCTCAAATCCCGTGCACCAAAGCGGCTCGGACTGATCGGCATGCGCGAACGCATCGAGATGATCGACGGCGTGCTCACCGTGGATTCCGTTCCCGGAACCGGCACCACCGTAAACGCCCAGATACCTTTCCAAGCGGGTGAACGATGACTTTATGAACGCCACCCGCCCCATCTCCATTCTGCTCGCGGAAGACCATGTCGTCGTCCGCCAAGGCCTGTGCGCCCTGCTGGCCGCCGATCCGAACTTCGTCCTCGTCGGCGAAGCCCACAACGGACGCGAAGCCGTTGAGATGGCGCTCAAGCTGAAACCCGACGTCATCGTCATGGATATCGCCATGCCCGTTCTCAACGGCTTGGAGGCGACGCGCCAGATCCTCGTCGCAAATCCGAAGGCGAAGGTGCTCATTCTCTCCGCCCATAGCGACGACGCCTACATTGAGCGAATGAGCGCGGCCGGCGTGGCCGGCTTCCTCGAGAAGCAGACCTCCGCCGCCATCCTCGCGAAGGCGATCAAGGAAGTCGCCAAGGGACGCTCGTTTTTTAGTCCGTCCATCGCAAAACGCATGGCGAACACCGCCGGCGGACCCCGTGATCGCAACGGCATGCTCAAGGCCGATGCCACCCGCCTCACCTCGCGCGAAGCCGAGGTCCTGCAACTCGTGGCCGAGGGCGCCGCCAACAAGCAGATCGCCGCCGCCCTCGGCATCAGCATCAAGACCGTCGAGAAGCACCGGCAGCATTTGATGGACAAGCTCGACATCCGGAACACCGCCGGCCTCACCCGCTACGCGATGGCCACGGGCGTGATCGAGAGCCGCGTGCATCTCACCATCGTCTGAACGGCGCCGTCGCGAGCTCCGTCAAGGAACGGCGGCCATCGAAGCGGGCGCGCAACACCTGCGATCCTGACGTCGCGTCTCCACCGACCGCATCCGGATCAGCATCAAGTAGGGTTAATCCGTATATCAAATCTTTGAATACAAGCGTAAGCTCCCGATTCAACCCATGAAACTACATCAATTACCCGCCTTGCTTGCCCTCGTCACCGCGCCCGCCGCGCTGTTCGCCTCCCCGGAGACCGACCGCAAGATCGAAACCGCCGCCGAGGCCTCCTACAACTACCGCACCGTTCTCGCTGACCACGTGAAGGTGAAGGCCAGCGACGGCATCGTCACCCTTTCCGGCACGGTCGAAGACAAGGACGACCGCGTCCTTGCCGCCGATACCGTTGAAAACCTCCCCGGCGTGGTCGGCGTGACCAACAACATTGTCGTCAAATCGAACCATGCCGAGCGCTCCGATTCCTGGATCGCCCTCAAGGTCCGCAGCCGTCTCCTCGTGAAGGCCAACGTCAGCGCGCACTCTACGAAGGTCGCCGTCAAGGAGGGTGTCGTCACCCTCACCGGCACCGCGGACAACGATGCACAAAAGGCGCTCACCGCCGCCTACGCCAAGGATATCGACGGCGTGAAATCCATTGAGAACGAAATCGTCGTCCAGACCCCCGCCGCCGGCTCCACCATGAGCGAAAAAATCGACGACGCCTCCATCACCAGCCAGCTCAAATACGCGCTCCTCACCCACAAGGCCACCAGCGCCGTCAAAACGAAGGTCACCACCGTGGACGGCGTGGTCAGCATCACCGGCGAAGCCGCCAACCCTGCCGAGAAATCCCTCGTCACCAAACTTGCGCAAGACGTGCGCGGCGTGAACTCGGTCGTCAACGACATGGTTGTCAAAAACTGAACCGGACACCTCCCGAAAAAGCAGCCGGCGAAAGACACGGCCGCCACCAGGCGGTCGCGTCTTTCATTTCCCACCACAAAAAATCATGAACAGACTCGTCTCACTCACCCTTCTTGTCGGAGGAATCATCCTCCTTATTTACGGCTTCCAAGCGTCCGAATCGATCGGCTCCGAGTTCTCCCGCCTTTTCACCGGATCGCCCACCGACAAGACCCTGTGGATGCTCATCGGCGGCGCGGTGGCCGCCCTCATCGGCGCAGGCGGATTGTTCCGCGGCTCCAAAAACGCCTGACCCGCCCCTCCATGCTCAGCTACGCCATTGTTTTCCTCCTCATCGCGATCATTGCCGGGGTGCTCGGTTTCGGCGGCATCGCCGGCACCGCCACTACGATCGCCAAAGTCCTGTTCCTTGTCTTCCTCGTCCTCTTCATCGTCTCCCTCCTGCGAGGCAGAAAAGCCTGACCTCGGCCACTCGCGCACCTTCACCACGTCGCCAGCGGGAAAAGCGGCGGAGCGGGTTACACCCCATGGCCCCCCGCGGCTGACCGCCCTATGATCCGCAGCCTCACGTTCGTTCACATCCACACAAAATCATGTCCTACCAAATCAGCCCGACCACCAACGCCAAATTCATGTTCAACCTGAAGGCGGAGAACAACCAGGTGATTCTCACCAGCCAGGTTTACGAACAAAAGCAGTCCGCCCTCGACGGTATCGCGTCGGTTCAAGTCAACGGACCTGACGCAAAAAATTTCGAACTCAAGGCATCCATCTCAGATGAACCCTATTTTGTGCTGAAGGCCCAGAACGGGCTCATCATCGGAACGAGTCAGATGTATTCCTCCGCGGCGGCCGCGGAGATTGGAATCGCCTCGGTCCAGCTCAATTCACCCTCGAAAGAGATCGCCACGGTGGAGTAATCGCCCCGCCCGCCTCTGCATCCGCATCTTTACTTCTTCCGCTCATGGCCAACATCGCTCTCGCCGTTTATCTCCTCCTCCTCGGTCTGAACATCTTGTTCAACCTCGACGCCCCCTCGTGGCTTCTCGGCACGCTCGCGCTCGCCGCGGGCGCGCTCATGCTCCTCGAACGCTTCGGCGTCAACCTGGGCGCCCGCAAGAAGTAGCCTAGGCGCCGGCGGGCGGCTCCCTCACGACAACCGGCGCGCGGTAACGGGCGACCGTATTCGCCGTGATCAGACGCTCCCCGCCGATCCTTCCCGCCGCCGAGTAACATGACGACCTTGGCCGAAGAGTCGCTCACGAGAAGATGAGGGCCCGGATATCTCGGCAATTTACCATGCCGATAGCGGTGCGGCTTTCTGCCACCGGGCAAGTCCGCCAAAAGTAGCAAGTAACGGCCCCATCGGCTCGACTGAGCTGATGGGCCAGATGGTCGGATCAGCGGAGGGCGGCGACGGTCTGGAGCCAGGCGTCGGCCATGAGAGCGTGGCCGGCGTAGTGGGGATGGATGCCGTCCCAGCACCAGTGCTCGGCCGGGGCGCGTTTGCAGGCATCGTCGTAGGTCTGTTGGAAGCGGACCAGCGGGAGTTTATATTTGGCGGCGAGGCGGGCGACGGCGTCCTGGCGTTTTTGCACTTCGGCGCGGACGGCGGGGAAGACGGCCTTGAATTTGCCGGCGGGAAGGACGAAGGGTTCGCAGAGGATGATGCGCACGCCGGGCAATGCTTTCAGCGTGTCGGCGAGGAGCTGGTCATAGCCGCGTTCGAATTCCTCCGGCGTGGTGACCATGTTGGCGCGGGTGGTGTCGTTGATGCCGACGAGGATGCTCAGGACGTCGGGTTTGAGGTCGAGGACGTCGGTCTGCCAGCGCGATTGGAATTCGGGGACGCGGTTGCCGCTGATGCCCCGGTTGATGAAAGTGAGGTTGCGCTCGGCGAGCCGGTTTCCGAGCTGGGCGGCGAGAATGAACGCGTAGCCCTGACCCATGGTGTGGTTGTAATCGGAGCCTTTTCTGGCGCGGCCGCCGTCAGTGATCGAATCGCCGACAAACAGGATGGTCGCCCCGGTCTTGAACACGGGCAGCGCCGCGTCGGGCGTCGCCCGGAGCGCGGGCAGGAGGAGCGGGAGAATGATGGCCGGGATGGCAAACAGTGCGCGGAGGATTTTCATGGTCGGGAAAGCGGCCGTCGATGCGGGCGGCCAAGGGTTGGTTGTCGAGATAGAGACGACCGCCCCCCGATCCGAAAGGGTCAAACCCGAATGCCTGTCATTGAGGTTCGTTGATTAATTCAAACCGAGGCTGTGGCGGAGAAACCGTGCTCGGCCAAGGCGACCGAGGCGGAGGCGGGCCAGCGGCCCGTGCCGTCGAGGTCAACGCCGGCTCAGCGACCTTTCTCGTTTCACTTGTAGAGCGCCAGCGATGGTCTGGCTTCTTTCCCACACACCAGACAACGAACGGATCCGAAACGTTCGGACCGACTCCGTTGCCTCGTCGCGCCTGCCTCTGACATCGCTGGCTCGTCAAAAGTAGCAAGTAACGGCCCGACCCCATTGGCTCGACCCACAATACCGGCTCGACCACTTACATCGGCTCGAGGGCACGATTCCCTGTTACTGGTCGGCGGTGAAGATGACGCAGCGTTCGGCTTCTGCGGCGCGCTGATAAAAATCACGGATTTCAGTGAGCCAGCGCCATGTATATTCGAAGTCTTCATCGCTTTTAGGGAAGCCATACTTGCCAGCGTCCATTGCATCGTAGCATTTCCGAAAATCCTCGTGAGTGAGCGATTGGAGGGCTTGGGCGACCGCACCCACTGCGAGGGGTAATTTCAGTGAGATGATGTAGTCACCTCCATAGTAGAGCGGAGTGCCACCGAGAATGGTGAAACGGAGAGGATCGGGGCCCGAGGTGTAGCTCAAGTCGCCGTTGCCAAGAGCTCGGTGAATGGCGTCCCAAGCCTTGTCGGACTGGGCCAGGAATTCTCTGTGTTCAGAGAAATATCGTTCCTCAAGATCCTCTTGAATGTATTCAAGCCGCTCGGCATCGCTGGGGAGCGACTCAAGCTTATCAACTTCTTCATCTGTGAGGGCCAAATGGACGCCGAGGCATGACATGGTTGTTCAACAGATGGGGAAACGGACGAGTGGGACGACTCAAAAGGTAAACGGTAAAACATGACCCCTTCGGCGCTCCCCCTTCGGCGCTTCCTCCGGCAACGAAAACAGGGACCCGATGGCCACGCAGCCGAGCAGTCCGCCAGCGGCAACAATCACCCAGCGGTAACGCGTGTTGGTTTTAGCCGGCATAAATTCGTTCATGGAAATGGAAGCGCTCTTTCCCTGATCAACGAACCAACCCGCCCGCAACGGACACCGCCACACGATTTTCATCGAGCCAAACCTCGGGCTCGGCCGAAATCATAGCCAGGAAGCCAACGGGAAAGGGGCCTGCCGAGAAATCGATGCAACCTTTCAATGCGTCCTTGGTTCAGCAGAGCGGAATTGTGATTGAAGGGATGTCAGCGCGACCGCATGAGCAATTGTGCGCGATCTCGCCGCAGTTAATCTTGATCAGCTTTTTCGCTGGACGAACGAAAACCAAGGCGTCCTAGCCCTCATCCTTTTCCTTCTTCCCGCACTGTGGTGCGGGATTTGGCTGGTCATCAAACAGCTAAACAAAAAATGCACACGCCGAGAGATTGCTGAAGAGTTCGCTCACGCAGCTAAGCTGAAAGCCGAGATGGAAATGCGGGCGGAATGGGAACCAAATTGGGGTTCATACGGCGAGTATCTAGTCCGCGATGCTGATCGCAGACTGCCTCATACCCAGGAAAATCACAGCAAGGAGGAGGCGCCTCATTCACTCGTGGTTTTAACCTCAATTCAAAAGGAACACCTTGAATTTACCGCCGGCTGCAACTTCGCCAAATACATTAAGAAAGTCGGAGACTCTTGGTATTTTTCAGACGACAACGACGAAGACGCGGTCTTAGTTGAATACATTTACTGGATTAACTATCGAGACATTGTCTGCATTCGGTGGGAGACCGATGATTACTGGGAGTGGCCTCAAGTGTGTTGTAGATTTGAGAAGCCGAAAAAATTCCCATTTACCAAGAAATTTTTTGGCCAACGCATGACGGGATCTATGCCACGCCCATACTACCGGGAAATCTGTCTGGTTAGTGAGGTTTCAAAGCTTCCACATGGCTTGCGAAAGAGCCGATCTAAGTGAGGTCCATAGCGACAACAACAGTCTGATCTCGAGTCGGTCTGGTCCCTCAGCGACGAAAAAGCCGCGCACCCTTTCGGATGCGCGGCTTTTTCCTTAACCTGTATTGGCCTGCGATAGGTCGCTCAGAATCGAGCGAGCACCGTCCTAGCACCTAACAATTTTCTGATTAACCAATGGCCCGATCCGGTTTCTCGTCGATCGACTTGGTGCGTGCAGTGCGAACACGTGCCTCTGCACATACGACAGCGCGCTCAAGCCCCACTTGATAACGCGACTCAAATTGAACGACGTGCGGATTGAAGCCGGCAATTATAGCATAGAACTCTCCCTTTTTTTCACCCAAAAAGTCCTGCACCACATCGTCTCGGAAATCGAGCTGACCCATGCTCACTCCCGCGCCTATTTGGAAAAAGGTGAACACAGCGGTTGGCACTAGCACATTCGGATTAGTGCGCATGCCATCGAGCAATACAGGCATCAGAAATTTCCAGTCTTCTCCTCGAGTGAGCATTTGTTCCGATTCATTCGCTCCGTATGCAAAAAACAAGTTGTTGAGCGTCCATGGGGAAACAGGATCTAACGCATCCGCAAGCATGCTCCCTGAGCATTTCTCAAAAAACAATTGAGTGAGTTCTAGCAAGAGAGACCGAAAGCGCGGAGCAGCACTAGACTCGTGCGCGTGATCTCCATAAAGATCGCATGCCAGCCTTAAGTGTTTTGGAAAACACGCACGAATCTCGGCTTCTAACCAAAGATGAAGCTTTTCAGCCTCGACCTGAAAACGAGATGTTCGCCCCCATCCAAGAGACTGGAATGCCGGTAACTCGCGCGTCGCTTGGTTGCCGTGACGAGCACGCATAACACCTAGGAATCCTGAAAGAATCTGTAGTTCACATCCCTTGAATAGAGAGGATTTTTTCGTGAAAAACGCGACGAGCTCCGCGACCTTCGGCTCACTACACATCCAATCTCCCAAAGCATTCGCATCCTTACTTGATTTTCCGGAGGCGACTAACGCAGCCATCACAGATTGGTCCATTATGCTTTTCCCATCGAGTCGCTCCGCTGTCAGCCGTTCCCAATAATCCGGGCCTTCTTCATTACGCAGGCTTTGAACCCGGTTGCCGTGAGTAAAATACTTATGTCCCATTGCAGTGGCGAATGCAGGAAGGAGTTCCGCCACAAGGCCCAAGGCTGCATCAGCAGGAAACTCCCCTTTCTCACATATCGCGCGCCATTCATCTTTCAGATCAGCGACCACACGTGCATGAAGCGCTTCGTCACGCGTTGCGCTCCGCGCTAGCGATCGCAACTGATTCAGATGCCGCCCCACGAATGAAAAAACTCCAGGTGCAGCATGTCGTAGTGTTACGACCATTAGTAATTCATCAATGTCCACCTCACCTTTTAGAACGTCCCAAGCCACGGTATAGGATCGGATAATCGCTTTCAGCGCGCGAGGCGTGGTAATGAGCATTGCGATCCCGTCTACCCATGCCGGATGAACGATACCAAATATACGCCATCCGTAGGTGGTTGATTCGGCCTCGGCCCAAAGTGCGGCCGGCCGATTCCTCTCTACGTTTCCCACTGGATCAAGGTTGCGCACGGGGTCCACCCAATCGGTCGCAGCTAGAAAATGTGTTCTCAATGCATCGATCAACGGGAGCGACATTTCCTTACGCAAAGGCGGCAAAAACTCGATGTGTTCGGCGATTTTAGGAAATTCGATCAGGCTCTTTTCTCCCGCTGTCAAAATGAACGACATACGATCCACACTACGAAAGTGGTGAAGCATAGCCTCAATTTGGCCACTCGCTAGACCCTCAGTATTGCGATCCGTATCCTCTATCACTGCCACCAACTGTAGATTCACCGCATTCAATAGTGGGGCGAAACGTTCTATCTGCTCGGCGGGCGTTGTAGCGCTAAACAATCCTTGAACAAGGGCGCCGGCCCATCCCGAAGAGTTGGATGACACCGCTCGTGCATAGTCCGACGGCGCAGAGCGTAATGCGGTGCAGTCAATGTGTTCGTGAAGCGCGTCAACGCACCGGGTCAGCACGTGCTCGATAACTTGTGTTCCGGAATCGAACCCCCAGCAGTTCATTTCAACAAATACCAATCGCGTGGCATCGCGACGTTTAGCCTCTTCGCTTACCATTCTCACCAAGCTTGATTTGCCACTCCCAAACCAGCCTTGAATGACTACGGTTTGAGAACGACGTGAACTGCGACTGCCAATCCGTCGGGTGAGGAGTGCATCTACCACACGACGCGCCCGATGGCTCACATCGAGCCAATCTTCGGATTGCTGTGAAATTGGTGACTCGTCCCTCGCCCAAGCCAAAACGCGCTTCACATTAATCTTGTTCGGTTCCGGAGAAGGCTTTGGTAGGGCCAATACACCTTCGTCGCTTTCACATGCGTCATTATGGTTGTGACTACAGGATCGTGAACCGAAGCAGATTTCGAAAATCAGCCAAAATAATCCTAATGCCGATAATGCTGCGCAGCCAAATGCGAGCGCATACCAAACGTCAGCCAATCCGGAAGGCATACCCCGGCAAAGTTCTGCCAGTATCCACGCGATTAGCCCACCAAGCGGCACGCTCAGAGATAGCGGAGGGAATCTAAGCCAACGCTGATGACGAAAATGCCCCGAACGGGGAGCAAGCTTGACGATAACAGTGGTGAGCACCGCCAGCCCTAACATGTAGCGCAGAAGGAGAACTAGCGGCCACTCGGTTTTCAAAAGCGTGTTGGCCAACAAGTGCCATGCTTGAGCGCAGCTTGGAGCCGCAATCACCGCTACTAATGTGTAGAATAAAACCACACCCCAGCGCCGAAGGGATTTGCTCATCATGAGATTCGATCTTCTGCCAATCGATTGAGGATAGCAGTTTAAAAAACGGCCCTATCCATTATTTACCTTACCCTTCTACGCCATGATCGGGGTATGCACGAAAAAGCCGCGCACCCTTTCGGATGCGCGGCTCTTTTTCCTTAACCTGTATTGGCCTGCGCTGGGTCGTAAACAGCGCAGGAAAGTGAACGGCGGGCGTCGTCGGACGACGCCCGCGTGAGGCCTGACGCGAAGTCAGGCCCTACGGCTTAGCGCAAGAACGCTTCGTGCAGGCCGCCGTCGACGGTCACGATCTGGCCCGTGGTTTTGCTGAGGCGCTTCGTCACGAGGAGGAAGTAGGCCTCGGCTTGGTCGGCCGGGGTGATCGGGCTCTTGGTCAATGTGCGGTCGGCGTAGAACTGGGCCAGCTTCGTCACGAGGCTGTCGGTCGCTTCGTCGTCCGTGTAAGGGATCGCGTATTTCGCCAGCGAGCCGATCACGCGGTCGCGGGGGAACATGGCGGAGCCTTGCACAACCGTCGCGGGGGCGACGCCGTTGACGCGGACGAGCGGGCTGAGCTCCATCGCGAGTTCGCGGACGAGGTGGTTCGCGGCGGCTTTCGACGTGTCGTAGGCGAGCGAGCCTTTCTTCGCCACGGCGGCGTTGGCGGAGGTGGTGAGGACCAAGTTGCCGCGGAGGCCTTGTTCTTTCCAGGTCTTGAACGCTTCGTCGGCCACGAGGTAGCTGCCGGTGACGTTGATGTTGAAGGTGAGCGCCCACTTGTCGTCGGGGATGTGGCCGGACGTGTCGGAGGGCACGAAGATGCCGGCGGTCACGCAGATGCTGTCGAAGCCGCCGTAGGCGAGCGCGACTTTGTCCAACATGGCGCGGATGCTGGCGCGGTCGGTGATGTTGGCGGCCGGTGGGCGGTTTCCTTGCCGATGCCGGAGCCGGCGCCGATCACGACGATCGACTGGCGGGCGAGTTCTTTCTCGGCGGGCATGCGCTGGAGTTTCGCCTCTTCGAGGAGCCAGTATTCGATGTCGAACGCTTCTTGTTGCGGGAGGGAGATGTAGGTGTCGATCGCCTCGGCGCCGCGCATGACTTCGACGGCGCAGTTGTAGAACTCGGCGGTGACGCGGGATTCGGACTTGTCCTTGCCCCAGGCGATCATGCCGAGGCCGGGGATGAGGACGACGGTGGGGTTGGCGTCGCGGATGGCGGGCGAGTTGGCGCGTTTGCAGGCGGCGTAGTAGGCGGCGTAGTCCTTGCGGTATTGGTCGAGGCCGGCGGCGAGCTTCTTCTTGAGCGTGGCGGCGTCTTCGGACTGGGGATTCCAGTCGATGTAGAGGGGCTTGATCTTGGTGCGGAGGAAGTGGTCGGGGCAGCTGGTGCCGAGTTCGGCGAGGCGGGCGGCGTCCTTGGAGTTGACGAAGCGGAGGATCTTCTCGTCGTCCTGCACGGTGCCGATGAAGCGTTTCTGCTGGGAGACCTGGCCGCGGAGCCAGGGGAGGATGGCGGCGAAGGCGGTGGCGCGGGCTTCGGGGGCGAGGGCGGCGTATTTGGGTCCGCCGAAGGCCGTGGCGTCGCCACCTTTGGCGGCGTATTTCGCCTCGATGTAGGCGGCGGCTTTTTCGATGAGGTCGAGGGTGCGGGTGTAGCAGACCTTCTCGTTGTCATCCCAGGAGATGAAGCCGTGCTGGCCCATCATGATGGCTTTGACGGCGGGTTGCTTGCGGGCGACTTCCTGCATGGCGAGGCCGAGCTCGAAGCCGGGGCGCATCCAGGGGACGTAGGCCATGTCGCCGCCGAAGATTTCCTGGGTGAGTTTTTCGCAGTTCTTCGAGGCGGCGATGGCGATGATCGCGTTGGGGTGCATGTGATCGACGTGCTTGCCGGGCAGGAAGGAGTGCAGCGGCGTGTCGATCGAGGAGGCGCGGGGGTTGAGGTTGAACGTGGTGTGGAAATACATGTTCACCATCGCGTCCTCGGCCTCGGACTTGATGCCTTTGTTGGCCTTGGCGGCATAGACCTGCTGGAGGCCGATGAGCTTGTCCTGGTAGAGGGAGGAGAAGTTGTCGCGGTTGGAGGTGCGGAGGTCGCCGCCGGAGCCTTTGACCCAGAGGACTTCGGTGGATTCGCCGGTGAGCGGGTCGTTTTCCTTCAGCTTGGAGGAGGTGTTGCCGCCGCCGGTGTTGGTGATGCGTTGGTCGCTGCCGAGGAGGTTGGAGCGGTAAACGAGGCGGCCGACGGGATCGAGGGACGCGGCTTTGGCATCATCCCAGAGGAAGTTGACGTGGGTGTAGTTCATTGAAGTAGCGGGTAGCGAGTAGGATCGGAAAGTAGGCGGAATCGGAGGGCGGAAGCTGAGAGCGGCGGAAGTCGGTAGCTGAGAGTTGAGAGCTGAGAGTAAGAATCGGAGTTAGGAGCGGTTCTGGCTCTAGACTCTGGACTCTTAGCTCTGGACTGCGCTCGGGCTCAGAGTCCGAGCGCCTTCTGCCGGTAGTGTTCGTCGGGGCGGCCGGCGATGCGCTCGACTTGTTCAGGTTTCAGGAAACGGGGGACGGCGCTGATGGCGGCGGCGCCCATGTAGATCTCGGCGGCCTTGGCGGCCATCAAGGTGCCGGCAAGGATGGCTTCGGGCGTGGCACCGAGCGCGATCAGGCCGTGGTTTTCGAGGAGGATGATACGAGGCGCACGGGACAGGCGGGTGATGTAGTCCTCCACGGCCGTCTTGATCGCCTGCGAAAGTTTCAGGCCCGGATCGGTGTAGGGAACGAACACGCTCTCCACGCCGCAGCAGACGATTTCATCGGGGAAGAGGCGGTGGGTGGCGAACGAGCGCCCATGAGTGGAGCAGAGTATCTGGTTAACCGTGATTGGATGTGTGTGTCCGACAAAGTTCACGCCAGGCAGAGTGAGCAGGTAGGCGTGGAAGATCGCCTCGACGGAGGGTTTTTTCGAGTCGGCCGAAACGCGGGCGGCGAAGAGCGCCTCATCGACCGCCGCGTCGGTCATGGATTCGACGGAGAGCAAGGGGACCAGTTTGTCGAAGCGGCACTCGGCGGTGCCGGCGGCGGACAACGTGGCGAGGTTGGAGCCGGATGCTTTGACGACAAACGTGTCGTCGGAGAGGCGGGCCGAAGTGTTGCCCTCGCCGAGGATGGCGAGCTTGCGCTCTTCACGGCCGAGCTGATGAGACAGCTCCAGCACACGGGACACAGGGTCATTAGGGGATGACATGGGTCCTAGAAATGGTAGATTCTGGTAGATTTCCACCAAAATCACCCAAATCCAGCCACTTGCCTCAAACCCAATTTGTCACTTATTAAGTGACAAATTAGTCTTAGCTCATGACCTGAAATGGGATAGTTACCGCCAAATCAGGTTTTCCGAATGCGGGAGTCGCGAGCGACTTTCTTGGTCTTGGGGTAGTCGGTGATCGCGTGGAGGCCCCGGCTTTCCTTGCGTTGAAGGGCGCAGGCAACGATCAGCTCGGCAACCTGGGTGAGGTTGCGCAACTCCAGGAGCCGGGAATCGACCGCAAAATTCCAGTAATACTCGTGAATCTCCCGGGTGAGCGTGGCGATGCGCGTGCGGGCGCGCTCGAGGCGGCGCGTCGTGCGCATGATGCTCACGTAATCCCACATCGTGCGGCGCAACTCGTCCCAGTTATGCGCCACCACCACGCGTTCGTCGATGTCACCGCCACCCGGATCCACCCATCCCGGGATCTTCGGAACCGGGAGACGTCCCGTCTTCTTCAAATAACGATCAACCGAAGCCGCGCCGCGGTGCGCCATCACCACGGCCTCCAGCAGTGAATTGGACGCGAGCCGGTTCGCCCCGTGCAATCCGGTGCAAGCCACCTCGCCGCAGGCGTAGAGTCCCGCGAGCGTGGTCTCGGCGGAGAGCGTCGTGGCGACGCCGCCGCAGGTGTAGTGCGCGGCGGGCACGACCGGGATCATGTCCTTCGCGATGTTAATCCCGAGATCCTTGCAGGTCTTGTAAATTTGCGGGAAGCGGGTGCGCAGGAACGCATCGTTGCGGTGCGTGATATCGAGCCACACGTGGGGCGCGCCGCTCTTTTTCATCTCGGCATCGATCGCGCGCGCCACGATGTCGCGCGGGGCGAGATCGGCCATCGGGTGATAATCCTTCATGAAGGCCTCGCCCGCGGCGTTGCGCAGGATGGCGCCTTCGCCGCGCACCGCCTCGCTGATGAGAAACCGTTTGCCCGTGATCGAATATAGCGCGGTCGGGTGAAACTGGATGAACTCCATGTTGCGCACCTCGACGCCCGCACGGTAGGCCATCGCGATGCCGTCACCGGTCGCGATGTCGGGATTGGTTGAATACAGGTAGGCCTGCCCCGCCCCGCCGGTGGACAACATCACGACCGGCGCCTGAAACGTGAGCACGCGGCCATCGCGCACATCGAGCGCATAGACGCCCACCACGCGGTCGGCGCCGCGCGAACCGGGGCCGGCGACCTTGCGGCGGGTGACGACGTCGATCGCGAAGGTGTGTTCGAACATCGCGATGCGCGGTTCTTTCGACAACGCCTTGATCAGCGCGCTCTCGATGGCCTTGCCGGTAACGTCCTTCACGTGGAGCACGCGGCGCTCGGTGTGGCCGCCCTCGCGCCCGAGATCGTAGCCTCCCTCCTTGTCCCGGGAAAACTCCAGGCCCATGTCGACCAGTTCCCGCACGCGGGCGGGACCGTCGCGCACGATCTCGCGCACCACCTTCTCGTCGCAGAGGCCGTCGCCGGCCACGAGGGTGTCCTTCACGTGCTTGCTGAAATCATCGGTCTCCGCGGTCACGACGGCGATGCCGCCCTGCGCATAGTTGGTGTTGGACTCGGCCTGGTTCTTCTTGGTGAGAATCGCGACCGAGTGCCCGAGGCGGGCGACCTTCAGCGCGAAGCTCAACCCGGCGATACCACTGCCGATGACCAGGACGTCGTAAGAGGGTCCGGGGCTCACAGGATTTCGTTGTCGATCAAACGCACTTCGTCGACCCAGGCGGCGATCGCCATCAGCGATTTGCCGGGAGTGATCTCGCCCTTGACGGCTTCCATGGTGAGGCGGTCGACGATGGATACATAAATGACCCGCACACGCCGGTGCTGGCCGATGAGGTGGGTCGCCTCGGCGATCAGGCGGTCCACGCGACGTTCACCGCCCGCGACCATCTCGGTGGCCTTGCGCAACGCCCGGCTGATGACCAGCGCCTCGACGCGTTGCGTGTTGGTGAGATATCGGTTGCGCGAACTCATCGCGAGGCCGTCCGCTTCCCGCAACGTCGGCGCGATGATGATCTCCACCGCAAAATTGAGATCGGCGACCATCTTGTGAATCACCGCCACCTGTTGCGCGTCCTTTTGGCCGAAAACCGAAAAATGCGGGCGCACGATATTGAACAATTTCGCCACCACCGTGGTCACGCCGCGGAAATGCGACGGACGCGAGGCGCCTTCCAGCGGCTTGGCGATGTATTCCTCGACCACGAAGGTTGAGTAGCCTTTCGGGTAAATCTCCCCCGGTTCCGGCGCGAACACGTAGTCAACCCCCGCCGCCTCGCAGGCCGCCAGGTCAGCCTCCAGCGGACGCGGATACTTGGTGAAATCCTCGCTTGGCCCGAACTGCGTTGGATTCACAAAAATCGACACCACGATGACATCCGCGATATCCGATGCGATTTTAACGAGGCTCAAATGCCCCTCATGCAACGCACCCATGGTGGGCACCAGGCCGATGCGCTGGCCTTGCATGCGCAGGCGCTCGGACAGCGCCTGCATCTCGGAAACGGACGTAATGGTTTGCATGTAACGGAGGGGCGCGCGGGGAAACGCGAGGCTTGAACTAAGCTCCACCGCCGCGCTTATTCAAGTTTTTCGCCCGTCGGGACGCATTTTCAAACAACCCTTACCATGATCCGTATCAACGAAAACTACCTGAAGCTGAAGGCTTCCTACCTGTTCTCCGATATCGCCAAGCGCGTGACGGCCTACACCACTGCGAATCCCGACAAGCCCGTCATCCGTCTCGGCATCGGCGATGTCACCGAGCCGCTCTCCCCGTCGGTGCTCAAGGCCTTCCATGCCGGCGTCGACGAGATGGCGGTCCGCGCCACGTTCAAGGGCTACGGTCCCGAGCAGGGTTACGCCTTCCTTCGCGAAGCCATCGCCGCCCACGACTATGCCGCCCGCGACTGCCCCGTCGCCGCCGATGAGATCTTCGTTTCCGACGGCTCCAAGTGCGATTGCGGCAACATCCAGGAAATCTTCGCCACCGAGGGCCTGAAGCTCGCGATCCCCGATCCCGTGTATCCGGTCTACGTCGACACCAACGTCATGGCCGGCCGCACCGGCGCCAACCTCGACGGACGTTACGCCGGCATCACCTACCTCGATTCCACGCCCGCCAACGGCTACGTGCCCGCCATCCCGTCGGTTGCCACGGACCTGATCTACCTTTGCTTCCCCAACAATCCGACCGGTGCCGTCGCCACCCGCGAACAACTCGTCGCCTGGGTCGCCTACGCGAAGGCCAACAAGGCCCTCATCCTCTTCGACAGCGCCTACGAGGCCTACATCCGCGATCCGAAGATCCCGCACTCCATCTACGAGATCCCCGGCGCCGATGAGGTCGCGATCGAATTCCGCAGCTTCTCCAAGACCGCCGGCTTCACCGGCACGCGCTGCGCCTACACCGTGGTGCCGAAGAAGCTCGTCGCCTACGACGCCGCCGGCAACGCCCAGTCCGTCCACGCCCTCTGGAATCGCCGCCACACGACCAAGTTCAACGGCGTCTCCTACCCCGTGCAAAAAGCCGCCGCCGCCATCTACACGCCCGAGGGCAAGGCCGAGGTGAAGGCGATGACCGACTTCTATCTGGCCAACGCCGCGCTCATCCGCGACGCCGTGCAAAAGCTCGGCTTCACCTGCATCGGCGGCGACAACGCGCCCTACATCTGGGTCAACACCGGCACCGATTCCTGGGCGTTCTTCGACAAGCTCCTCAACGAGGCCCAGGTCGTCTGCACCCCCGGCGCCGGCTTCGGCAAGTGTGGCGAAGGCCACGTGCGCATCAGTGCCTTCAACTCCCGTGCAAACGTCGAGACGGCCCTCGCCCGCATCGCCACCGCGCTGAAGAAATAAGTCACCGGTAGAGTAGACGCGGCATCCTGCCGCGTTGGCTCGAATCCCTCCTCCGGAACGCGGCAGAATGCCGCGTCCACTCTCCAAGCCCCGGCCGCCCCGCCGGGGCTTTTTCGTGTCCGACAGATTTACTTGATATATCAAATGAATACTTGACGTATCAACTATCTGACGCATTCCCTTCATTCATGTCTCCCGTTCTCGATGTGGTGCGCACGGCGCGTGTTCTTGAAAAAGCCGCCCAGCGGGTGTTCCAGCCGTTCGGCCTGACCTCCGCCCAGTTCAACGTCCTCAATCTCCTCGCCGCCGCGCCCGACGGACTGCCGGCCTCGGCGCTTGCCGCACAACTGCTGGTGGATCCCTCCAATGTCACCGGACTCATCCGCCGGCTGAAGGCCGAGGACTTCATCCGCTCCGTGCCCAACCCCGCCGATCTTCGCCAGCACGTCGTCACGCTCAGTCCAAAGGGGCGGACCCGCTGGCAACGAGCCGTTACCGCCTATCAGGCCTCGCTTCAAGCGGTCGAAGCCTCCCTCCCCGCCACCAAGCGCAGGGCCTTTACCGACGCCCTCGAACAACTCCGCTCCACCGCCGATGGACTCGCACTTTAACCTTCTGGTCGGCTGGTGGGGCTTTCTCGGCGGAGCCGCCTCCGGTGCGTTGATCGGCCTCCGCTTCCATAAACCCGGCTGGCTGGGCGGCTACGATGCCCTTCCCCGCCGCCTGGTCCGGCTTGGCCACATCGCCTTCTTTGGCATCGGGCTGATTAACATCCTCTACGCCCTCAGCGTCGGTCCCCTCCAAACGCCCTGGACCTCCTTCGCCTCGCCCCTGCTCGCGGTCGCCATGGTCACCATGCCAGCCAACTGCTTTCTCACCGCGTGGCGCCCGTATTTCCGCCACCTGTTTTTCATCCCCGCCGGCGCCACCCTGCTCGGTATTGTGGCGCTCTTGATTCACCTCGGCTAGCCGCCCGGTCCTTCCTTCGCGGATGTTTCCGCATTCCCATGAAAATCGGATTCATCGCCCTTAGCGGTGTTCGGGTCGTCGATCAGGAACTCATGCGCATCGGGCTCAACCTGCCCGGCTTCGTCGAACGCAGCAAAGTCATCGCGTCCCTCCCCTCCCTCGGTCTGCTCACGCTCGCCGGGCTCACGCCCGATCACCACGAGATCACGTATTTGGAAATCCCCGACGTGGATGCGCCGGACATCTCCGCCCGCCTCCCCGGGCCGTTCGACCTCGTGGCGATTTCCAGTTTCACCGCGATGATCAAAGACGCCTATCGCCTCGCCGCCCGCTATCGCACGGCGGGCACCCAGGTCGTCCTCGGCGGGCTGCACGTCGCACTGTGCCCCGATGAAGCCGCGCAACACGCCGACGCCATTGTCGTGGGCGAAGCGGAGCCGTGCTGGCCACGACTCCTCTCCGACGTCGAGCAAGGCCGTCTGCAATCCCGCTACCAGGCCGACAAGCCGTTTGATCTGGCCGACGCACCCATGCCGCGGTTCGACCTGCTCGACCCCTCGCGCTACAATCGCATCACCCTTCAGACCACGCGCGGCTGTCCGTGGAATTGCGAATTTTGCGCCGCCTCCATCCGGCTCCAACCCGGTCATCGCACCAAACCCGTTCCCAAGGTCCTGGCCGAACTGCACCGCATCCGCAAAATCTGGCCCCATCCCTTCATCGAGTTTGCCGATGACAACACCTTCGTCGACCGGCGGCATGGGCACGCACTCATGGATGCACTGGTTCCGGAGCGCATCCGTTGGTTTACCGAAACCGATATCTCCGTCGCGAAGGACAAACCATTGCTTCAAAAAATGGCCCGCGCTGGCTGCGCCCAGATTCTCATCGGGCTGGAGGATCCGGGCGACGCAGTCGAAGGCATCGAACTCAAAGGCAACTGGAAGGCACGCCAGGTTTCCAGCTACGCCGAGGACATCCGCCGCATCCAGGACCACGGCATCACCGTCAACGGCTGCTTCGTCCTCGGCCTCGATGCACACACCCCGGACTCCTTTGATCGCATCTGGGAATTTATCCGACGCAGCGAGCTCTACGAAATTCAACTCACCGTGCTCACACCATTCCCAGGCACGCCGCTCTATGACCGGCTCGCCCGCGCCGGCCGGCTTCTCCATCCGGGCGCATGGGAACGTTGCACACTGTTCGACGTGGCCTTCCAGCCCGCTGGCATGTCTCCCGGGCGCCTCCGCCAGGGATTGATCGATCTCTCCACCCGGGTTTACGCGGCGGACTTCACCGAAGAACGCCGCCGCCGGTTCGTTCGCCGGCGGCTTGAATTGGACCGGGTTTCTTGAGTTTCTGAACGTCACGCCAGGAGCCTTCCGCGTCATCGAAAGACGAAGGCCGGGGCAGCGTCAGGCGAATGCCCCGTTGCGTGCCCCGAACCTTTTCACCGGTCTATTTTCCCGGCGCGCCGTAACCCTGCGAAACCTGGTCAAGGACGAGCACCCAATCGAGATCCTCGCCCGGAGTCGGTGGCATGAACGCAACCTCGCCCTCGTTCGCGAATTCGCCCGCCGCTGCCGACACACCCGTGCGCGGATCAAACCACCACGCCTTCACCCGCGGTCCCGCAAGCCGGTTCATCCGGGCTGAAAAGGCCCGTCCCGCCGGCGCATAAATCATCGCGTAACGGCCCTCCGCATCTCGCGTCCCCGCGAAACGATACCGTCCGGCACCCGGCACCATCGCCGGCGGATTTGCCGGCACAAGCAGATCGTCATCAGGCACGCGCGTGAGCATCGGACGAGACTCGATGAGCCGGCGACCATGAATCATCTGGCCCGCGCCCGGCTGCTCAAGCGCCTCCCGCCACGACATGATCGGTCCGTTGACCGGCGCCCGCCCGTCGGCGAAAAACTGCCACACCGAATGATGCCCGTAGGCATGCCCGAAGGCACCCGCGAACACGTCCCAATAAAATGTCCGCCGCACGTCCGCCGCGATCGAATATCCATGGTCGGCCGCGGCGAAAGAGAGCGGATGATCCTCATAAAGCGGCTCCGAATCGATGACCGGCACGACTGGCGTGCGGTCATAATCGACCCGCGTCTTCGCATAGCGGGCATGCGTCGGCTCGTGCCCGTTCTGCCGCATGTTGAAATCGATGAACCTCTCTCCGTGAAACCACTCCGCCGATCCCGTCCCGCCCCAAGGGTGGAAGGTGATCAGGTGCGCTCCACCATCGCCGCGCCGCAGTCCCGCGCCCATGGCACGGATAATTGCAAAGTGCGTCTCATTATCCGGCGCACGATCTCCGCCCAGCACCCAGATAATCGCACTCTGGCGATAGCGACGCCCCAGCCATTCGCCAAACACCTCCGCATTTTCGGGCGTGAACACCTCGGGCCCCACGCCCCAGCGCTTGTTCCACTTGTCGCCCCACGTGGGCAGCAGCGCCACATGCATGCCCAGCGACTCCGCCTTCGCGATCACCCAGTCCACGTGCTCAAAATACGCCTCGTTGGGCCGCGCCGGATCGAAATCGTGCAACGGCAACGCACCATAGGCATTCGGCGTGTTCAATCCGTCCAGTTCGGCCAGCGCCACGGCCTGGATGACGTTAAAGCCCTTGGCCGCGCGGTTCTCCAGATACCACGCCGCCTCTTCGCGATCGAGCCGGTGAAACAACTCCCAGGCCGTGTCACCAAGGTAAAAGAAGGGCGCGCCCCCGGCGGTGACGAGGAAACGACGGTTATCACTGATCTTAAGGATCGGCAGCATATCGAGGGAACAACGATCGGTTATTTTTGCGCCGGCACCGCGATCTGAAAACCACCCGCGTCCGGCGCTCCCACCACCACGGCATTGGACAACGTTTTGAGGCGCTCACGTTGAGCAACCGCCTGGTTCAACAGCCTGCGCATCCCCGGAAACTCCTCGGGAAAGCCGTTCACCAGCCGGCTCGTCGCCAGCAGTTCCTCCAGGAAAACCGTGACGACCGGACTGAAACTGCGTCCGCCCGGCTGCAGAAATGCCAGCTCCCCCGGGCGCAGCCGCAGCGCCACCGGTGTTTCCAGCGGAGTCGCGCCTTCACCAAGCCCGTGCACATCCTCCGCGGAATCCAGGCACACGACCTTCAGCCCGCGATTGTCCACCGCATGCACCATCCATGTTCCGGCAGGCAGCGCGATCTGGCTCCGCAGGCTCTCCACCCGCCACACGGTTTCCGGGGGCACGCGCACCAAAGCCGTCCCCGCGAGAAGGCGCGCGCCGCGGTCGGTGAAAACAAACAGCGCACGGCGCCCCACCCTCCAGCAACCGCCGTCCAGCATGACTATCTCAAAACGCGAGGCATCGCCCGTGACCAACGCAACCCCCGGTGACAACGGGTGCCCGGATTGCACGCGCTCCGGTTTTGCGCCGCTCTCGACGCGCGCCAATACCCGGCCCTCGACATGACCCAGCTCCACGCCCGCCGCCGGTCTCGCCATCAAAACAAGTGCCAGCAAAACGACCGGCGTCAGAGCACTCCATCGCAAGAATTTCATTTGGTGGTCATCCTGAAAACCCCGTCCCAGCCGGCGCCCGGCGGATGCTCGCCCAACATCCGGCAGCGAGCCCCCATGATGAGCGAGGGATTCGACTCAACGCCTTCGTCGCGCTCCGGCTGCAAGGGCTCGAGCGGAGCCGCCGCCTCAAAGCACCGGATCGCCGCGTCCCACTCCTGTTTCAAATAATGAGCCCGCCCCTCCGCAAACAATTCAAGGCAACGCGCCGCGCCCTCCGGCAGGTGTGCGGGCGAAAGCCCCACGATTTCGAAAATCTCCACGGCCTCGCGACGCCCCTTCACCACGATGCGATCAAGCGCGCGAAACACGCATTCGCATCCCGCCGCCTTCGCCGCCGATACCGTTGTCCCGGTCGCCACCGTGTAGGCGCCGAAGGTCTTCGCGCCGCTTTCGCAACGCGCGGCGAGGTTCACCGCGTCGCCCATCATCGTATAATTAAACCGGTGGTGCGAACCCATGTTGCCCACCACGACCCGGCCTGAGTTGAGGCCGATGCGCGTGCGCATGGCATGGACAAGCCCCGGCCAGCGGTCTCCCTGGGCCTTCCATTTCTCGCGCAACTCCCCCTGGCGCAGCTGCATTTTTGCGGCCGACTCGCACGCCCGCCGCGCATGATCGGGCAATGGCACCAGGCCGCCGAACATCGCGACAACCGCGTCACCGATGTATTTATCCAGCGCACCGCCGCTCTCCTGCAGAATGTCGGTCATTGAGCCGAGATATTCGTTGAGCAGCTGCACGAGATCCGCGG
Organism: Rariglobus sp.; assembly: GCA_029266495.1. Lineage (GTDB taxonomy): Bacteria > Verrucomicrobiota > Verrucomicrobiia > Opitutales > Opitutaceae > Rariglobus. Next base: position 91,302 of record JAQSWS010000030.1, on the reverse strand, counting down.
CGGGCAAAATTTCCGAAAACGCCGAAAACCCCTGGATGTCGCTGAAGAAGGCCGTGATCTCGTCCTCGTGTCCGCCAAGCTGCGGTTCGGCCCGCGCATCCACCATGCGCCGCACCAGTTCCGGCGACACATACGAGCCAAACATCCGCCGGATACGATCCCGCTGGGCCTGCTCCTCCCGGATTTTGAGCATCGCAACCGCCGTCTGTTGCAACGTAAACGCCACCAGCGGGGCCGCCATCGGCATCATGATGTTTTTAGCCACCAAGGCCAGCCAGGCCGCCGCCACGCAAAGAATCATGAACAGGGCAATCGATGCAAAATACCACACGCGTTTACGATCAAGCAGCCAGGCCGACCACAACCCGAACGCCAGCACCACGCACACCCCCGGCCACACCGGCCAGTGCACCAGATAATCGCCCCGCAGAATGTTCTCAATGGCGTTGATGTGCGCCAGCACCTTGCCGCTCTGGCTGCGCAAAGGACTCGGACCAATATCGCTCAATCCCGTCGCGGTCTGGCCCACGACGAGAATCCGGCCCGCCACCGGCAACGGCACCACATCACCTTCGAACGGCGCCCAGGAAGCCAGCGACTCATAGATGTCCTGATACGAGATCGCCTCGATCCCTTCCGTCACGCCGGCCTCGCGCAGTTCGTAACGATAATTCAGATGGTAATAGCCGTCGGCATCGATGGGAATGCTGCGCTCGCGCGGGGTGCCCGGGGCCAGCACAACCGCGTCGCCGGGACGCACCACCACGTCCTCTTCACTCCAATACGCCATGAGCGTGCCGAGCACCAGACTCGGGAACAGCTTGTCACCCACACGTATGACCATCGGCAGGCGCCGGATCACTCCGTCATCGTCCGACTGTGCGTCAAGCAACGCAAACCGCGTCACGTCCAGCAAAGGAACAATCGGTATCTGGAGTCCATATACGTCCGGCAGCGACCGGACGACGTCGGGAGGAACGTCCAGCGGACGCGTCTTGCCCAGGCGCGGAGCGGGTTTGCCCTGGGAGAACAGCCCGCGCGCAGCCGGATCGCCAAACGCGCCCATCACGATCGGATAACCGGTCGACGCCAGCGGGGCCGCGAACATGAGGTCGAGCTTGGGATCGAAAGTCTCCTCCCCGAATACAAAGTCCCAGCTCATCACCGCCGGCCTCACCTTTTCGTGCCGCCCCAACCATTCCATCAATTGCCCGTGGACCGAGCGGGCAAACGGCCACTGCTTGTGAACCGCAAGCGCCTTTTCATCGATCGCCAGCACCAGCACGTCTCCCGTCGTCGGCAACAGGGCCCACCGTTCCCTGGCACGCAGCCGATACCGTTCCGTCAGCCACTCCACCTGCTTCAGCGGCACCCATTCCACCAGCAACCCCAGAGCCGTCCCCACCACCAGCGTCACCCCGATCCGGGCTCTCCATGTGGGCGGTATTTTCTGCAGGAAAGCGGGGGTCGGGAATTTCACCTAATGGAAAACCCCTTGTATTAAGCCCCAAATTAGAAGATTCAATGCCTCATATTTCTTATGAGACTTTCTACCTTGTTCGCGACCTTCGGACTGGCGCTCATGATGACTCTGGTCCTTCCCGCACAAACGGTGCGTGTTATTTTCGTAAGCGGAGAAGCCTCGCTGCAACGTCCCGATGAAGCCGCCCTGCGGCCCATCGTCAAAGGCGAGACCGTGATCATCGGCACCCGCATCGTCACCGGTGCCGACGGACGCGTCGTCCTCACCCCGATGCCCGGCGTCAAATCCATCGTCACGCCCAACACCACGCTGCTCCTCGAAAGCATCTCCGAAAATCGCACATCCGAGACCAACGTCACCCATCAGGCCGTCCTCGACCTCAAGCAGGGCGCCGTCGTCTCCGATCTGCAAAAACCCGAAGGCGTCACCTACGACTACAGCATTCGCACCGCACGAGGCCTCGCCGGCGCCCGCGGCACCACGTTCACCGTCGGCATGAATCCCGCCGGCATTCAGACCATCGTGGTCGCCCACGGCTCGATCTCCATCAACTTCACCGACGGCAGCACCGCGGTCCTCACGCCCGGCCAGCTCTCGATCACCAAGACCAACGGCGACACCCAGAGCGTGAATAACATCAGCGAGCTTCCGCCCGCCGATCAGGCCATCGCCCAAAACTGGACCGAAACCACCATCGCCGCGATCGCCACCGCACTCGAGGCCGGCATCGAACTCGATCCGACCGCACTCCAGAACGCCCTCGATGCCGCCAGAAGCCTCGGCATCACCCTCTCGCCTGAACTCCAGGCCTTGGTGGACCGCGTGCTCGCGCTCCTCGCAATCCCCTCCACGACGAACGAGGACCTCGACACGGAAACCATTACCGAAGTCGTGACGGAAACCATGACCGAAGAGGAGCTCCTCCCGGGCTTCAATTCCTTTGCCGACTTCGTTGCGACCCTCAACGAAACGCAACAAGCCGCCTTTGCGGAAATCATCGAGGTGGGCTTCCCGGATGCGCCTTCCCTCGAGGGAAAACTCAAGGACGGCAAATTCGCCCGGGATCTCGTCAAGTCGATCGATCTTTACGCCAGCTTGAATGAAGGGGAACGCGCATTGCTCGTGGATCTGGGCATCCTCGGAGACAACAATGTCACCGCCCTCGGCGCGGACACCGTGGGCCTGCGCACCCTCATTAACGCCTATTATTTCCTCGATGCGCCACCCGCGGAGCTCCTGAACGAAACCGATTTCCCCAAGATCCGCGAAAACATCGATCCGCTGATCGGATCCAACTTCTTCTTCCCCGGCATTGGCGACAGCAGCGGAGTCACCGTCTACAACATCGCCTTCCACACCGAAGGCAGCAGCCTGCACGTGGGCGCAACCCGTAAGCTCATCATCGATAACACGGGTTATGAGCACGACACCTTTGTGGCGGGTTACGACAACGAAAGCTACCGCACCGGCTTCGTCTCCCTCCACGCCAGCGATCTGATCGATCTTAACAACACCCGCTTTGGCAGCGGCGTGGGCAGCATCCTGATCGAAGCGGCCACCATCAACCTCACCAACATCACGTTTCAGGCGGGCACCAACGTCGATCTCAACTCCACCCTGGGCAAGGCCAACTTCGGCTCCAGCAAGGTCGGTTACGTGAACTTCATTTCGAACGTGAAATACGACACGACCGTTCTCACCAATGCCAACTTCGGCGACAGCGTGCGCGGGACAAACGCCGACGCCACCGGCGGCCACGTGAAGATCGGCGTCCTGGGCAGCCCCCCGCCTCCGCGCTAACAAGAACCTTCCCACCGACCTTTCCGCTTCAGCTCTCACATGAAACGCATTCTTCTCCTCACCTTGCTCGGCACCACTTCAGCCGGCACACTCCTCGCCCAGTCCTCCAGCGAAGTCATCATCGACCGCGTCCAACAGGGCACGCCCCCTCCCGCTCCCACCGCCCCGTCCGCCACCACCAAGGATGAAAAAGGCGACCTCGACGGCGGCACCCAGCGCATCGCCGAAACCCGCAAGCTGCCATTCAAACTCACGTTCGCCTACGACGTGCAGGCCTATTACACGTCCAACGTCTTTCTCCAGCCGTCCGACGAGGTCGAATCCGTCATCGTCGCCCAGACGCTCCTGACGCGTGCGGATTTCAACAGCTTCACGGTCGGCGAGGCCTTGATCACCCCCACCGCCAGCCTCGTGTATCAACATTACAACCACGCCTTGGGCACCGGCGACGAAACCCGTGAAGATCTCGACTTCGACGCCTACAGCATCCCGCTCGCCCTGCGTGTCCGCTGCGGCAACAACTGGGAATTCACCGCCGGGCTCACCGCCACCGCGGTTTACAGCCTCGAAGGTCCGCCCAGCTACAACCTCACCTACAAGTCCGTCACCCCCTCCGTCTCCGTGCGCAAGCTCGTCAGCCTGGGTCGCGATCACATCCTCAGCTTCGGCGGCGGCATCAGCTACGTAATCACCGATTCCGACACGCCCGGTGGCCTCCTCGATTACCGGGAAGACCGTAACGACAAGGTCGATTACTCCATCGATGCCGGCTATTACTACCTGCGTGACCGCTGGGTGTTCGGCCCCTACGCCCGCCTCACCTATTCCGATTACCTGCATTACCAGGAAGCCGGTTTTTTCGATGTTAACCGCGAAGATCTCGTCGGCTCGGTCGGAGTCAGCGTTAGCTACAACTTCACTCCTTGGGCCACCGCCCGCGCCTTCACCAGCTACGACTGGCGCAACCCCCAAGGCGACTCCCCCGTCGACTACGGCTACAAGACCACCAACGCCGGCCTCGGCCTGACCCTGAGCGTCAGCTTCTGATCGATCTCGTCCCCCCAAAAAAGAACCGCCCGGAAGCGTAAGCTCCCGGGCGGCGTTGTTTACTGGTTTAACTACGGCTCCCCTTAGAACCGCAGGTTCGACGCCATCCCGCGGCCGAGCACCTCGCAGAGGCGCGCAGTCTGGGCCGGCGTCGCGGCTTCATGTGGCTTCCGATAAGCGGACTGAACCGGCTTGGCTGCCCGGGCCTTGAGCTTCGAAAAGAAACCCGAGGGAGCAAACGAACCGGGAACGTTTAACGGAACCGTGTTTTTCGTCGTGTTCATGGTCAGATGGAGGTGCCGGACGATTGCCGTCCAATACCTCCCGGCTGACCACGGACCTGCCAAAGAACGCCGCCATGAAAGCGACTCATTGGAAAACGTCAATCCGCCGGTTAATTGCAGGGCGACTGCGCCCTCGCAGCCCCTCCCGGTCACCGCAAGTCCGCTACCAGACGCCACTCACCCGCTTTGCCTCCAATGCCGCCTCCGCCGCGTCCTCCAATTCCGGCAAAAAATTCAATCCCGTGCGCCGCTCCACCTCGTCGATGGAGACCACAAATTTCTCCAGTCCGGCTCCACCCGGCGTCTCCTGCGGAAAAAGAAACGCCTGCGAACGCACCCGCCCGTCGCTCTCGTCGATCACGATCATAAAAAACGCCTCCGGCACCGCCGTGCCGCCGGGCAACTTCGCCGGGCGCGCCCCGAACACCGGCCCCGCCAGCACCCACACTTCGCCAAAACGTCCCGGATAACTCGTGGCGATCCTCATCTCCATCTCCTTCCACACACCCGCATTGAGCGCATGCCGCTGCGGCGCGATGTTCGACATGAGAAACGTCTCCCGCTGCGCCGCTTCGCCATAACGCGTCGCGATCGCGTAATTCGGCGCCAGGTGCCCCCGGTCGTATCCACTGTTTGAATATGCCGCCGGGGACACCCGCGCCGCCGTCCGCAGGTCCGTCTCAAAGCCCTCCGGCCGCGGCGCGGGCGGCTCCAGCTTCTCCACGTCACCCACCCGATACGCAACCCACGCCGGATTCTCCAGCACCTCGCAATACCCGGCGACATAACCCGTGTTTTTCAAGACCCGGATCGCGTGCGGAAATCCCGCCATCTCGGGAGCTCCCCCGTAGACGTGCGCCCGGTCCCCCGGCGCAACCGCCCCGACAAAGTCCGCGCCATAATAAAGCCGGTAAATATCCAGCGCCACATCGAGCAGCTCGATCCGCTTGTTCTTCTCGAAATAATTTTCGACGAGCTTCGTCACTTCCGCGCGCCGCGGCGGCGGTTGCATCACGAACCACCCGCCCAGCACCGCCAGCAGGATCGTATTGAACCACAGGACCGCCTTGAGCTTTCCGCGCCGGCCGGTCCCTTTCCGTGCCCGCGCGCTCATTTGCCAAACTTCCGGAGCGCCCGGTTGATCGCCTCCAGATCGCATCGCTCCACGTCATGCTGCGGGCCGAGCCAGTCCACCCATTCCCGCCCCAAGTCCGTATTCGGTTCTTGAATGCACGCCAGCATGTCATGGTAGGCCTCGACCCCGCCGCAGTCCTCCGGCGGACCCGCCCGTTCACCCTCCAGGCAGCGCGGATAAATCTCCCCCTTCACCGGTGGCATCACCTTCTCGACACGAATGTCCACCCGCCAGCCTTCGCCAAAATGATAGTCGTAGATGATCCCGCCCCGCTTCGCCAGCTCGAGGTCGGCCAGCGTCAGGTCGCGATCATCCTCCACCAGCACGCCATCGCGTTTCGCCGGGTTGCCCAGCCGCAAATCCTCCAGGGTGAAGGTGTGCGTTTGATAATCGAACCAGTCGAACGCGACCTGGATCGAGTCGTGCAACCGGGCGAGCCACATCGTCTCCTTGACGGCCAGCCGGCGCCAGATTCGCGGCGTGCAGCCGGCCACCGTCAGGCCGAGCACAAGCACCTGGACAGGTGCCTTTTTTACCCGGGAACCCCGGCCTTCGTGCAACGAAATCATGTCGTCACACAAACAGCCGCCCATCTTCAGGCGACAAAAAAGCCGCGCCCCATGGCCCTGGGCGTGAGCTCGGGGAGCGCCGGCCTGTTGATTCACGCGCGCCCCCGACTCACAGCCCGGGTGCCCGCCCGCTCAACGCCAGCGCCCGTGCCCGTGACCGCGCCCGGAGTGTCCCCATCCGCCATGGACGTAGACCACCGGCTCCCGGTAGACGGGCCTGCAGTATCCGCCACTCTGATACACCACGACCGGCGCGGGCCGATACCCGTAATAGACCACCCGGGATGGCGGCGGACATGCCGGCGCCACGTAAACCGGCGTGGTTTGCACGTAAACCACCCGGGCGGGCGGCGGCGGGCAATACACGGCCGGGGGCGCGTAAACCACCGGAGCCGGCGCGGCGATCACCGGACGCGAATCGTGCCGGTCCAGGGCCGCTCCCAGCAACGCGCCAGCCACCGCACCAATGGCGGCCCCTTCGGCGCCGTGCCGGTCATCATTGTGACCAATCACGGCCCCGACCACTCCGCCGAGGACCGCGCCCTGCACAACGGAAGGACGGAAAAGTTGCGCCCGGGCGGGAATCGCCGCCAAGGCAACGACCAGAAACGCCAGCAATGTCTTTTTCATACCCCTTCTGAGACGCCGCGGTTCATAAATGTTTTCACGCTCCCCGGCCAAAATTATCCAACTCGCTGATCACCCGAGGGGTGACTTCGAAGAAAAATCCCGGGACGGGAAAACACAAAAGCCGCCTCGTAAGAAGCGGCTTTTGTGACCTAACACCAAGCAAACCTTAAGAACTACAAAACTGACTACATGGGGATAGACGCAGCCGCCGGCAAAACGCTCAAAAAAAGGATGCGGAAAATAAGAAGAATTTAAACTCACCGTAACCCGCTGGAGCGAAACGGATAGAAAATTGTGAGTTACTTCTCACTGACATTCGGGTGCATCGGTCCTGTGTGGTTTCGCACGCTTTTTCATGACCACTTCACGCCCTCATCTCTTCGGTTTGCTCGCAGGTCTGGCCCTCGCCGCCGGCCTTTGTTTTGCCTCCGTCACCTTCACCAACGCCTGGACCCGCATCAGCGAGGATCAGGTCATCAACGTCACCGGCTCGGCTCGCAAGGACGTGCGTTCCGACTTGGGCCTGTGGCGCGCCGGTTTTTCTTCGTCCGCCGCCACCCTGCCGGAAGCGCACGCCCGTTCCAAAGCTGACCTGGCCCAGGTTGAGCTGTTTCTACGTGCCGCCGGTCAGCAGAATTACGTCATCCGCCCCGTGCAGGTCGCCGAGCTCTTCGAACGCATCAAAACACCCGAGGGCGAGATCAGTCGCTCAAGCGGTTACAGCATCCGGCAAAACATCGAGGTGCGCTCCGATCGGCCCGAGGCGCTGCCGGACCTCGCCCGGGATGCCGCCCGCCTGCTGGAACACGGCGTCACCCTCGCCTCCGAAAGCATCGAGTTCATCTACACCAAGGCCGGCGAGGCCAAGATTGAGATGATGGGCGAGGCGGCCAAAGACGCCCGCACCCGTGCCGGGCAGATCGCCACGCAAGGCGGTCGTGCACTCAAGGAATTGCGCAATGCCCGCATGGGTGTCGTGCAGATCAACCCACTCTATTCCAGCGCAACGAGTTGGGAGGGCAACAACGACACCTCGTCGCTGGAGAAAACCATCACGACCACGGTCACGGCGACATTCTCGCTGCGTTAACGCCTGGATTGGGACGGACCGCCGCGCCGTCCGGTCCGATCTACCCGTGCAGCTCCTCGTGGAGCTTCACGGGTTTTTCCTTTTCAGCCTCCGCATCATCGCCGCCTCCGTCCACAGGCGTGGCCTTGAGGGGGTAGCGGAACGTGCGTCCCTCGTAGTTTTTAAACACCACCTCGTCGTCGGTGATCTGTTCGACGTAGTGTGGATTGATCGGCACTTTTCCACCGCCGCCGGGAGCGTCGATCACATATTGCGGAACGGCATACCCGGTCGTGTGCCCGCGCAATGCCTGGATGATTTCAAGACCCTTGCGCACATCGACTTTGAAGTGCGCACCGCCCGTGATGAGGTCCATCTGGTAGAGGTAATAAGGCCGCACGCGCATTCTGAGCAGACGATGCACGAGCGCCTTCATGACGTCGGCATCGTCGTTCACGCCTTTGAGCAAAACGCTTTGGTTGCCCAGCGGCACACCCGCAAACGACAGTCGTTCGCAGGCGTCCCTCAGCTCCGCGGTCGCCTCCTTGGGATGATTCACATGGATGCTCATCCAGATGGGGCCGTGCTTTTTCAAGATCTCGCATAGCTCCGGTGTGATCCGTTGCGGCAAAAACACCGGGATGCGCGAGCCAATGCGGATAAATTCCAAATGCTTGATCGCCCGCAAGCGACCGAGGAGATGATCAAGCTTGCGATCGGAGAGCAGCAGCGGGTCGCCACCCGAGAGCAAAACGTCGCGGATTTCCGGATGCGACTCGATGTAACGCAGCCCCTGCTCGTATTCGGGATGAAAGTTGTAGTCCTGCGCATTCGAAACCAGGCGGCTGCGCGTGCAATAGCGGCAATACGAGGCACACCGGTCCGTCACTAAAAACAGCACCCGGTCCGGATAACGGTGAACCAAACCCGGCACGGGCGAGTGTTCGTCCTCACCCAGCGAATCGAGCATCTCCTCGGCGTGGAGCTGTCCCTCGCCCGCCCGCGGGATCATTTGCAGGCGAATCGGACAGTTGGGGTCGTTGCGATCAATGAGATTAAAAAAATAAGGCGTGATCGCCATCGCCAGCTTGTGGCCCGCAAACAGCACACCTGCCCGCTCGTCCGGCGTAAGCGTCATATAACGCTCAAGGTCTTCGACCTTCGTCAGACGATTTTTGAGCTGCCACGCCCAGTCCTTCCAATCGCTTTCAGGAACGTGCTGCCAAAGTCCCTGGCCCTCGAACCAGGTGGAACGGTCTTCAATGTAGGGCATGGAAAGGTCCGCGAACGGTAAAACCTTCGATCCCTCTGTCAAATCGCCCCGCCCTTTCCCCTCGCCACACCCCACCTCGACACCTCCCACCCAGCCAATTTGTCACTTAATAAGTAACAATTATTCCGTTTCCTTTTTTCATGAACGTCTTACGAGCATCCCAAACCCCTTCTTCACGTTTTCTCAAAAACCCCTTGGCAGGCGTGACCCGACGCCTTTTCGTTCTTCTTTAATGTCCACGTTCAAGCCCGCAGTTCTTGCCCTCGAAGATGGTTCCGTGTTTCGCGGCCGCGCCTTTGGGATGAGGACACCGAAGCCACCACGCCCAAGGCCAGCGGTCTTGTCGTGCGCGAACTGTCTCCCATCGTCAGCAACTGGCGCAGCCAGTCCTCCCTCGACGCCTACCTCCGCAAATACGGCATTCCCGGTATCAGCGAAGTCGATACCCGCGCCCTCACCAAAAAACTCCGCGTCGATGGCGCGTTGAAGTGCTGCCTCTCCACGCTCCCGCTCACCGACGCCGAAGCCGTCGCCAAGGCCAAGGCCTGGCACGACATGGCCGGCAGCGACTACGTCAAGGACACCACCTGCAAGGCACCCTATATCTGGAGCGGCGAAGACCTGGCCAATCACAACACCGTCTACGTCCCCGCCGGCACCACCTTCGGCCTCCCCCACACGCCTGCGAAACGCTTCCGCGTCGCCGCGTTCGACTTCGGCGCCAAGCACTCCATTTTCCGCAAGCTCATCAATCACGGCTTCGACGTGCAGGTGTTCCCCGCCACCGCGACCGCCGAACAGATCAAAGAACACGCCCCGGACGGCGTTTTCCTCTCCAACGGCCCCGGCGATCCCGCCGCCCTCCCCTACATTCATAAGACCGTCACCGGCCTCATCCCGCATTTCCCGATCTTCGGCATTTGCCTCGGCCACCAGATGCTCACCCATGCGCTCGGCGGCGAGACCTTCAAGCTCAAGTTCGGACACCGCGGCGGCAACCAGCCCGTGAAGAACCTCGAAACCGGCAAGGTCTCCATCACCGCCCAAAACCACGGCTTCGCGACCGATCCCAAGTCCCTCGAAAAAGCCGGCGCCATCGTCACCGAGATCAACCTCAACGACAACACCGTCGAGGGCCTCCGCCACAAGGATCTCCCGATCTTCTCCGTCCAATACCACCCCGAGGCCGCCCCCGGCCCGAACGACGCGGACCCGCTCTTCCTCGACTTCTACAAGCTCGTCGAGAAACGCAAAGCTGGCAAAATCTGAGCCGCGCCCTGCCGGACTTCCTCCCTTAAAAGCCACTCCTGCGAGTGGCTTTTTTTAGATGCCCGCCCCCAACCGCCGCCCGCCCTGGTCGCTTCGCGGTGTCGCCGACGCCGCGCTCTGGGTGGGACTGGCCGCCAGCTTCGGTCTCTGCCTCCTCACGCTTGCCGCCTTTGTCGGCGAAACTCACTGGCTGCTCGAAATCACCACGCATTTCCGGCCGCACTACGCCGCCGGCCTGCTCGCCTGCGTCGCTGTCCACGCCTTGGCCCGGCGCTTTCGTCTCGCCGCGGTATTCGCCGTCTTCGCCCTCCTCAACGCCACCGTGCTCGCGCCCCGCTTCGCCCCGCGCACCACCGCCCCCGCCAGCGCCGGCGCACCCGGGATCAAACTGCTCCTCGCCAACGTGCTCACGTCCAACCGAGATCACGCCGCCCTCATCGCCCTCGTCGAACACGAGCAACCCGACGTGATCGCACTGCTCGAAGTAAACGACGAGTGGCTGACCGCGCTCGCTCCGCTTGCGCTTACCCATCCCCATGCCCGCCGGGTGCCGCGGTCCGACAACTTCGGTATCGCTCTCTTCAGCCGCCTCCCCCTCACCGACATCAAGACCGTCTATCTCGGCCCCGCGGAAGTTCCGTCAATCAGCGCGACCTTCACCCGGGCCGGACAGTCCATCCGGCTGCTCGCCACGCATCCACTCCCTCCGGGAAGCGCTGAAGGCCTCCTCCTGCGCGACCAGCAACTCGCCGCCATCGCCCTCTGGTCCACCGCTTCATCCACGCCTGCCTTGGTGATTGGCGATCTCAATTGCACGCCATGGTCGCCGGCATTTCGACGCCTTCTCAAAGACGGAGCCCTCCACGACACCGGAAAAGGTTTAAACCCGACGTGGCCAGTCGCTCCGAAGTGGCTGCGTATCCCCCTCGATCACTGCCTCGCCACCCGCTCTCTCTTCGTAAGGGATCACCACATCGGACCCGATATCGGCTCGGATCACTTCCCCCTTCTTGTCACCGTGGCCTTGCCTCCTGCCAGTCCCTGAAGCACTGCTGGGGCAAAAATGAAAAAGCTCCTCGTGCTCCTCCTCCTCGTCGCAGGCGGCTGGTTCTGGTGGCACGAGCCCGCCGCCACCTGGCGCGGACTGCCCGCCGCGCACGAGCCCCTTCAGGTCAGCACCGCTCTGCCCGCGCCCTTTGAACACGGCGACTACACCGTCACTCCGCTGGCCAGCTACGAGATCAAGGCCGTCGTGCTCTCCCGCAAACGCTACCGCTACGACGCGGGCTCGAAACTGGCGCCTCTCGACCTTGCACTGGGCTGGGGCCCCATGTCGGCCTCCACCGTAATCAACGATCTTAATATCAGCCAGTCCGGACGTTGGTATGAATATTCGTGGTCGGAGGAACCTCCGCTCGATGCGGATCTCATCTCCGCCCACTCCGCCAACACCCACTGCCTCCCGTCGACATCCGAAATCCGGCGCCGGCTCCTCGCCGTAAGACGCCACGATATCGTCACCCTCAAGGGTCATCTGGTCGAGGTGAACGGCCCCAAAGGCTACCGCTGGCGTTCCTCTCTCAGCCGCACCGACACCCGCGGCGGCGCCTGCGAAGTGATGTGGATCACCGGTATCGATGTGACTCGCGTCAAGTAGCCGCCAGCCTGCCGCCGCCCTCATCTTTTTTCGCACCCTCCAGCAGGACACCCAGCTGTGCGCGCGTAAAGGGCTTCTGGAGGAGGGCGTCCACCGAGAGCAACGTGAGTGCCGCTTCGTGCTCGCTCGAAAAATAACCGCTGTAGACCACCACCCGTCCGCCAAAACGGGCCTCACGCAACCGTCGCACCAGTTCCACCCCCGAAACGCCCGGAAGATTGAGGTCCGTGAAAACCATGTCGTGGTATCCCGGCCGGCTGGCCAGCTCCGTCCACGCCGCCTGCCCGTCGGTCGCGCAGTGGACCTCATGGCCGAACGACTCAATCATGCGCTGGGTTGCAAAAGCGACAATCTCGCTGTCTTCGACAAGCAACACCCGCAAACGCGGCGGCTGCTCCCGTGCAGGTGCTGGCGGCGGCGGCACGACCGCCGTCATCTCCGGCGGCGCGGCCGGCACGGGCAGGTCCGCCGCCTTCTCCGAGGCGGGCATGAAAACGTGAAACGCCGAACCCTCCCCCTCCCTCGACTCGATTTCGATCCAGCCACCCAGCGCCGTGCTCACATGCCACGCCGTGGCCAGTCCAAGACCCGTCCCCTGGCCCACGGTCTTCGTGGTGAAGAACGGTTCGAACACACGCTCCCTCACCTCCTCGCTGATACCCAGGCCGTTGTCCCTCACCGTCAGCCGGTGCCAGCGCCGCGGCGTGTGTGGATCGGGCTCGTCACGCGCGCCGGATGCACGCGTGAACGACTCCAGGGAAATCTCGATCCGCGGCACCCAGCCGGCGGGCGGCGTCCCGCCGGCCTTTTCGAGCAGGGTGTCACGGGCGTTGAGGACGAGATTGACGACCAGTTGGTTGAGATCGGAACGGTTGGCCCATACCACCTCCGGATTGAGGGCTGGATGCAACGTGATCTGAATGCGCCGGTCGATCGTCCTTGCGAGAAAGTCGAGATTGTCGCGCACCACCATCTCCAGATCGAGAAATGTGCAGGCATCCACCGAGCGGCGCCCAAAAGTGAGGATGCGCTGGGTGAGTTCGCGGGCGCGATCGAGGCCGACACGGATCGGCCCGAGATGGGATTTCAGCGGCAGGTCGTGCTCGTGCCCGTGGGCCAGCAGCTCCGCATGCAGCAGCATCGGCGTGAGCAGGTTGTTAAACTCGTGCGCAATGCCACCCACCATTTCCCCCACCGCCCGAAGCTTGCGGCTCTGCAACAACTCGGCGTCCATGCGTTTCATCGCCGTGATGTCGATGCGGGATCCCACCATGCGAACCGGCCGGTGCTCCTCGTCGAAGAGCGTGATGCCGCGGCTGACAATCCACCGCCAGGTGCCGTCTTTGTGCCGGCACCTGAATTGAAAGACGTAAGGAGCATCCTCCTCCCAATGCCGGCGTAGCAACTCCACCCGCGCCAGGGCGTCCTCCGGATGAATAAGCGCATGCCATTGCGCCACGTCGTCGGACAACTCCTCCACCGTGTAACCCAGCATCTCGCGGCAACGTTCGCTGAACGTGATGCGGTTCTCCTTTATCCGCCAGTCCCAGATGCCGTCGTTGGACGCCCGGAGCACCAGCTGGTTCAACTCCGCCGTGTGACGCAGCGCCTCCTCGCTGTCCCGGCGGGCCCGCTCCGTCGACAGATCGCGATCCACGCCGATCATGTATTCGCGTCCGTCGATCACCACCAGCCGCGCGACGTATTCAATATAAAATACGGATCCGTCCTTCCGCCAGTGCGGATTCTCCCCGCGGCAGGGCCCCGTCCGCAGCCGTTCGAGAAATTTCTGTGCCCCCTCGTAGGTCAACTTCAACGGTGTGAGCACCTCCATGCCGCGCCCGATCAATTCCTCCCGCGTCCACCCGTGCAGGTCACAGGCGTATTGGTTGCACTCGACAATGCGAAAAGGGATCTCCCGGTCGTTCGGATCAAACACGCAAATGCTCAGGGGCGATTCATCAAACAAGGCCCGCAACCGGTCGCTGGCCGAACTCAGGCGCGCCTCGGACCGGCGGCGTTCACGCCGCTCCCGACACCACGCCGCGATCAACCCCGCCACCACCAGCAGCCCCGCCACCCCCGTCCAAGCCCACGCCCCGTTCGTCACCGCGTGCGACGATTCCGTGGCGGCCGCCACCACCGCCGGATAAACACCAGCGCCAAGAACCAGCACGGCGCGCAAAAAACGGGCCGAATGCTGAACCGAAACGCCACAAAGGAACCGGGTATGCATCACGGAGGGGTTCCACACGTCTATACCGCCCCGCCCGATTGAAAAGCTGCAAACCGCCCGGCGGTCCCCGGCTCAGCCCAGCCACTGCGCAAACTTGACGGCATCCTCCGGGGTATCCACGCCGATGGTCGGATCGTTGGTCACTCCGCACAGGATGTCGTAACCGTTCTCGATCACGCGGAGCTGCTCCAGCTTTTCGAGCTGCTCATATCGTCCGAGCGGAAGCTTCGCGAACTTCTCGATCAACTCCGCCTTGTAGGCGTAAAGCCCGAGATGCTTGAAACACGGGTTCGCCCTCACCCAGGCGTCATCAACCTGACCCGCGCGGTCCCGGGCGTAAGGAATCGGGGCGCGCGAAAAATACAGCGCCCGCCCCCCGCCGGCCGCGAACACCACCTTTACCTGATTCGGATTGTTGAAATCCGCCGCCGTCGTAAACGGCGTGCCCAGCGTCGCCATCGCCGCCGGACCGGCGATCAAGTCCGCCAGCGTGAGGATCTGCGCGCGCGTGACCAACGGTTCGTCCGCCTGCACATTGATCACCTGATCGGCTTTCACCGTGCGGTTCGCCTCGGCAATCCGGTCCGTGCCGCTCTGGTGATGCACACCAGTAACAATTGCCTCAAAACCCGCTGCGCGCAGCGGCGCGGCCAGCAACTCGTCATCGACCGCAAAAAAAAGGGGAATCTCCGGTGCTTCCGACCGGATTCGTTCGGCAACCCACAGCAGCAGCGGGCGTCCCTTGATGACGTGCAACAATTTGCGAGGAAAGCGGGTTGATTCGAGCCGGCAGGGAACGATGATCGCGGTCTTGGGCATGGTGCCGCAAACGCTGTGCCCCCGGTTTTTGGGTTGCAAGCCATGGCCGGCGCACGGTGTTTGCTAGGCCCAATCGAAATGGAAAAGAACGACACGACCGCGGCCGGCCAGCACGTCAAAGAGCTGGTGGTTCAAAATAAAATGGGCATCCACGCGCGCCCCGCCGCGATGATTGTGCGCATCACCAACAAGTTCAAAGCCGACGTCTTCGTCGAAAAGGACGAGGAGCAGGTGAACGGCAAGTCCATCATGGGCCTGATGATGCTCGCCGCTGGCAAAGGCTCGAAGGTCAAGTTCCTCGCCACCGGCGAAGACGCCCCGCAAATGCTCGTCGAATTGGAACAGCTCTTCACCCGCAAATTCGACGAGGCCTGAGCGGTTCGATCCATCAACGCAAAGACGCCAAGGCGCCAAGGTCGTAAAGACTCGGCGCCTTTTTTAGGCTCCAAATGCCGGATTTGGTGATCCTCCCGTCTTTGCGCCTTTGCGTTAAATTCCGAAAAATGCCCGCGCGGTCCTGGTGGTCGCCTCCGCCAGTTCCTCCACGCTCACCCCCAACATCGCCGCCGCATAGTCCGCGGTGTGGCGCATAAACGCCGGTTCGTTTGGTTTTCCCCGATGCGGCACCGGCGTGAGATACGGCGCATCCGTCTCCAGCATCAGCCGGGCAAGCCCCTGCACCTTCGCCGCCTCGCGGACATTCTCCGCGTTTTTATAAGTGAGCACGCCGGTAAACGACCCGAAGGCGCCGCGTTTCAGCAGTTCGCCCATCTCCACCGGTCCTTCGCTGAAGCAGTGAAACACCACGCGGGCCCAGTCGACGTTGCTCGCATCAATCATGGCCACCGACTCGGCAAACGCCCCGCGCGAGTGCACGATCACGGGGCACCCCAGACGCTTCGCAATTTTCAATTGCTCCGCAAACGCCTCCTTCTGCCAGGCGAATATCTGCTCCGCCTTCTCCCTGTCATCCTTCGGCAGATGAAACCGGTCCAGTCCGCATTCCCCCAGCGCAACGGGCTTTTTTCCCTCGCTCCAAAATGCCTCGATCTGCGCCACTTCGTCCGCCCAATTCCCGCGCACGCAACACGGATGCAGCCCGGCCGAATAATGCACCCTGCCCGCATGCTCCGCCGCCAGGCCGCGAATGAGCGCCCAGTCGTCGCTCTCCGTGCCGATGGAGATCATCTCCGTGACACCGGCCTCGCGGGCCCGCGCGAGCGCGCCAGCCAGTTCGTCGCGCCGTGCAAAACCATCCAAGTGGGTGTGGGTGTCGATCAGAGTCATCAGGAAAAAAACCGGGCCGCATAGAGCACAAAACGCACACGGGCCTTTGCAATGCCGGTGTCTTCGTTTGCGCCTTCTGTGCTTTTTGTGGCCATCACTTCAAATACAACGGCGCATATCGCTCCTGCAAATATCTCAGCAAATACTTCGGCGTAAGCTCCTCGCCCGTCACGCGACGCACCAGTTCCAGCGTCTCATAACGCCGGCCCTGTTCATGGATGTTCGTTCGCAGCCAACCCAGCAGACGCGAAAAATCGCCCTTTTCAAAATCGGTTTCCAAATCGGGCTGGACCTTGAGCACCGTGAACCACAGCTGCGCCGCGATCATGTTGCCCAGACAGTAGCTCGGGAAGTAGCCGAACGCCCCGCCCGACCAATGCACGTCCTGAAGCACACCCTGTTTATCGGCCGGCGGAACGAGCCCGAGCAGTTCCTCCGACAACGCGTTCCATGCCGCCGGGAGGTCACGCACCGCGAGTTCGCCCGCAAAGAGCCGCCGCTCCAGCTCGAAGCGCAGCAGGATGTGCAGGTTGTAATGCACCTCGTCGGAATCGACGCGAATCAACGTGGGCGCAACTTCGTTGACCGCGAGATAGAGATCGTCCGACGCGACGCCCGCGAGTTGCGAAGGAAATTTTTCGCGGAAGCGGGGTTCAAAAAACCGCCAGAAGGCACGGTTGCGCGACACTTGGTTTTCCCAAAGACGGCTCTGTGATTCGTGCACGCCCATGCCGGCGTTTTGCCCCAGCGGCGTTCCCTGCGCAGCCAGCGGCAAACCTTGTTCGTAGAGGCCATGCCCGGCTTCGTGGATCGACGAAAAAAGCGAATCGAGCGGATTGTCGGCGTCGAAGCGCGTGGTCATCCGGATATCCGCACCCGCCCCTTCGCAGAACGGGTGGAGGGAAACATCGATGCGTCCGCGGCGATAATTGAAGCCCAGGCGTCCGGTGACTTCGCGCAAAAACTCGCGCTGCGCCTCCACCGGAAACCCCTTGAAAATTCCCTCCTTGGCCCGCACCGGGGACGAGGCGATCGCGCGCACAAGCGGCACGAGACCGGCCTTCAATTCGGTGAACAGCTCCGTGAGCTTCGCCGCAGTCATGCCCGGGTCGTGCTTGTCGATCGCGTAATCGTAAGCGCGGTCGCCCCAGCCGAGATACGCGGCCTCCTGCCGGGCGAGTGACAGGTGTTTTTCCAGAAACGGCGCAAACGCCGTAAAATCCGATTTCGCCTTCGCATCCGCCCAGGCATGATAAGCCGCACTGGAAAGCCGTGCCTTCTCGGAAACAAACTCCGCCGGCAGCTTCACCACCCGGTCATAATCCCGCCTCGCCTCGCGCACCACGACTTCCCTGTCGGCAGGCCCGGACAGTTTGTCACTTAATAAGTGACAAACCGGGTTTTCCAGTTCGATCAAAAGTCTGCCGATTTCCGGGTCGGCCGCGGCGGCGTGTTGGAGTTCCGCGAGGAGCGCGAGTTGCTCGGCGCGCTGGTCGGCGCTGTCCGGCGGCAGGTTGACCTGTTCGTCCCAGCCCAGCAGGCCGGCAACGGTGCCCAGGTAGTGGGCGCGCTTGAGTTTCGCGACGAGGCGCTCGTAGGAGTCGGCAGGCATGGGAAAAGGTCCGCATGCAAGCACACCGGTCAACCGGCGCGAAGCGAAGAATCATCACGCACGACGAAGCGCAGCGAAAACCACCACCCCGTTGCCTAACGCGTGCCCGCGTTTTCGGAACCATTCTCGTCCGCCAGCACGACCGGCAAAGGCTCCACCCCACGCACCATGATGTTGCCGCCTTTGGCGCGCGCCGTGATGCGCGGGCCTCCGCCATTGACCATCGCCTCCATGTTCGACTGACCCTCGCCCCCCGCGAGCAGCGTGCGGGGAAGTTCGCCGCGCAAACCCACCTTGCCAAACACCGAGGTGCGCAAATCGAGCGTGCACACGCTGGTGCTTTCCACGACCAGGATCAGCTCTCCGCCCGAAAGCTCGATATCGGCGGGGTGTCTGACCGGCGGGGCGAACCCGACTTTCGCGTCGGAACCGCTCCCGCGGATCACCACCTCGCCCCGCGCCCGCTGAAGTTCCATGTAGCCACCTTGGCTGGACAGCCTCGCGGGTCCGCCGGCCCGGCCCACCGTGATGCTGCCCGTCGCCGTGGACGCCGTGACCGAACCCGTCACCGCGGTGATGCCCAGTTCACCCGTGTTGCTGTGCACCGTAAGCGAGCCGTCAATTTCGCCCGTAAAGATGTTTCCGGATTCGTTCGCGAGCACCACACGGCCTTCAAGCGAACCAATCACGATGCTGCCTTCGCGGGTCGTCACCTGCACGTCGCAACGTCGCGGCACTTTTATTTCGTAGGAGAGATTCACAGGCGGCCAGCTCGTCCACGACCAGACGACCGGCTTCCGATAACGTGCAACCAAGGAGACCGCGCCGTTTTTCTGGCTCATGTCGAGCGTGAGCAACGCCAGCCGTGCGTCCATCTGCGACTCGGTCTCCACCTCGGCTCGCTGAAGCACCACCACTTCGATGACCTCGGAATTCGCCTCCTCGGTGATCCGCACCATGCCGCTGAATGAGTCCACGCTCAAAACAGCATCCACGGGAACCTCAAACCGACGCTCGACCCGCCGCTCAATGAAGGCGAACGCCGACGTCGTCGTCAGCAGCCAGCTTGCTGCGACCAGATAAAAATACGCACGGGCCATGACCGAAAGCTAGGGTGTATACCCTACTCGGCAAGCCCATTTGGGCAGAACCCCAAGGATTTCCGTAGGCCCGATCAGGTCTTCTGGGCGTTGTTGCAAACGTAATGAGCCAGCGAACGATTCATGGTGTAGGCCTTGAGGGAGGCGTCACCGGCCTTGTCATTACGCTCGATCAGAAAACGCGGGGGACGACGGAGGGCGATCTCCTCCTGTTCGGCGGCGGTGGCGATCAACAGCAGGGTTTCCGCACGCGCAGGCAGACGCGCCGCCGGGAAGTTCGCATGCGTGGCGAGCCAGCGGAGGGTTTGTTGCATCGGTGTAGGAATGGGAGCACTCACGCGAAGGACACTGCATGAAGAACCACATCCGAGTCAACGGGCGCGATTAGGTTCCGCAGCGCACTCACCGCACCTGTTGGGGAAGCCCGAATCTCATCCGGTCCGCCGGGTTGATAAAAACCAGTTCCGCATGCCCGGGCTCCCGGCGCACCAAAACCGCCTGGTCGTCGACCATCGCGAGCAATTGACGATCGTCGATCTCCGTCCAGGAGCGAAGTGCGCGAGCCGTTTCCACGATGGTCGCGCCGCCCGCGACTGATCTCACAACGGAGATGCGCCCGGGTTCGGTTTTCACCAGTTGGTTTTTCGACAGCGGCTGGGTGGTCACGATCTCAAGCCGGGGGCCGGGGTGCACGATTGCAGGCTGCTCGATGGCCACACGCGGCTCTTCCCGGCGCCAATGCCACCCCGACCACACCATTGCCCACGCCATGCCGGCGACCAGTGCCCCGCCCGTCGCGCGCCGACGTGCGCGCCGATGGCGGACGTGCCGCAAAGTGAGTTGCAGCAGCGCCTCGCGGTCATCGGCACCATCATCCACGGCCAGCACATCCAGCAGGGTTTCGCGTTCAGGCGTCTTTTTCATGATTTAGTTTCTCCAGCACCGCGGCCCTCAGTTTCCGGCGCACACGCCCGAGCTTCCCTTCAACGGCTTTCTCGGTGACTTGCATCGATACCGCCATCTCGCGCACACCCCGGTTCGCCAGATATTTTTGCTCCACCAGCCAACGTTCATCCGGGGGAAGCGCTTGCAGCCCTTCTTCGAGAAGCTCCAGCAAACGTGCATCCGCGTCGCCGAACTCGCGCTCTTCGACCGCTGAGTGCCGAAAAAAACGTTCCAAAAATGCGAAATACCGTCGGTGCTTCCGCCCATGATCCGCCACCGCGCTGCGGGCCAGGACCGTCAGCCAGCTCCAAAACACCGCTTCGTCCTCAAAGGTCCGCACATGCCGCACCACCCGCAGGAGCGTCTGTTGCAAGACCTCCTTCGCCACCATCTCCGCACGGGTCACGACGAGCAAATAACGCAGCAACCGGTCATGGTAACGCTGATAAAACAGCCGCCATGCCGCCTCCTCTCCCCGCCGCATGCGAGTCGTGAGCACACCAATGTCCGGCGCAGCCAACTCCGTTTCACCGGGCGCGTCCATGATGCGCGCCAGCGAAGGTGTCTTCACGACCGCAATGTTCGCCCCTCTCGTCATACGGGCGGTTCAACCGCTTCACTTCGATGCAGGCACCTTGGGCGTCCCATCTGGTTCCAAAACCTTCCGCACGCGTTGGTTCGACCCTGTGCCACCCAAATTCAAGGACAGCGAGGAGAGCACCTGGTTGACCGAATCCTGCTGGACCGGGTCGCCCACCACGATCAACAGGCTGGTCTCCTTGTGGAATGCGAGCTTCGGCGGCTCCGCGCCCTGCAAGTTCCAGGCGGTGGTCAGCGCCGTGGTGACATCGTCCACCGAGTAGTCGTTCAGATACATGGCCAGGCTGTATACACGGCACACGACGGGCTGCTCTTGCTTGCTGTCAGGCATCAAGCCCCCGGTAAAAAGAAACCAGATGGACTCGTCCGTCACCGGGCTGCTCATTGTAATAAAGTTATACCTGATCGTATTGACGGTTTGTCCCTGCGAACCCCACTCCGTCACGTGGCTGCTCTCCCGCAAAGCCGTGAACAACTCCGACGTCGTGACGTTTTCCAGCCGGATCGCCGGCAACTTCATGTTTTCAAACTTGGGCGCCACGATGAGATTGCAGGGCTTGCCCGAAGCCTGGGCCACGGCCGCGGAGAGCTCCCGTGGCGTGCCACCGGGAAAGTTGAGGCTGTAACGGGCGACCTCCGGTTGAGCGGAAGGGTCGCGCATTACCCGGCGTTGTGGCGTCGGTGAATTGTTGCCGGCCTCGGCGCTAACCGAGGCGACAGCAAAAAAAGTAACGAATACGAGGAGGGGTAGCTTCAAGTTCATGGATTGGATGTAAATTCATAAGGATACACGCCGTCGCCGGCGAAATCCCCCGCATAATTCACGATAATTGTCAGCTTTTCATCGCCCCGTTGCCAGCGCCTCCGCCCACGCGGCCTCGTCGAAGCCCACCAGACCCACGGCCTGCGCCGTAGCGGCGGAGCCAAGCGCAAACGGGCGTTTCACCAGATTGCCATTGCCCGCAAGCAACGCGATCGCCCCGGCTTCACTCATCGCAGGAAGCTTTTCGCCGAGCTTCAGTGCGCGATAATCGCCCCCCGACGTGTTGAACAGTTTGCGCAGCGCGCCCGCACCACCCAGACGGGTGAGCATCGTGCGCAACTCGGCGGGAGTCGGCGGGGTCTCGCGAATCGGTTTTTCTTCGAAGGCGATCTTCTGCGCACGGAGCCATTTCACGGCGCGGCGGCAGGTGTCGCAGTTGGCGTAGGTATAGACGGTGAGAGTGCGGTTCACTTCACCCACTCTTTGCCCTGCACGACGAACTGCCAATTCCCTTTAAAGGTGCCGAGTTCGCCGTAGAAATGCAGGGTCTTGCCCTCCTTGGCATCGTTGCGGAGCAGGTCACGAATCTCCTTTTGATGGCTGAACACGTCATATTCGAGATCGCCGATCTTCACCTTCACGTGGCCCTTGTCGTTGGTGTAGCCCTTGGCGGAGATATAAAAAATTTTCCCGTTATAACTGCCGTCGCGCATGTCGGCACCCTTGGGCAGCTCGGAGGGCTTGAGCGCGTGCTTGAAGAGGTCGACCGGGGCGTAATCGATTTTGAGCGTGCTGCTGCTGTCGTCCGTCGTCGGCTTGGTCAGCGGCATCCAGCGGTCGGTGCGGTTGTCATCGACCGTGCGGAAGCGGGCGTAGAGCGGGAAATGATCCGAAAACCCGGAGCCGGGCGCCGGGTAAGGCTTCCAACGATTGGGAAGACCCACGGAATCGGCGTTGAACCCGGTGATTTTCATCACCGCAAAACTACCGTCCTCATATTGCACCCCGCGCATGTCGTAGAGGCCTCGCGAGAGGATCAGGTGCACGAGCGTGCCCCATTCGCCTTTGAAGACGTCGCTGCCACGCGCATCCGATGGCAGCTCGAACCACAGATTGTAGAGATCGCGCTCCTTGCCACGAATGGCGAGTTCGTTGCCTTGCGACCCCAGGATGTCGTTGATCCCCGTCTCCCCCATGTCGCGATAACGCACCTTCTGGTTGTATTGGGAATTGAGATCACCACCGATGATGATGTCGGCGTTGGGGTCGGCCGCCAGAATCTGATCGAGGCGGACGCGCAACGTGCGGGCGTTGGCCCGGCGATCGGCCTCGGTCTTCACGTCTCCCGCACCCGACTTCCAATGGTTGTTGAACACATACAGCGGCTGCCCGTTCACATCGAGTTCCGCCTCGACGATCGGACGTGCGTTCTGGATGGGATGCAGACGCGTTTTCTTCACGGGAAACCGCGAGAAGAGGACGCACTTGACGGCGATCGATCCCGAGCGGTCGTCGCCGCTCACCACGTTGTAACCCCGCAGACCTTCGTCCCAGAGCGCCTTCTGCAGCCATATCTCAGACGGAACCCCGGTGAGCTCCGCGGTCATCGGTGACTCCGCCAACAGTTCGTTGAACCGTTTGCCTGCGTATTTTTCCAGCCACTTGCCGGCGTCCGTCACCGTCGACGCGGGCGTCTGGTCGGCCTCGATCTCGTTGAAAAAAATGACGTCGGGTCCCGCACCCTTGTCCACTTTGGCCAGCACCTTGGAGATACCGGTGAGCTTCACTGCAAGATGGGCCGCGGTGTATTTTGATGCCTGATAATCATCGTAAACCGCCATGCCATCGGCGTCGAAGAGGTTCTCGACGTTATAGACGACGACAGAAAAAGAACGCGCCCAGGCGGCGGACACCGAAGCCGCCGCCACCATCAAAAAAATGATTTTACGCATAGAGGTAACCCGTTTGTTCAGCTTTTTCCGGACCAGTTCTCTGACGCAAAAGGAAAGGCCGTTGTTTCCCGATCTTTGCATCAGCACGCCTCTATTTGACGGCCTTGGGCCACCTGCCACGCTGACGCCTCTTCCATGGCTGCGCCGCTCCTCCATATCCAGAATCTCGTAATCCAACGTGACGCCACCACGTTGCTTCACAACCTGACCTGGCGCGTGGAACGCGGTGAACATTGGGTGATCCTCGGCCCCAACGGCTGCGGCAAGACCTCGCTCCTCAAGGCGCTCACCGGCTACCTCACCCCCAGCGGAGGCGAGATCGAATTGCTCGGCGAACACTACGGCCGGAGCGACTGGCGCGACCTGCGCCTGCAAATCGGCATCGTGACCAGCGCGCTTCAAGCGAGCGTCCCACCCGGCGAACCCGCCCTTGAAACCGTCATCAGCGGCAAATACGCCCAACTCGACCTCTGGGTAAAACCGCTCCCCGCCGACCGTTCCGCCGCCCTGCGGCTGCTGCGTCAGGTGGGTGCCGGCAAGCTGCCCGCTCGCCTGTGGGGACAACTCTCGCAAGGCGAACGTCAGCGCGTGCTCATCGCCCGCGCCCTCATGGCAAAGCCGCGGCTGCTCATCCTTGACGAGCCTTGTGCGGGCCTCGACCCGGTCGCCCGTGCACGGTTTCTCGATTTTATCAGCGGGCTCGCCCGGGCACCGCGCGGCCCTGCGCTCGTGCTCGTGACGCACCACGTCGAGGAGATCACGCCCGGCTTCAGCCACGCGCTGGTGCTGGCGGCGGGCAAGGTCGTGGCCGCCGGGCCGGTGAACACCATTCTCACGTCGCGCACCTTGTCGCAGGCTTTCGGTGCGACCGTGCGCCTCACCCGGAAACACGACGGTTTCCATCTCGGCGTTCGCCTATGAATCCGATTCCCGGTTGGTTGTCCTCGCTGGGCCTGGACGATCCCATCACCTACGCAGTGCTGTTTCTCGCTTCATCGCTGTTCATGCTCTGGAGGCTGGAGGCGATCATGGACCGTGGATTCGAAGGCACCGCCCTGGGCACGCTCGTGATGCCGCTGTGCTCGGGCCTGGGCAACCTCCTCTTCGTCTTCATCGTCGCCCGCGGCAACACGCCCGCGCAGGAAGTGATGACCAACGCGGTCGTCAACAACGTCACCAATCTCACGCTGCTGCTCGGTCTGCCCGCGCTCCTCTGGGGTCTGGCCGTCGTGCCCTCCGCCGAATCCGCAAAACGCCCCCGCCGCGGCAGCCGTGCGAAAGTGGGTGCGGACGCCGGACTGCCCCAACGGCTCAACCGCCTTTCACTCGTGCTCACCCTCTTCGCCGTCGTGTTCTTCTCCGGCACAACGTGGGCGCTGGCGGAGGACGGCGTCCTGGACTTCTCCGACGGACTCGTGCTTACGGGACTCTTCGTATTCTGGCAGACATTCCAGGTCTACGACGTGCTCAAGCACAACACGCGGCAACGGCTTTCCCTCGGCGCGGGCTTTTGGCTGGACCTTCTGCTTGTCCTGGCGGGTGGCATCGTGCTCTTCACCAGTATCGACGAATTGGTGACGTGGTTGACCCGCCAGCAGTCCGGTTTTTTCAGCGCCGCCAACCTCGGCTGGCTGACCGGCTGGCTCATGGTCCTGCCCAATGCCTTGCTCGCCTTTTTCTACGCCGCGCGAAAACGCCCCGAGGTGGTCTACGCGTCGCAGGTCGGGGATGGCCACATCTGCATTCCCCTTGGCATCGGACTCTTTGCACTGCTCAAACCCCTGCCCATGCCGCCCCATGCCAACTGGGGCTTGATGCTGCTCATGGCCGGCGCGGGACTGCACGTCCTTTGCCTGCTGTTCGCCGGCGGCCTGCCTCGCTGGCTGGGCGGTGCGCTCGTCGCGGCCTACGCAGCGTTTGTCGTCACCGGCTGGGCCGGTTGAGTCCGGTGGGCGGGGACGGGGAGGATCAACGGATCGGCGCGGAATCGTTCGCTCAGTCCGAACCAGGCCACCTGAGCCTTCAACCACAGGGGACGCGCACGGATTTCCTCCATCGAACGCTTCGTGTGGTTGCCGAGCAAATACGCCGCCGGACCGACGCGCATGGCCGCATCATAGGTGTGCCCGTGGGTGGCCGCGCCAAAGGTGAAGCCACCGACATCGAGGTCCTCTTCGGCGAGTTCGGCCCGCAAAGTCGCGATATCCTGGGTGAATGAAGCGAGAAACTCCGAGGCACGGGGTCCTTCGTAGCCCTGGATGGCGCCGGTGCTGTCAGCAAGGGCGACCAGCACCCATTCATCAAAAACCGGCTCTCCATAGAGTGAGGCCATGCGTTTGAAACCGAAACGGATTTCCGAGAGGGCGGACTCTACATTCATCGTTGCATCCATTCAGCCATCCCCGGCCGGTCCGCCAAGGGGAAATGACCGCTTTTGGCCGGAACCGGCGCAGGTTTATAAATTTTTTATCACGCGCCGCCTATTTCCTGAACAACGCATCCAGCGAGCCAAAGCTCTTGAGCGGCGCCTTTGGCTTGGTGGTCGTCACCGGTAGCGGGGTCGCCTCGCGCGGCTTGGGCACGGCTTCCTCCGCGGGTCCGGACGGGTGCGGTTTTCTCCCTTGTTTCAATTCCGCCAGCGCCCGCTCCAGCTTTTGCACCGACACCGGTTCGGCCGTGCCGAGCTCCTGGGCGAACAAACTCACGCGCAACTCCTCCACCTGCCAGCGCAGTTCCGGCACACCGGTGAAGGCGGCGAGCTGTTTCGCGCGTTCGGCATCCTTGATCTGGTTCTGCTTCCAGCGCTCCGCGCGCATTTTCATCGCCTTGAGATAACGGGGAAAATGCGCGAGCTGCGCATACGGCGTCACGCGCAAAAAATCCTTGGGCACGAGCGCCTCGAGGTCCGGCCCCTGCCCGCGGTAGGGTTGCGGATGCACCAGCAAGGCCTGCCGCAACGTGAGAATCTCGCGCAACAGATCCACCAGACGCGGCACAAGTCCCTGCAGATCGGTCTTTGCCCGGGCAACGGCGTCCGCAAACGCCGCGGAGCCCAGCTGCTTCACGCGCGCCGCCGAGAGCAACCAGCGGCTCACGGAAACATACGCATCCTCACGCAACGTCTCTGTCGTGCCGATCGTCGCCAGAAGCGCGCCGAGTTCGCGCAGTTGCTTCAAATCCTTGTGCAGGCACGCCAGCGGATGTGCCAGTTGCCACTCCATCAGCCGTTCCAAAGCAGGGCCGCTCGAGGCCGCGGCTTCCTCGGGCGTTTTAAACAATCGCAGCAACACTCCGCCGCCCGGACCATTTTTTAAGCCGGGAAACGCGTGCACCGCCACGCCCGCCAGATCGCACACGTGCACGCGTCCGGGAACGTCGCCGAATTTCCATTCGGTCTGCTCGTTCATCTCGTGTTTCGCACGCGCCCGCCGCCAGGCGTCCGGATCGTCGCGCGACACGCTCACGCTCGCCTCGCGATGATGCGCGGCAAGGGCGGTTGCGATCTCCGGCAACTCGCGGCTCGCACAAATCTCACGGCCTTCATCATCAAGCACCCTCACCCGCACGCGCAGGTGGTCGGGCAGCGGTCGATCCTCGGCGAACACGCTCGCATCGAGTTTCAACTTCAACCGTTCGCCGATCAACGTCGCGAGCGCCTCGGGCAACGTCTCGCGTTGCCCAGTGAGACGCGAATGCTGGGAGGCGGCCTTGGCGAGCTGGCGTGCGGCATCGCCCAGCGGCACAAAATCGCGGCGCAATTCCTTCGGCAGCGCACGCAGGTAGTGTTCGACCTTGGCCGCGAGGTGACCAGGCACGGCCCAGTCGAGCGCGGCCGGCGTTAGGGCGGCGGCGGTCCCCACTGGCACATCGAGGGTCACTCCGTCGTCTGCCTGCCCGGGTTTGTAGGCATAGGCGAGTGGCAGCGCGGTCTGCTGCAACGGCAACGCCTCGGGATACGCCTCGGTGTCGGCCTGCAACTCTTCGGGATCCCGCAAGTCGTCGGGTTCCATCATGAGGAAGCGCGGCTCGTCGCCCTGCCGCTCGCGCACGAAGGCAACGAGTTCGGCGACGGAGGAAATGCCCTGGAACCCTTCCAGCGCGGCAGCAGATTCCGGCAACAACCGCGCCGCGTAAAACCGGTAAATGCCTTCGTCGAGGTTCAGGTAACCGCGATCCCGCGTGCGCGTGAGGAGGTTTTCGATTTCTTCGCGAACCCCGCGGTTGTGCGCGATAAAATCCAGCGGCCAGGTAACCGTATCGTTGACCAGCGCCTCACGAATAAAAATCTCCGTCGCATGCACCGGGTCGATCTTGCCGTAGCTCACGGCCCGTGACTCCAGTTCGAGCCCATAAAGGCGCGTGCGCTGTTTCACCATCACACGACCCGCGTCCTGGTTCCAAAACGGCTCGCTATGCGCGACCTTCACGACGTGCGCCCCAATATCCAGCGCCCACAGCGGATCGAGTCGCGCCGAGGTCCGTGCGAAAAGGCGGGACGTTTCCATGATCTCCGCCGACATGATCCACCTCGGCGCCTTTCCTTCCTTCCTGGGTGCAGCCCGCCCTCCCTGGGGATGTTTTTTCGGCTCGTCCCGCGTGAACAAAACCGAACCGGGAAACAACGTCACGCGACGGTCATGGGTGGCCTTGTAGCCGCCGTTCTCGTCGTCCCGCATCGCAATATTACCCAGCAGACCGGCGAGAATGCTGCGGTGGATGGCCCGGTAGGCCGGCGTGGCAAATGCGGTCCTGTCGTCGTTGATCTTGTCCGGCGGCAGGCCGTCGAACACCGATGTGAATTGAAAATCCTTCCGTTGCTCCAGCACGTCGAGCAGCTGCGAATGCACATCGCGCCACTCGCGCATGCGCGTGTAGCTGAGAAAATGATCTTTGCAGAAGCGGCGCAGTTTCGCCTGCGAAAGACGGTCGAATTCGTCGTGAAACGCGTCCCAGATATTGAGCAACGCAAGAAAATCGGAGTCGGGATGATTAAACCTGCGGTGCGCCGCATCGGCTTTTTCGCGAGCCTCCATCGGACGCTCACGCGGATCCTGAATGCTCAGGCCCGAGGCAATCACGAGGACTTCGCGCACCGCTTTCTCGGCGCGTGCCTGCAAAATCATGCGTCCCACCGTCGGATCGACAGGCAGGCGGGCGAGTTCGCGCCCCAAGGGCGTGAGCTGGCGCGCGGCCTCGTTCGCGTTGGAATCGAGCGCGCCGATCTCCTCCAGCAACGCGTAACCCGCGCGGATGGACTTGGCCGCCGGCATGTTGATGAAGGGGAAGCGCTCGATGTCGCCGAGACCGAAGGCCTTCATCCGCAGAATCACGTCCGCCAGGTTGGCGCGCTGGATCTCGGGCTGGGTGAAACGCGGCCGTTCGTTGTAATCTTTTTCTGAATACAGGCGGATGCACACGCCGTCGGACACGCGGCCGGCGCGGCCCTTGCGCTGGTCGGCGCTGGACTGCGCCACCGCCTCGATGGGCAGGCGGCGCGTGCGCGCCTGCGGCGAGTAACGGCTGATCCGGGCAAGACCGGTGTCCACCACATAACGGATGCCCGGGATGGTCAGGGACGTCTCGGCAATGTTGGTCGCAAGGATCAGCTTGCGGCGCTGCGACGTGGCGAAGACGCGTTGTTGTTCGGAGTTGGAGAGCCGGCCGAAGAGCGGAACGATTTCAGTGTTTGGCAGACGCCGGCCCTCGAGCAGCTCCGTGGTTTCGCGGATGTCACGCTCGGCCGGCATAAAGACAAGCACGTCGCCCGAGTCGCTTTCGCGAACAATGCGCTCCACCGCCTCGACCGCGCCGTCGATGTAGTGAAGCGCCTCGGCCTTCGCGGAACGTTCGTCGCCCTCGGCGGCATCGCTGCCGAACTCGTCGAGGGGAGCATAGATGACTTCGACCGGATAGGTGCGTCCGGACACCTGGACAATGGGTGCGTCGTCGAAAGCCCTGGAAAACGCCTCGGTGTCGATCGTCGCCGAAGTGACGATGATTTTAAGCTCCGGACGCTTGTGGCGAAGCGTGCGCAGGTGCCCGAGCAGAAAGTCGATGTTGAGCGAACGCTCGTGGGCCTCGTCCAGGATGACCGTGTCGTAGGCGCGGAGCATCGGATCGCTCTGCACCTCGGCGAGCAGCATGCCATCGGTCATGAACTTGATGACCGTCTGGCGCGAAGTGCGATCGTCGAAACGGATTTTGCAACCGACAGGGCCACCCCAGTCCACGTTGAGCTCTTCAGCCACGCGCTTCGAAACAGATAACGCAGCGACACGACGCGGCTGGGTGCAGGCAATGACCCCCTGGCGACCGCGACCGGCGGCGAGGCACATCTTTGGGATTTGCGTGGTTTTGCCGGACCCGGTTTCGCCTGCCAGAATAATAACCTGCTGGGCCGCAATCAGGTCCACGATCTCCGCCGCTCGGGCACTGATAGGTAGATCGGGTGGAAAATCGATGCGGAAGGCAGGCTGAGAGGTGTCGTCGGGACGGGCCACGGGAAAAAGAAGTCGGCACGGTTACACTGAACCCCGGCTCCCGCGAGGGGTTTTTTACAATGACGCCATTTAACGCCCCGAATGGCTTGGAACGTGCTATTAGCAAAATTCCTTCGGCCGCCCACATCTCCCATGACGACCATTCTCGACAGCCGCAAGCTGCTCGCCTTTACCACACTTGCACGAGTCGGCAGTTTCACCCTCGCGGCTCGCGAACTCAGTCTCACCCAATCGGCCATCAGCCATGCCATCAAAGCACTTGAGCAAGACTTGGAGTGCCGCCTGTTCGACCGGTTGGGCCGCCGGGTCACCTTAACCGCCCCCGGTCAGCACCTGCTCGATCACGCCCACAAGATCATCGCCGAAATGCAAAGTGCGCGCGACGACTTGGCGTCGATGGGCAAGTAGCCCGCCTGCCTTCCGTGACCCGGTCGCAGGCGTGCCCCGCAAAGACATCGCATTTTGTGTTTGCCTAGGGTGTCCGCGGTCCGTGTGGTTTCCCTCCCTTCCCTGCCCGGGTGGTGGAATTGGTAGACACGCAGGTCTCAGAAGCCTGTGCCTAACAGCATGACGGTTCGAGTCCGTCCTCGGGCACCATTTTCTAAAAACCGTTGTTCATTTTTTGGACAACGGTTTTTTCATGCTCCTTGCCGCACGCTCCCGCATGACACTCCCGCACTCCTGCCCCTTCGATCCCACCGGGGGCTATTCACCCGAACAACTTCGCCAGCTCCGCCCGGTCATCGAGGAGCCCTCCGACTTTGCCGACTTCTGGCGCGGGACCTTCGACGAGGCGATGTGCGCCCCTCTCGACTGGTCGCTCAAACCTTCCGCCCATCCAGGCAATGCCGAGCAGGAGGTCTTCGATATCGAATTCGCCGGCATGCTGGGCAACCGCATCGGGGGCTGGCTCACCAAACCCCGCCGCCAGCCCCTTCGCCGTGGCTTGTTGATTGGACACGGCTACGGCGGTCGCGACGCCCCCGATCTGGCCCCGCCCGTCGGCGACGCCGCGACGATTCAACCCGTCTGCACCGGCCTGCCCACGCGAAGCCTCCACGCCGGCATTCCCGCGCAAGGCATGGACCATGTGCTTCATGGCATCGGCCGCCGCGAAACCTACGTCCACCGGCACTGCGTGATGGACCTCTGGCGCGCGGCTTCCGTGCTTCACGAAGCCGTGCCCGGGTCCCGTCCGCGGCTCGATTACCTCGGTGGCAGCTTTGGAGGCGGAATCGGCGCGCTGGCCCTGCCTTGGGACCGGCGCATCCGCTCTGCCTTTCTATGCGTCCCGAGCTTTGGCAATCACCCGCTGCGCCTTCAACTCCCCTGTGATGGCAGCGGCGAATCAGTTCGCCTGCTCGCGCAACGTCAGCCGGAAATCCGCAACGTGCTCTCGTATTTCGATGCCGCCATCGCCGCGCGCCACACGACGATCCCCGTGATCGTTGCCGCCGCCGCGTTCGATCCAGCGGTCCCGCCCGCCGGGCAATATTCCGTCTACCACGCCCTCGGCGGCCCGAAGGAACTCTTCCCGCTCACCGCCGGCCACTATGACGGCTACCCCGGCCAGTCCCGCGAAGATCTCGAGTTGCAGGCCGCA
This sequence comes from Rariglobus sp., assembly GCA_029266495.1. Classification (GTDB taxonomy): domain Bacteria; phylum Verrucomicrobiota; class Verrucomicrobiia; order Opitutales; family Opitutaceae; genus Rariglobus. The sequence goes on along the minus strand of JAQSWS010000030.1, from coordinate 59,669 downwards.
TTGCGCCGCTTCTTCGCCTGAACCGAAAATAAAGCCTATCCGCCCGCCGGAGCACGCCCCGCGCGCGTCTGGTCGCGATAGCGACCCGGCGCCAGGCCCGCCCTCTTTTTGAACACCGCCGAAAAATAGTATTCGTCGCGATAGCCGCATAACGTCGCGATCTCCTTGATCGGCAGCTCGGCGTGCGTGAGCAGCGTCCGTGCCCGCTCCAGGCGGACCTCGCCCAGATAGCCAACCAGACTCCGTCCGCGCCGGCGCCGGAATGCATGCCGCAAGTGATCCGGTCCCACCCCCACCGCCGCGGCGATCTCCTCCACCGATTCGATACACGCGTAGTGGTTCTGCACATACAGTTCCGCCGCGCCCACATGGCGCTCGGCCGGACTCGCGACGGCCGGCCCGCGCACGAACGCAAGCTCGAGCAGCTGCAGCAGCACCGCCGTCGTTCGCAAGTTGAGCAGCGCATCGCCCGTTGCCGACCGCCCCGGCGAGCGCGTTGCGAGAAACTCAAGCTCACTCCGCAACACCGGGTCGTCGATCCGTCCGACATGCAAACACCCCTTCAGCGACACGTCCGGGAGCGGTTCGATCTGCACGCAGCAATCCACCCCGTTTTCCGCCGTCCGCTGGTCATGCCTGACCGACGGCGCGTATAACACCACGTCCCCCTCGCCAAACGCCACTTCGCCCCCGCCCTGCATCGTGGTCACCCCGCGCCCCGTCGGATGAAACACCAGCTCAATCGTTGCGTGATCGTGGAACTGGCAGTCACGCCCCACCACAATCGGCTGCGAAAATCCCGCCACCTGCCGCAGCACTGCGCCGCCAGCCAGTTTTTGCCGCAATTCCAACCATGAAGATTTCCCACGCATGCCTGTTCTCAATCCAGAAAGCCGAAAAACACAAACAAACGCCGATTCCTCCACTCGCGTTAATCCTCTCTCCGGCGTCGCCTCGGAGCCATGAACTTCTCCCCTGCCGCCGGTCGGCGGCTCATGTTTCCCTCCGGTAAAACCGTGGTCGTCGAATCCTTCGTCCCCGCCGCCCCCGCTCCCGGCGAAGTGCTCGTCGAGACGACCCGCTCGCTCCTCAGCACCGGCACCGAGACCATTTGCTACAACCGGAAATTCGATCCCGGCACTCACTGGGACCACTGGGTTAAATATCCTTTCTACCCGGGCTACTGCGCGGCCGGAACCGTGATCGCCACCGGCGATGGCGTCGTGGGGCTCAAGGCAGGCGACCGGGTCGCCCACCGCGCCGGACACCGCTCGCATGCCGTCGTCAAAGCCGACGAATGCCATCTCGTGCCCGATGGCGTCAGCCCCGACGCAGCCGTCTGGTTCCCCCTCGCCAAGATCGCCGGCCACGGTGTGCGCGCCGCCGACATCACCCTTGGCGACTCGATCGTCGTCATCGGCGCCGGACCGATCGGTCAGATGACCGTCCGCTGGACTCTCGCGTGCGGGGCCGGCAAAGTCATCGTCCTCGACCTCGCCGAAGCCCGCTTGAAGATGGCCGCCTCCGCCGGGGCCGTTCCCCTGACCGCTTCCGCCGATCAAGCGGCCGGCCCCATCCAGGCGCTTCTCAACGGCGCCCGCCCTCGCATCGTGATCGACACGACCGGGAATGCCGCGGTGCTCAGGTCCGCCTTCGCCCTTGTCGCCGACTACGGCACCGTCGTGCTCCTCGGCGACACCGGCTCGCCCGGCAGCCAGACGCTCACCGGCGATGTCATCACCCGCGGACTGAAGCTCGTCGGCGCGCATGACATGCACAACACCCCGGAATGGAACAACCCGGCATCCGCCGCTCATTTCTTCGAATTCGTGAGAGGCGGACGCTTCTCTCTCGCCGGTCTCAACACGCATCACTTCCGCCCCGAAGCCTGCACCGAGGCCTATACCCTCGCGACCGAGGACCGCCTCCGCACCATGGGAATCCTCTTCGACTGGAGCGACGCCTGAGGGATTCGGACAAAAAATAAATCGCCAGAGATGCGCCGGGGTTGGAGCGCCAGCCAAGGAGCCGACGAGGGTGTTTTCCAAGGGTAAATGACCGAAGGCGGCGACGCCGGATCGCGCTTCAAGACCAGGCAGAATTGACGATCTATTTTCGGCCGGGTCCCTGAGTTCGTCTGCAACCGGCGGGATTGTGCTAGCACGGTCGCTCGCGTGCTAGCCGCCGTCCCCTTTCACACTCGCCGCCCGAAAACGGGCGACGTAACGTGGCGATTCTTTCCCATGAAAAAAGACGCCATTCTCTCGAAGTTCAAAGCCGAGAAAGTCATCGCCCTCATCCGCGCCGAATCTGCGGACGGCCTGCTCGATTGCGCCAAGGCCCTCGCCGAGGGCGGTCTCACCTCCATCGAGCTCACCATGACCACCCCCGGAGCGATCCGCGTGCTGGAAAAGGTCAGTGCCGAGCTGCCCGATTTCGTCTTTGGTCTCGGCACCGTGCTCGACGCCGAGACCGCGCGCATGGGCATCCTCGCCGGCGCCAAGTTCATCGTCACTCCGGCGCTTCGCCCCGATGTCATCACTCTCTGCAAACGTTATAGCGTGCCCATTTTCAGCGGCGCCTTCACCCCGACCGAAATCGTCGCCGCCTGGGAAGCCGGTGCCGACGCGGCGAAGGTGTTCCCCGCCGAGTTCTTCGGCCCCAATTACATCAAGTCGATCAAAGCTCCGCTCCCACAGATCGAACTCGTGCCCACCGGCGGAGTGACCGCTGAAAACCTCGGAGACTTCCTCAGGGCCGGCGCCTTCGCCACCGCCGCCGGCAGCTCGCTGGTCGAAGCCAAGGCCCTCAAGGAAAAAAACTGGGCCGCCATCACCGCCCGCGCCAAAGCCTTTGTCGCCGCTGCCACCGCAGCCGGAGCAAAGTAAGCCTCCGCGTTTTCCTAAAAATAAAAAGGCCCGGCGCAAAGCCGGGCCTTTTTGCTGAAATCGGAGATCATTCCAGATACTTGGAGATGTCCGGAATCTCCTTCGCACGCCGGCCGTTCGGCTGGACCTCGAAATAAGGCTCCTTCTCGGGCAACCAATCGTCATCCGGCGACTGATTCGGATGAGCCGGTTTTTTGCCACCCGCCGTTTTGCCCGGCGCCTCTTCCTCCTCGGGCTCGTCTTCGCCCTCGGTGCCAAACTCCACGCCTTCGAGATCGATGCCGGTCCACTCGTCAACGTCGAAAATGTGCGACATACGGCGTGCCTGCGGATCCAGCACGATCAACGGATTCTTCACCCGCCCCCCCTTCACGATCTCAAACAGACAGGGATAGCACGCTTCCTTAAAGCGCAGTTGAAAGTCCGACATCCACTTGTTGGCCACGCCCTCCCGCTTGTTCAACAAGACGACATCCGAAAAATGAATACACGCCTCATACCAGGCGATGAGTGCGGCGTGTTTTTCCGCCAGCTGGCAGTCCACAACCGTGATCACACGACCCACCTCGGCCTGCACGGCGGTGATCCACTTTTGAAGCGCCTCAAGTTGATCGACCGGGCTCTGACGCCCATCGGTCACAAAAAACACATGGGTGGCTCCCGGTGGCAACGAGGCGCCGATCGCCCCCTCGCGCCAGGTCCATCGCGCCACATTGGCCAGCTTCGCGTCGTCGGCATGCGCGGTCTCGTCCGCCGAAAGCAGCACCACCGCCCGATCGCCTTCGGACACGCCGCCGTCGATCAGATCGGCCAGCACCTCACGGCGGCCGGACCCGGCGGAGCCGAGGATAATATAAACGAGCGGAGTTTCAGCAGGCATGGCTTGGTCAATATCGAGCAACGGAACTGGGTCCATGGCGCGTAGCTTTCGCTATTTCCCGGGAAACTCAAACGCGCGATTTTGCGCCGTCTGCCGCATCGCATGATCGAGCAGCACGAGCGCGGCCATCGCCTCGACGATCACCACGGCACGCGGAACCACGCAGGGATCGTGGCGGCCCTTGCCCATCAGTTCCGTGGCCTGGCCCTGCAGATCCACGGTTTGCTGCGGCTGGAGAATCGTCGCGGTCGGCTTGAAAGCCACGCGAAAGACGATTTCCTCCCCGTTGCTGATGCCGCCCTGCACGCCGCCGGAGCGGTTGGTGGTGGTGCGCACGCGCCCTTCACGACTCTCGAAAAGATCGTTGTGTTCGGAGCCCTTGAGCCGCGAACCGTCGAAACCACTGCCGATTTCAAAGCCCTTGGTGGCCGGCAACGACAACATTGCCTTCGCCAGATCGGCCTCCAGCCGGTCGAACACCGGCTCACCCAGGCCCGCCGGCACGTTGCGAATGCGGCACTCAATCAAGCCGCCCACGGAGTCGCCCTGGCTGCGAACTTCCTTGATGCGAGCGATCATCGCCGCCGCCGTTTCCGGATGAGGACAGCGCACAGCCGTCGCTTCAACGTCGGCCAAGGAGGGAAATGCCGTCAGCGCCCCGGCCGGGACCGTGATATCGTGAATTCGAGTGATGTAGGCGCGTGCCTCGATGCCAAAGGCCAGCGCCAGGATCTTCCTGGCGATCGCGCCCGCCGCCACCCGCCCGATGGTCTCGCGGGCGGAACTGCGCCCACCGCCATTGGGATCGCGCACACCAAACTTCGCTTGATAAGTGAAATCCGCATGCGATGGCCGGAACGCCTGCTTCATTTCATTATAAGCACTGGAACGCTGGTCGGTATTGCGCACAAATAACCCGATGGGCGTGCCGGTGGTTTTCCCCTCATAAACACCGGATAAAATCTCCACGAGGTCAGCCTCTTTGCGCGGCGTCGTGATGTCGCTCTGCCCCGGGCGGCGACGATCCAGTTCGGCTTGGATTTCCTCCGCAGTGATCGGCAGAAGCGGCGGACAGCCATCAATGACCACACCAATGCCGGGACCGTGGCTTTCGCCCCAGGTGGTGATACGGAAAAGATGACCGAAACTATTGGGCATGCGAGGCGTCAGAGTTGGGGCCGCCCCGACCTCCCGCAAGGTCCAAAAACCGAAGCCGTCAAAAGCCCGCCTCACCGCACAACTCCATTTACAACCTCCCGGCATTCGCCTCTCCTTTATTTTTTCTAGCCCCCGCCGCCTTGTATTTTTTTATGCGACTTTCCCGTCCGTTTCTCCTCGCCGGGCTCTGCCTCATTCCCGTCGCCTTGTGCGCGCAGATCCCCGAGACCATCCCCACCACCACGGTTCCGGCCGCCACGGCTCCCGAGGAGATGATCGGGCCCATGCGCCTTCCCGACACCCCGCTCGAGCTTGTCTTGCAGAACCTGGAGACCTGGACCGGTCGTATCATCCTGCGTCCGCAATCCCTGCCTCAGACGTCCGTGACGCTCAATATTCCGCGTCCGGTTCCAAAGTCCGAGGCCCTGCAAGCCCTCATTTCAGTCCTCGCCCTCAATAACATCGGCGTCGTCGAGATGGGCGACAAATACCTCAAGGTCGTCGCGCTTGCCAACCAGACGCGCGCCGAGGCCCCGGAACTGGTCACCGGCTCGCTTCTGGGCCTGCCTCCGACCGGCAAGGTCGCCTCCAAGGTGTTCGAGCTCGTCAACCTGAAGGCCCAGGACTTCGTCCCCCAGGTCAACACGCTTCTCAACATCCAGCTCGGCGGCGCGATTCTCTTTAATAATACCAACGCCTTCCTCGTCACCGATTCCATTTTCAATCTCCAGCGCGTCGAACAGCTCATCGAGGCCCTCGACCGCCCCGCCTCGACCGACTTCACCCCGAAATTCTACTCCCTGCGCTTCGCCAAGGCCAGCGACCTCGTCAGCCGCGTGAAGCTCATGCTCCAGAGCCCCAACCAGCTCGCCCTTGGCAATTCCCTCTCTCTCTCCGCCGACGACCGCACCAATCAGGTTGTCCTCATTGCCGATCCGAAACAGCAGCCGTTCTTCGACGAACTTATCGACAAGCTCGACGTCAAGGCGGATCCCAACACCCGCAACGAGGTCATCTATCTCAAGCACGCCACCGCCAAGGACGTCGCCACGCTCCTCACCACCGTCATCACCGGCCAGACCACCGCGGCCGCCAAGAGCAACGGCGCCACGCGACCCCAAACCGGTTTCGGCAACACCAGCCCCTTCAACCCAACGCCGGCTCCCGCCGCCAACAACGCCCCTGCCGCCGCGGCGAACAACACGGCTCGACCCGCAGCCGCCAATACCGCCGCCTCGGGCCTTGCCGACTCCGCCACCCAGTTCAGCAGCCTTCTCACCGTCGCCTCCGACGACCGCAGCAACGCCGTCGTCGTCAGCGGCACCGTTGATGACATCCGCCTCATCCGAGAACTCGTCGACAAGATCGACGTCGTTCTCGCCCAGGTTCGCATCGAGGTTGTCATCGCCGAGGTCACTCTGACTGACGAAACTAAAACCGGGCTCCAAGCGCTCAATCTCACCGTCGGTCCCGACTCCAGCGGCACCACCCAAATTACTAAATTTGGCGGCGCTGTCGCCGGCTGGACTGTCTCCAACGGCACCGTCAGCCCGATCGCCTTCGATAACCTGATGACCTCAACAGGAGGGAAGAGTAATTTCAAGGTGCTCTCCTCGCCCACTATCGTCACCACCCATAACAACGAAGCCCAGATCATTGTCGGTGAATCCCGCCCGATTATCACCGGCTCCACCTCCACCCCAAACACCTCCGGATCGGGGCTCACCACTAGCTCCAGCGTCACCTACAAAGACATTGCCATCGATCTAAAGGTTACGCCTCTCATCGGCGATGATGGTAACATTCAACTCAAGATCGATCAACAGGTGAACGATCTCCTTGAGGAGGTCGTCGACGTGGATAACAACAAACAGCCTGTCATTGGCCGCCGCCAGGCCACCTCGTTCATCAACGTCCTCGACGGCGAGATGATCGTCCTCGGAGGACTCCAACGCACCAAGAATACCCGTAGCCGCACCAAGCTCGGTTTCCTCGTCGAAATTCCCATCCTCAGCCATCTCCTCGGAGCCCGCACCAAGAAAGAGGAACGCACCGAACTCCTCCTCTTCATCCGTCCCCACGTCCTCTCGCCCAGCATCGGCACCGCCCAGACGCGGACCGAGATCAACCGCATCTCCAACCATGATCAGGTGAACACCCACATCACCAACACGCCTTTCAACCCTCCGCCTCCCCTGCCCACCCTCCCGTCGAAACCTGCGCCCGCTCCGACTCCGCCCGAAAAATCCGGCGCAAAGAAACCCTGAGCCGAGGCCGCCATGACTGACGCCCCCGACACGATCCTTCCGGCCTCCCTCGCCGAACGCATCTCCGACGCCCAGCGCCAGACGATCGCCGAGACCCCGCGCGGCCAGCGGCTCAAACCCCTTGCCTCCGCCCTCGGCCTGGACGAATCCCAGGCCCTCACCGCCCTCGCCGCCGCCGCCGGCATCGACACCGCCAGCAACCTGGAGGCCGACAGCGACTCCCTCAGCCTCCTCCCCGCCCGCCTCGTTCACGACTACCAGCTCGTGCCCATCGCCTTCGGCCCTCCGCCCGCCGATTCCGACCCTCAGGTTTCCGCTTCCGCCCCCCTGCACCTGGCGACCGCCTGGCCCCCCGAGCCCGTCATGGCCGACTGGATACGCACCTTCACCGCGCGCCCGCTCGTCTGGCACCTCGGCTTCCCCGAAAAAATCCACCACCTCATCCTCCAGCACTTCGGCGTTGGCTCCGGCAGCCTCGAAGGCGGCGATGAGGACTACGTCGCCCCCGAGACCCTCCAGCACGCCGAGGCCGACGTGGACGAGGATGCCGCCGTTGTCCGCTTTGTCACCGACGTCATCTCCCAAGCCGTCAACGACGAGGCGACCGACATCCATTTCGAACCCCAGGAGAACCAGCTCACCATCCGTTACCGCGTGGACGGCCTTCTTGTGCAGGTGCCCGTTCCCGAGAATCTCCGCCGCTTCCAGGACGCGATCATTTCGCGCCTGAAGATCATGGCGAAACTCAACATCTCCGAAAAACGCCTGCCGCAGGACGGTCGCATCAACTTCCGCGCCGGCGCCAACGTCCTCGACATCCGCGTCGCCACCGCGCCCACCATCTACGCCGAGTCCGTCTCCCTCCGCCTTCTCAACCAAAAGAAGGAAGCCTACACGATGGACCGCCTCGGCATGAGCGCCGACGAGCAGGCCCAGATCAACCACGTCCTCGACTACCCCCACGGCATTATTCTCGTCACCGGCCCCACCGGCTCGGGCAAATCTACGTCCCTCAACGCTTTTCTCCGCAAGATCAACTCCACCGATCTGCGCATCATCACCGTCGAAGACCCCATCGAATACGAGGTCCCCGGCGTCAACCAGATCCAGATCCGCTCCGAAATCGGCCTCACCTTCGCCAACGCCCTCCGCAGCATTCTCCGTCAGGATCCCGACGTCATCATGGTCGGTGAAATTCGCGATCGCGACACCGCCGACATTGCCATCCGCGCCTCGCTCACCGGCCACCTGGTGTTCTCAACGCTCCACACCAACGACGCTCCCGGTGCCATCACGCGCTTGATCGACATGGGCATCGAACCCTTCCTCGTCGCCTCCGCCATCGAGCTCGTCATCGCGCAACGTCTCGTCCGCCGCCTCTGCCACGATTGCTCGCGCCCGGAGCCCGTGCCCATGATCAAGCTCAAGGACACCATGGCCATCCTCGGCCTCCCCGAATCCGAGGCCCATGGCGTCACCCATCTTCACAGCCCCGTCGGCTGTGACCGGTGCCGCGGCACCGGTTATCGCGGACGCATCGGCCTCTTCGAAATCCTCAAGCCCAACGACGAACTCCACGACCTCGTCCTCAAGCGCGAAAGCACGCGCACGCTCGCCGAATGCGCCCGCGCAAACGGCATGAGAACCTTGGGCCAGTCCGGCTGGGAAAAAGTCAAGGCCGGCCACACCACCCTCGATGAAGTCCTTCGCGTGATCACCGTCGCGGAAAAATGACCGCACGTTGCGCGCGGAAAGACCCATGCCCAATGACACAATGAACATACCCCCCTCCGCTTCCGGCGCGCCCCTCCGCCCATTGGTCAGTGGTCAGTGGTCAGTGGTCATTTCGCGATAGCGACCATGCCGTCCTTCACCTACACCGCCCGCGATCGTTCCGGCCAGACGCACCACGACATCGTGGATGCGCCCAGTCGCAAGGACGCCCTTCGCCTCCTCGGTGCACGCGGCCTCACTCCCGTGCAGGTAAGCGAGGCCGCCGCCCGCACCGCCGCCGCCAAACGAAAAAGCCTCTTCACAAAACCCGGCGCCGCCAGCCCGCGCTCCGCAACGCCCGCCTCGCCCTCCTCCGCCCTCCGTTCCTCCGGCGCCCCGCAGGCCTCGTCGCTTTCCCGGCGTGAACGCCTTCCCTTCCTTGAAGCCCTCGTCGATCTCACCACCAGCGGTCTCTCCGCCGGTGAGTCCGTCCGCATGTTAAGCGTGCGCATCAAAGAGCCGCGCCTTCGTCTTCTCTGCGGACTTCTCTGGGAGCAACTCAGCGAAGGCGCGCAACTCTCACGCGCAATGGGCTCGCTCCCCACCGTCTTCGATCCGGCGACGCTCAATCTCATCCAGTCGGGCGAGGCCACGGGCAATCTCAACGACGTGCTCATCCGCCTCATCGCCCATCTTCAGGAGCAAAAGGAGTTGCGCCAAAAAGTGCTCAGCGCCCTCGCCTACCCCGCCTTCATGATGCTGGTCGCCGGCGGCGTGATCATTTTCTTCATGGTATTTCTGCTCCCGCGGCTGCAGACGCTCCTCAACTCTCTGGGCGGCGAGCTCCCCACCTCCACGCGCCTGCTCCTCGGCTTCTCCCAATTTGGCATCAAATACGGCATCTTCGTGGTCGCCGGCCTGGCCTTTGCCGCCGTGGCCTTCTGGCGCTGGCGCCACACCGAGGCCGGCCGCCTGCAAACCGATGCCTGGGCGCTGAAACTCCCGCTCATCGGGCCCTTTTCAATTTCACAGACCGTGCTCGCCTTCAGCCAGACACTGTCCGTGCTCCTCGAAAACGGCATCACCACCTCGGAAGCGCTGCGCATGACCGAACGCCAGATTCAAAATCGCGTTCACCGTGCGGCCTTTGATGCCGCCACCGACCGTGTGCTGGAAGGCGAGGCACTCTCCGCGTCGCTTACGCGCACCGACTGCTTTCCCGATCTCGTGCTCGACCAGCTGGCAGTGGGCGAAAACACCGGCAACCTCGTGCCGAGCCTGAAGAAAATCGCCGTCGCGTATCAAAAAGCCATTACCTACCAGCTCAACGCCTTCACCAATATCATCGCCACGGTGGTGTTGCTGGGGGTGTTCAGCTTCGTGGGCTTCATCGCCTTCGCGATCGTGAGCGCCGTCTTCCAACTGAGCTCCAGCTTCAAGATGTGAACGCCCGATAGGTAGGGCGGATCCGCCGGGATTGCCGCGACTGCCTGCATATGACCCACTCCCAGCCAATGGCCCGGCGATCCGCCCTGGCCCTTACCGCGCGATCTCGACGGACGTCACCCGCCAGGAAGCCGTAAGCTGCGATGGATTCGCCCGGTTGGCCGCCAGCGCAAATTGCTCGAGTCCGAGATACGGCGCACGCTGGGCCAGCGACTGATAGAACGCGATGAGCTTGGCGATATCGGCGTTGCGCGCCGAAAACTGAACCGAGTGCACCGCAAACTGGTTGGTGCGCACCGTGCGGCTGTCGGCCACATCGTAATTGGATAAACCCGCCGCGCGGGCCAGCGAATTGATTTCGTTTTGCAGGCGCACGCTATCCAACGATTTTGACGGATCGAGGTGCTCGATCGCCAGGGTTGCCTCTTTCTCGATACGCTCGCGCTGCAACAACCAGCGTTGCTGCACATCGAGATCGGTGGTCGTGGCCTTGATCGCCCGCCATTGCGTCCCCACGCGGTCGCTCACTCCGGAGAGCCAGATGGCCGCACCGAGCAGCGTAAAAGCGAGAAGCAGGATCTTTTCGCGCAGGAGCCGGCTCAGGAAATAAGCTTTCATGTTTGTGCCTCCGGTTTCGGTTGTGCCGGCTGGGGTTCGGCTGGGACAGGAGCCGGCGCCGCCGGCGGAGGCGAGGAAGGCGGGGACTCCTCGACGGGGGCTGCAAGAGCTTCCGGTTTGAACGTAACCACCAGACGGAAAGTGGAAAGTCCGTCACGGCTTCGTGGATCCAGCACCTCCGCCTTCTCGCAGCCCTCGAGCCGGTTGAGCGCAGATCGAAACACGTCGATGTCACCCGAAGACTGGGTCTGGGCCTCCACCTCCAGCGTATGAAGACCGTTGGTGACCGTGCGGATGAATTGGATCGCAGGCGGACGAACCGTATTGACCAGCGCCAGCATCTCAAAAGGCAGCAGCCGCTTGGTCGAAAGCTCCTCGATGCGCGTCGCAAGCGTCTGTGAGGTCATGATGCTTTCAACAACCGGCTTTTGCCGCACTTCGAGCGCCAGCCGCTGTTTTTGCCAGATCGAGGTGCCAACCAGCGCCACTTCCAGCAGCGCCGCGAGTCCGATCGCCGCGATACCGCCCAAAAACGTCCGCCACAAAATCACATCGCGCGCGTGAGCCCGCCGGCGCGCCGCGAGTTCGCCCTTGTCGCGCACGTCGAGCGGCGCGATGTCCGACGCCTCAAAATGGGTCTCAAGCTCACCCGCGCGAAAAACAAACTCCCCCTGCGGCGAAGCAGGATCGAACTGTGGTTCGGCCCCGGCTTCGACGATGTAATATTTTTCGGGAAAAGCGGCGAGCAAGGCTGCACGCGCGGCGGTGCGCTCATCGTCGGTCGCCTCCGCGGCAAGCGGCTCCACCCGCACCTGCGTCGGCACGCCGCTCGCGTCCGAAAAATAAAGGCCGGTGAATCCTGCCGCCCCCGGCACGATCAACACGCTGGCGGGCTTCGGCGCGTCGGCCTTGTTCAACACGGTGACAAAAGAGGGCAACACCGCCTCGGCGTCCACCCACAGCTCGACTTCATCGGACGTGAAACGCTTGCGGTAGGCGGCATAGACCAACGCATGCACCGAACCGGGCAGCCAGTGATGCCCGTAATAAAGCTGCGCGATCGGAAAAGGCGCAAGTGCCTCGACCGCCAGCTCGGCCTGCGCCGCGACCTCCCCGGCGGTCGCCCCCTCGGTCACCGGCACGGACCGCACGAAGAAGAGCGCGTCGGACAACAGCACCACCTGGCGGGGCGGTGCTACGGGGAGAAAGCGTTTAAGCGAAGAAAGACTCATGCGATCGGTTCGTCGGACTGGGCGGGAGGCGGAACCGTCTTATCGTTTTCACGGATTTCGAGAAACGTAAACGGGTATTTCAAATCAACAGCTTCGGGCACGGCCGTCGCAGGGGTGTTGGATGCTGCCGCCGTGGCGGGCTTGGTGGTCTGGGTGGAAGGAGTCGTGGTGCTGGGAGTGCTGCCGGTCCCCTCGGTAGGTTCCCCGTTGGTCGTCGCAACATTGCTGGGCGGCACCACCTTCGCGCCACCTTCGACAGGCGCCACGACGGTGGACAAACGGAAAGACGAAAGCCCTTCCCGCACCGTTACGGTGATTCGCAATGCCTGCACGGTCATTCCATAATCCAGCTTGGAAGGCTGCCCGCCCGCCACCGCCGCGATGCTGCGCGTGCTTTTGAAAAATCCCGGTCCTTGCGTCTGATAAGTGCCCGCACCGCTCAGGTATTCGTTCACTCGCTGCAACTGCTGTTCGTCAAAAACCTCCTGTGCGAGCAACGGTTCAAGCCGGCCGCCATTGATGTTGGGCGAATCGTAGCGGTAGAGCGAAAACGTCTCGGTGAAACGCTGGTAGAGTTCCGTGGGATTGCCGGCCTCGTCGAAGAACGCCTGTCTCACCCCCTCAATCGCGGCGAGTTCCGCGAACGAACGCAACGAGCGCCCCGGCGGCAGAAAAGGCAATGCGGCCGTTTCGTAGTCCTGTGTCGTGGGTGCGCCGATCGCCGTCGGCGTATGGTCCTTCTTGATCCAGCCGAGCAGGGAATCGGCGAGGCGTTCCGCCTCCATCTGCGGCACCTGCCAGTGCTTGAGCAGCGCGACGAGCACCTCGGGTTTCACCGCCGGCAACGGCAGCTTTGCACTTTCATCTTCCATCGTGACCTCCACCGTCCGGCCCTCGCCGGGTTCATAACCGGCAAATTCAAGCGGGCTCCCCCAGCCCTCCGCCGGGCTGTGCAAGCCCTCGGCCACCTCGCGAAAATCCTCCAGCACCGCCAGGGTGGTCTCGAGCGCCGAATAGGCCTCCAGCCGCAGGCGGCTCGCGTCGGCTTCACGGATGGGCACAAGCAGATCGGTGCTCGCCTTCTCGATGAAGAGCAGCAGCGCCGAGGTCGCAAAGACCAGCGTCAGCAGCACAATGAGCAGCACGGAGCCTCGCCGTGCATTCCCCCTTTTCTCCTGCCGTTGAAAATGGGCGTTCATCGTCGTCTTAAAAAACAGGCACGCCCTGTGTGACCGTGGGCAACATGATGAGCACTTCCTGCGAACGGGTGCGGTAGGTGAACTTCAGGCGCAACCGTTGCGGCGCCTCGTATTCACCCTGCGAGTTGCGTCGCGGCTGCGGTTCGTTTTTCCAATTTTTAAAGGCCGCATCATAGTAATCATAACTCACCGCCGACACCAAGGGAGAGACCACGGTTTCCCGGGGTGACTGATCGGCAAAGTTTTTTTCCAGACGCGAATGCCACAAAAACAGCAGCCCCGCGCCTTCGCGCACCGACAGCGAACATACGACCTCCGGCAAAGGCTGCCCCGGCCAGGTAAAAATGCGGCTGCCCTCAAACAGCTCGAACGTGAGCAACGTCTCCGTCATGCCCCCCTGCGTGCGAATCTCCTGAACGGAAACCGGCGCCTGGTCGGCCACGCCCGCCGGGGGCAGCGCGGCGGTTCGCAACTCACGTTCCAAAAATCGCGTCACGGCGCGCACATGCTGGTCAAAAAGCCGGAGGTCGGTGTTGCGCCCCCACAATTCGCCCATCGAAAAGACAAACGTGTTGAGCGCAATCATCAGCAGCCCCGTGAGCGCGAGCGCAACCAGTGTTTCCAGCAGGGTGAATCCACGCCGCCTCATTGGTTCACCCCTTCCAGAATTTTGAGGATGCGATCGCGCGAAGCGGCCCGCAGCGTCGCGCGGTCGGTTGCCACGGACCAGGTCGGACGCAGCACGCGAAACACCTGCCTGACCTTATCGGGCTTCTGGGCACCGGTGCCTGCGATTTCGCACTCGAAAGTGACCGTGAAAAGATCGGCCTCGTTGGTCGGATCAATAGTGGCGGTCCAGCGCACCCGCCGGCCGTCATTCGAGTCAAACTCACCGCCCTGACGGGCCAGTTCCACGTCGGGTTGCGCCAGGAGTTGCGAACGGGCGAACTGCATTTCGGGACTGCTCACTGTAGCCCGTCTCGCGACCTCGTAGCCGTTGAGCACATTTACGTAGCCCACCCCGATCGCGATCGCCGCCGTCGCGAGAATCGCGATGCCGATCAACACTTCGATCAAGGTAAAACCCGGCTGGCGTGCGAAGTTCATCGGGGCGATTGTGCAGTAAGCATCGGCGCGCAGGTCCATGGATCAATTTCCAGCACGCGCGCCCCTCTCCGGGTTTTCAATTGAACGCGAAAGGGCGAACAAGTGCCGTCCCGGTAAAACATCACGAACGGAATGGTCTGGGTCTCGACCAGCTCTCCACCCACGAGAATCGCCGAGGAAGATCCCGGGGCTTTCGCGGCGAGAAATTCAACCTCGGCCGTTTCCTTGGCGACGAAGGGATACCGGTTTTCCAAGCCATCGGATGACGCGACAAATTCGTGCGTCTTTGTATCAAGACCCAACCGCACATCGTGGTTGTTCAACAGGGCGTCTTTGCGCACCTCGCGGGTGGCGGTCCAAAACAGGTCCTCCGGGCTTTTTGGCCGGTCGCTGAGCAGGCGATTTGTGCCCACCACCAGGACGCCGGTCAGCAACGCGATCAGCGCAAGCGTGATCAACACCTCCAGCAAAGTGAAGCCGCCCCGGCCGCCGGTAAATCTCGGAGCGGTTGCACACATGGACGAAAACCGGCGGATCACCGGCGGCTTACCAGTTGCCGATGTCGTCAGGCGTGCCTTCGGCCTTGTCCGCCCCCTTGGAAAACAAATCGTAGCTGTCCTTGTTCTTCACGCCCGGGTAACGGTAAACATAAGGTTCCTGCCAAGGGTCGAGGGGTAGTTTTCCGCCCGGAGTCTCAATGTAAGGCCCTTTCCAGCTATCACCTTTGTTCTGAGGTGCGGTCACGAGGGCCTGAATCCCCTCGGCAGTCGAAGGATATCCCCCCATATCAATACGATAGGCGGTCAGCGGGGTCTTGACGCTCGAGTTTACAAACAAGCGGGCAATGTCCTCCTGCTTGGAACCAAAAATGCCACCGACCTTGGTCACGGCGAGGCCAACGAGCAGGCCAATGATGGCCAGCACCACTAGAATTTCGAGGAGAGTGAAGGCGCGGCGGGACGCCCGAAGAGAACTACGATGGGGGAAACGCATACAGGTGTAGGGAGTTGACGGCAAAGGGTTGAAAAAGTTGCGCACGAATAACGCAAAGGCGAATTGAAAGGCTGGTGCCCCCGCCGGGAATCGAACCCGGATCCGTCGTTTAGGAAACGACTGTTCTATCCGTTGAACTACAGGGACGGCTAAAAACGCCAACTCCGGGGCAACTTGGGGACTTGATTGTAGGTTGACAATCTTTGGCTGCACAGGTTTTCATTCTCCCCTTTTTCAAATGAGCACGACCGAAACCACCCAGCAGAGCCTCACGCCTGAACAGATCCCGTTCACGACGCCCCAAGCCCTGCGCAATTACGTCACCGACACCGGCAAGATTCTGCCGCGCAAATACACCCACCTGTCCGCCAAGCAGCAGCGCGCCGTTACGAAGACCATCAAACAGTCCCGTAACAACCTGCTCGCCCTCTAAGCGACCGGTCAGGATTTTCAGCGAAGGCCGGAGCTCATCCCTCCGGCCTTTTTCATGCCATGAGCACAACCTCCACCGCACGGGTTTACCGCCCCACCCCGAAAAATCTCGCGCATCTGGCCCGGGTGCTCGCGAAAGGCGGCTTGGTCGCAGCTCCAACCGAAACCGTCTACGGCCTCGCGGCTGATGCGCTCAACGCCAAGGCATGCCGGGCGATTTTTCGCGCCAAAGGCCGCCCTGCAAACGATCCGTTGATTGTGCACGTCGGTTCGCTCGCCCAAGCCGGGGAAATTGCGGAGTTAAATGAGGCCGCTCGGAAAGTCGCCAGGGTCTTCTGGCCTGGCCCGCTGACGTTGGTGCTGCCCAAGCGTCCCGGCGTGCCCGCCATTGTTACCTCGGGATTGCCCAGCGTCGCCGTGCGCATGCCCGCCCACCGGCTCTTCCGCGAACTCATCAGGCGCAGCGGACGACCGCTGGCGGCTCCCAGCGCCAATCCCTTCGGCTATGTCAGCCCCACCACCGCCGCGCATGTGCGTGACGGGCTCGGACAACGCATCGGATATATTCTCGATGGTGGTCCGGCAAAAATCGGTGTCGAATTGCGCACAATCAAGCGCAGTCATGTGCGGAGCGCAGACGCAGATCACGCGTTCCTGTTCTTGAAGCGGCCCGCGATCGAAGGAAAAAATATTTTCTGGCTTTGCAATGAACAGGGCGGACTCGCGCAAGCAGCCCGCCGGCTTTTTGATCAATTACGAACCTTGGACAAGGGAGGCTGGTCACAACTCCATGTAGAGCTGGCCACGGGCACCGACGCACTCGCCCTGGCAATCAACGATCGCCTCGCTCGTGCCGCGGCCAAAAGCAAATAAGGGCGGACCTGGTCAGGTCCGCCCTTATGCAAGAAGCGTGATGTGCCGGCTTAGCGCTCCGGCGTGGCTTCGTCCTTCGACATGACGACGTAATAGTCCTTGTAGGACTTGTCGTAATACTGCGCGTAGTAATATCCGGATACGGCAAGGTTCAAGCCATTGAGCACCGCGCCGAAAACCGGAACGTTGGTTTCAAGCAGCTTCTTGGCACTGAACTGGGCCGCCTTGCGGCGGACCTTGTTAAAGAAGATGGTGAAGACCGACCCATCGACCAACGGCAGGATGATGAGCGCATCGCTCACCGCCGCCAGCGGAGGCGTGTCAAAGAACACGCGATCGTAACGCTTGCGCAGGTCCGCGATCATCGACTCGAAATTCTTTCCGTTAAGAATCTGCGTGGGACTCTTCGCACGTCCGCCCGTGGGGATGACATCCAGGTTCGGGTGAACGCCCCGGATGACGACGTCATCAATCGTCGCCGTGCCCGCGCAGATATCAATGACGCCCTTGCGATTTTCCAGGCGGAAGGACTTGTGGATATTCGGCTTTCGAAGATCGCAATCGACGATGACCACGCGCTCGCCATGGGCGGCAAACGTGAGAGCCAGATTGGTTGCGGTGAAGGACTTGCCCTCGCCGGGAATCGTGCTGGTCACGAGGATACACTGGGCATTCTTGCTCTCGTCCTTGAGGCGCAAGCTGGAGTGAAGCGTGAGAAACGCCTCGCACACCTGGCGGTCGGCGTTGTTGACGACGATCTGCGCCTTATCAGGCTGCTCCATTTTCTTGATCTGCGGGATGATGCCGATCAAAGGCAGGCCTATCACCGCTTCGATATCGAAGGAGCTCTTCACCCGATCATCGATAAAGGCCACGAAGAATGCGAACGCCAGACCGAGTCCGAGACCACCAACAAAACCCAGGCCCAGATTAAGCGGGATCTTCGGTGAAACATAGTCGTGCTCCTGTGAAGGAGACGCCTTGTCCACCACGCGGGCACTCTGCGTTTCCATGGTCGCGATCATGGTGGTGTCCCGCATACGCGAAATGAGGTTCTGCAAAAGCTCCTGATTGATCATCAGCTTGCGGGCGCGCTCATCGTATTCGACGGCCGCACGATCGAGTTCCATCGTCTCCTTGCTGGCTTGAACGAGAGAGGCCCGGGCCTGCTCGTCGTTGCGGCGTGCGTTCTGATATTCGGACTCGATCGTCGCGGAGGCGTTTTCAATCGCCCGCTTCAACTCCTGCTCGGCTTGGGCGAGCGAGTTCATCGTCTCCATCATGATCGGGTGTTTTTCGCGGTAACGATCGCGGAGCTGGGCGATCGTGATCTTTTTCCCGGCAACTTCCTTGACGAGCTGATCGATGAGCGGCTGGTTCGAAATAAAAGAGAGCTCCGTCAAATCACCACCCGACGCCCGGCGTTCCTGAACCTGCTTCCAACGAATTTCCGAATCTTTCAGCTTCGCTTCCGTCTGGGTGACGTAGAGGTTGAGAGTCTTGAGCTTCTCCGTGACGATGTCCTTGCGCTGGTCGAGCGAGATCATGTTGTTTTTCTCGCGATAGGTCTGGAGTCCGTTTGCCAGGTCATTGACGGTGCGCTCCTGCTGCTCGGCACGAATCTTGAGTTCTTCGACCGCCTTCAAGGAGTCGTCGATCCGGACGCGGGAGCTGTAGGCAATAAACTCGTCGACGAACAGATTGGCCACCTTCGCGGCGATCTGCCGGTCGGGGTGGCGATAGACCACATTGATCACAAGGCTCAGGCGCTTGGGAATAACCTTCCGGTTTTCACCAAGGACTTCCAAAGGCGTTACGGGATCGCTGCCTTTGCCCTTCTCGTAAGGCGCCATGAACAGACGCATGTCTTCACCAGTGATACGCTCGGCAACTTTTTGGATGATGGAGCCACTGCTGAGCACCTCAACCACGGTATTGAGATCCTCCGTGCCGCGAACCGTTTCGTCGACGACCTGCTCAACTTCGTTCATCACTTTCGGACCGCTGCGCAAGATATGCACGCTGGCGACCGACTGATAGATCTTGGTCTGGCTGAAGGTGTAGACCAGCGCCGACGAGAAGACGACGAGGAACACCACGATGATATACCAGATGCGCTCGCGCATGATCAGCGCGTAATCGCGGAATCCGCGCTGCATCGAACTCTCACCGCCGTAGCCGACCGCTGAGTAGCCCGCGTAGTTGCCGCCGTAACCGTAATCCCCCTGTCCCTGGTTTGTCTGGGGATGGTGCTTTAGATTCGAATCCATGAAAAAATGAGCCTTGGGCTTTTAGAGAATGCGTTCCGGAACAAAGATGATGTCGTTCGCAAGCAACTGCCAGCTGTTGCTCGACTGGCTCTTGATGAGATCATCCGCATTAATAATGTAGGTGTCCGATTTGCCGTCGGCATTGGTCCGCGTAAGCCTGACCTGGCTGCGATTGGCAAGGCGGCTGAAACCTCCTGCGCGCGCAATCGCGTCCAGCAGAGTCAGGCCCTGTTCCTGCGGGAACAAAACCGCGCCAGGCTGATTGACCTGGCCGATCACGTTCACGGTGCGCTTGGCGTATTCGATTACCACTACATTGACCTGCGGGTTCACCAGATAATCCCGGTCATAGAGCTCACGAATGAGGTCCTCCGCCTGACGCAACGATTTACCCTTAAGGTCCACTTTACCGATGAGCGGCAGGGTAATGGAATACTCTTGGGAGACGCGCACGTCCCGCTTGAGATTTTCCTCCTGAAATATCTGGACGTTCAGCAAATCGGATGGCTGCAGAACATAGTCCATCGCGGCGGCCGCGGGCATCGGCCTTTGCGGCTCCGCAAAAAGCGAGAGACCCAGGAACACCGACCAGAAAAACAGTGATGAGATTTTAAACGTGGACTGCATGGCAAACAGGGAAAAAAAAACGGAAGAAGATCAGAGGATCTTCTTCCGTCGAAAGAAATGGTCAAGCGGGCTTGCTCAGTAGCGGGCTGAAAGAGAGAGACTGACCACGTTATTCTCGAACTCAGCCGGCGCACCAAGATCAGACGACTTGTCGCGGTAGGTATAGGTCAGACCAGCGGTCAAGTAGTTGTTGATGATGTAGCTCGCGCCCACGGAGGCCTCAATGAACTCATCAGTTTGGTCGGTGAGCTGGTAGTCCAGCTGCCGATAGGTGATCGAAGCATTCAAACGCCAGTCAACCGTGATCGCGCTCGTCGCACCCAGTGTGATCTGGCTGTTCTCGTAAGAAGCACCGCCTGCACTGGAGTTGCTGAAGTTGCGGCTGAGAGCCAAGGTAAGGCTGGTTTTGTCAGAGTAAGCATAGGCCAAACCCGCGTCGGCACCGATGCCACCATCGTCGTCCGGTCCTACGTTCGCGCTACGGGTGTTGTAACCCACGCTGAAATTGCCGGAGAGCTTGGGCGTAAAAGAACCACGGGCGCCCACGTTGTAATAAAAAGCGTCGTATTGGTTTGCGCCACCCGTGTCGAGATCCGTGCGCGTGTAACGAACACCTGCGCTCAGGTCAACCTTGGGGGTGAGCTCGTAATAGACGTTCACAGGAACCGTGTAAGTCCACTCATCAGTGTAACCCGCGGTGCGGTAATTGGTATTACCGTAAGAAAATCCCGATCCCACGCTGATTTTTTCCGACAGCGTCAGTTCACCATTGATGCCAGCACGCGTAACTTTGCGCTCCACCAGAGTGCCGCCGAAAGCATCGATCGTGGGCTGATCCAACTCGTTAAAAGAAGCGTTGGCGTCCAGCTGCAGATTGCCGTTGTCGTAGCCTGCATTGGTTCCGATTCCAAACAATTGATTGTTCAGCTCGGAGTTATCGGAATAGCTCGTGAACGTGCCCGTGCCCACCACGTTACCCTTGATCAGAGAATCCTTGCCAAATTGAAGGTCGAAACCAGGCCGGAAAGTAAAAATCACATCTTCTTCTTCAGAACCGGAAGGAGTGAGAAGGATGTTATCGTTATAAGACGCGATGGCGTCAGCAGTGACAAAAAGCTCGGCGTTGTCTCCAATAGCGAGAAACGGAGCGGCAACCACGGAACTGCCGGCGCAGCCCAAGAGGACGAGATTACGTGCGATATTCTTCATGAGTAATGTGGGCGTGAGAAACGTGTAAAAAAGTTAAAGAATCAAGCAAGCAAAACGGACGATCCTTCGTGCTATGCGCAGAAGGGTGTTGCCAAAAATGCGACCGGTGCAAGATTGCTCGATCAGATTGCAAAGAAATTCGCTGTTTTAAGCAGCGGGGGCCAAGAAGATGCAACCAAACTTCGGATGCAAGGTTATTTTGGCCCAGTCATTCACCCCATTTGTCACTCTCCTTTACGCCCCTTTACTTCCCTCATGACTGCGCCCAGCCCCAACGCGGACAATTTTAAAGAACTTCCTACACGGCAGCCACTTGCTCCCAAGAAAGGTATACGCCGGTTCGCGCCTTTTTCTGTCCGGCGCAAATCCCAAGGCTGGCAGGTTCAGATTTACTGGCAATGGATGGCCGTATTTACACTTCTGCTCGCGCTGTTCGGATGGATCGGCACGGCCTCCGCCGCCTATCTGTTCGTAAAATACAAACGTGATTTTACGGAGGTGAAGTTCACTGATATGCTGCTACTCCCTTGGCGCTGGGACGCATATCAAATCGCTCGCGGCGATTTTTTGATCACCAGCGCTCAAAAAGACCTCAAGCAACAAAAATACCGCGAAGCTTTTAACGGTCTTCGCCTAGGATTGATCAAATCTCCTGCGAACAAGGAAGGCCGCCTTCTTCTCGCCCAGTTTTATGGGCTTTGGAAGCGCCCGGACCTCACCCGGCAAACTCTCCTTGATGGGTTCGCCTACCATAAGAACGATAACGACTACCTCAAGACGCTATTTTCATTTCTGCTTCAACAACAAGAAGACAAGCAAGTCTTGGTCTTCTACAAAGAACTTCTCGGCCACGATAGCTCCATTAACCCGCGCAACCAGCTTGTGGCACTGGCCGCAGCTTCGTCGTGCTACTTCCGCGGTAATTACGATGAGGCCGAAAGCATTCTGCGCCGCTACCAGCTCGAAGGCTCACGCGATGGCCGCCTGCTTCTAGCCCGCATCAGCTGGGACCGCGGAGCCAAAGATCAGGCAATCGATCGCCTGCGGGAGCTCGCAGCCGAACTCCCCAACGACGAGGAAATCTACACGCAGACCGTCACCTACCTTCGCGAGGCTAATCGTGACAGCGAAGCCAGGCGCGAGAGCTTCGTGCGCGCACTGGCCAATCCCCGCAACGCCCGCGCCCGCATCGATCAACTCTACGCCTATCAAAAAGAAGGCGACACCTCATCAGTAAAAACCAACGTGGAGGAGATCTTCCGCGATTTTACTGCCGAACCCAATGCGTTGCTCGCATTGGCCGATTTCGCCGCCAACTCCGGGGATCCCACTCTCGCGCGCCGCATTTATGATCACGCAAAGGCTCGCAACCTGAATTGGGAAGGGGCGGCACTCATGACGGTCGAAGCCAACATCGTCGCCAAACAATACCAGTCTGCTCTCGAGATGGTTCGCCAGCTTCAGAAAGAAAACCCCGACTGGAACAAACGCTATTATTCCGTATTCAACGGCCTTCAGGCCATCGCCCACTACGGCTTGGGCGACGCGGAAGCCGCCCAGCTCTTTCTCAATAATTTTCTCGGCCAGACCAACGTCCGCGCCGACAACTTGATCGCCGTCTCCAAGCGCCTGCTCTCGGTCGGCGCCAAAGCACAGGCCCGGCAGGTGCTCGAACAAGCCGCCCAAGCCGATCCGCTTAATCAGGCCGCACTCACCAATCTGGTGCAACTCGACCTTGATCTGAACAACACCGCCCCGCTTGCCGACAATGTCCGGAAGCTCCTCGCGATGCGCAAACCCTCCCAAGAGGTTTTGCGCACCGCCTATCGCAAACTTGGCAGCGATCTTTTCCTGTTTTCGCCTGATCGCACCGCGCTCCTGCAGGATCTGCGCACCGCTCTCACCGTGTCGTTTTCCGGATCCTAACGCGTTCCGAAAAGAAGCTCCTCACCGGCGCAACACCTCCGTCAGCGTCGTCAGCAATCGCTGGTTCTGGGCCGGCGTGCCCACCGTCACTCGCAACCACTCCGGCATTCCATAGGCGCGCATCGGGCGAACGATCACGCCGCGTTTCTGCAGCTCTACAAACACACCTGCTCCATCGCCCACTTTCACCAGGATGAAATTGGCGACGCTCGGCACGATCTCGAGTCCGAGCTCCCTGAAGCCAGTCTCCAACTGCATGAGTCCCGTCCGGTTCTCCTTCGCGCATGAAGCGACAAACTCCCGGTCATCCAACGCGGCGATCGCCGCCGCCTGGCCGATCGCATTCACGTTGAACGGCTGTCGCACGCGATTGAGCAGCGCCGCCAGCTCTGGCGAGGCATACCCATAGCCCACTCTCAGTGAAGCCAGTCCGTAGATTTTTGAAAATGTCCGCAAGCACACCACCTTCCGTCCTTCGCGGATCAACGGACGCAAGTCCGGCGGGTTGTCCAAGAACTCCGCATACGCTTCATCGAAGGCGAACACCACGTGCCCGGGCAGGCTCCGCGCAAACGCCAGCAATTCCGCTTCCGAGTTGGCCGTGCCCATCGGGTTGTTCGGACTCGGCACAAAAACCAATTTCGTCCTCGGCGTCACCGCCGCGGCAAGCGCCGCGAGATCATGCGTGTGGTTGACCAGCGGCACCTCCACCGGTTTCGCACCAAAAAGCAGCGCCACCAGCTTGTAGACGGCAAACGACGGGTTCCCCATGACTACCTCGTCCCCCGGGCGCAGGAACACATGGCCCAGCAGTTCAATCAGCTCGTTGGATCCGTTGCCGATCACGAACTGCGCCGCGTCGAGACCGTAAATCCGGGCCAGCTTTGCCCGCAAAGCCACGCATCCACCGTCCGGATACAACTCGCCCTGATCCAGTGCGCGCACCGCCGCTGTCTTCGCCAACGGCGATGGCCCGAAGGGATTCTCATTCGATGCGAGCTTGATGATCGTCGAGGCATCAAGCCCCAGCTCTCGCGCCACATCCTCGATGGGCTTGCCCGGCTCATAGACGGGCTGAGTGAGGACGGAGGGATTGACAAGGGCTTCCAGCTTCATGAACAGCCAGCCAACATCATCCCGGTCGCGCGCAAAAGCCTTTTTCTCACCGCCTGCTCGGGACCCTCACCACCTGCATCCCCGCCGCCAGCGCCGCGCGCACCCCCGGCTCCGCATCCTCGAAGACCAGGCACTTTTCAGGCGGCACGCCCATTTTTTCCGCCGCTAGCAAAAACATATCGGGCGCCGGCTTCCCGCGACCGGGCGCAACGTCACGCGGGGTCACCACGATTTTGAAAAGCTCGCCCAGACCGGCCGCCCTCAACGCCGCCTCCGCCACCTCCGGCATGCCGCCCGTCGCGATCGCAATCGGATGCGTCGCCGCCACTTTCCGGGCAAACTCCACCACGGGCGCGATGTGCTCCACCGCCTCCAGTTTTTCAAGAAACAGTTTTTCTTTGGTCACTTCAACCTCAGCGGGGTTGAGCGTCAGGCCGTAATGTTCCCCCAGCAACTCCGCCACCCGCACCGTCGGCACGCCGCCGAGCGAATAAAACAGGTCCTCGTTCAACGCCTCGGCCAGCCCGTGGTGCCGCATCGCCGCGTCCCACGCCAGATAGTGCAAGGGCATCGTGTGCACCAGCGTGCCGTCGAGATCGAAGATGTAACCGGCGAAATCGCCGTCGGGAATGTCGAGCTGCATAAACTCGCCACACAACCGCACGCCACCCGTTCCCGCAAGCCCGCAGCCCCGGTTTCGCCTCGTTCACCGCGCCGGCAATTCCCGCCCGAACAACGTTTCCCACATCATCGTGTAGACATCCGTGTTGTCGAAGTTCACCGGCAGCCGCTCACGATTGAGACCGTCCGCACGCACCACCACGCCGCCCACCATGTCGTAAGGCGAACTGAAGGTGACTCCGAACCAGAACCGCCGCCCCGTCCGGTCCGGACCCGACAAAAATGCCGCGGTCCCCTGCCCCGCGACGCCGTCAATCGGGTTCCCCAGCTTCGTCTGCGCCGGCACGGGCGGAGGCACCTCGTCGGCGGATGCCTGCACACCGCGCCCGATCACCTGCAATCCGCTCGCATCGCTGTCCGCCGCCGTGAAAAGCAGCGTCTCCGGCGAACGCTCCAAAAACGCCCGGGCCACCCCGATCGCCTGATCGGCACGCCTGAACGCCTCGAACAATGCCGATGCGTTCTGCGCATTGGCAAAATCGTCCGTCCCCTCCTCCTCGATCACCAACGCGAACCGCCGTCCGGTCCGCGACAATACCGCAAGCGCCGCCTCCGTCATCTCCGCCGCCGTCGGGGCCTCCGGCCGGTAAGCAGGCAGCTTTTCGGCCACAAGCTTCTCCTCCGAACCTTCATTGTAGGTTGCTCTCGCCGCGAACACCCCCAGCAGCTTTTTGACTGCACGATCGTTCATGGCCGCGCGCAGTTCCTCCTTGCTGAAAACCACCGCGTAACCCGCCGCCCTGGCCTCGACAATCAGGTCCCGACCATCCTCGCGCACGCCATCCTCGCCATGACGCCCTCGCACGCCTTTCGGCAGCAGATAAATTTCCCCGCCCGCGAGCATCACGTCCGCACCGCTTGTCACGATCTTCGCCGCGATGCCCGGAAAATCGCGACGGGTGGGATGACTCGCGAGAAAAACGCCCGTGCCCGGCTCCGCCAGGTGCCCCGACTGCACGTAGCCGGCCGCCCTTCCATCCGCCAGGGCCTCCGCCAGAATCGGCAGCGCCTTCCCGGACCTCGCCACCAAGGGCTTGCCGCCGTCCGTGCCATAGGAATCCGCCGGCACCTTCACGCCCCAGGCATGCACCGTCGCACCGCCGTGCGAGGTCGGAGACAATCCGTCAGAGAAATGGCTGCGATAGAGCGCCACGCCTGGCAATCTGTCCCAATTTGTAAACCCGTCCGGCCCCACGCTCGCGATGCGAAACGCATTCCACGCCGCCAGCGACGAGCCGTCCGGATGAATGAGGATCACATTACCCTCCCGCGGCCCGCCCGTCGCTGCCGCATTCACCGACACCGATCCGCAAAGCACGAAGAGCAAGATGCATTTCATGCGCGCCATCCTGCGTCGACCCCCGTTCCGCGCAAACGCGAATCCATCATCGCCTTTCACGATCATGCCGTAGCGGCTGCGCACCGACTCGCGCGCAACTTCTGAATCAGGAATCGTTGATGTATTCATACGCATCATGACAAAAAGTCTATTCGCTGTCGCCGGCCACCTGGGCCGCCGCCAGTTTTTCCGCATGCAGCGCCGTGCGCGGCAGCCTCAACGCCACCGCAGCCGCGGCGACCGCGAAGACGAATGCGCCCCAGAGGCACCCGGCCAGCCCGGCGGCCTGGTAAAGCACGCCCGAGAGCAGACAGCCCACGAGCCGTCCGCCCGCGTTCGCCATGTAATAAAAGCCCACATTGAGCGCCACCTTGTCGCCGTCCGTGTAATCGAGAATCAAATACGAGTGCACCGCCGAGTTCAGGGCGAAGACCGCCCCGAACACCGCCAGGCCGCCCACGATCACCGCGCCCGCCGGCCCGCCCGCGAGCAGCCCCAGCGGAATCGCCGCAGCCACCGCCGCGAGCACAAACGCGATCGCCGACGCCGTGCCACCCGCCGGGGCGCGCCCGCGCAGGATCGCCGGCGCCGCTCCCTGGATGACGCCATAGCCGATCACCCAAAACGCCATGAATGCACCCACCTCGGCAAAACTCCACCCCAGCACCCCGCGCAAGAACACGGGCACCCCCACCACGAACCAAATGTCGCGCGCACCAAAAAGAAAAAACCTCGCCACGCAAAGCACGTTGATCTCCCGGCTCTTTGAGAACAGCTCACGCCAGCCCGCTTTGGTCTTTGCCTTGCCCAATTCGCGCGGCAGCGACGCCCATGACCCCAGCCATACCGCCGCCAATACGCCCGCCATAATCCATAACGCGCCGGCAAACCCCGCGGTCGTCAGCAGAAAACCGCCAAGGAAGAAACCCACGCCCTTGAGCGCGTTCTTCGACCCGGTGAGCACTGCGACCCACTTGAAGAGCGTGCCCTTTGCGTCCGCCGGCACGAGCACCTTGATCGCACTCTTGGAACTCATCTTTGTGAGGTCCTTGGCGATTCCGGAGAGCGCCTGCGACGTCATCACCCACACCACCGAAAGGCCCTCCGACCACGCCGGATTGAGCAGCGCCAGCATGCCCAGCGCGGCGACTTGCAACGCAAGCCCCGCGACCAGCGTCACCCGCAGCCCCATGCGCGAGGCGATCCAGCCGCCAAGCAGGTTGGTGACGATCCCGAAGAACTCATAAAGGAGAAACAGGAAGGCCAGCGTCACCGGCGAATAGCCGAGATTGAAAAAATGCAGCAGCACCAGCATCCGCAGCGCGCCATCGGTGAGCGTGAACCCCCAGTAGGCCCCGGTGACGAGGATGTAGTTGCGAAGATTCATTCTAGACGTGTCTGGCTGCAAGGAGGCGCAAAATCGATCCCTCCGGTTTTTTGCGCCTTCTGCGCTTTTTTGCGGCCATATATTCCGTCATCACAGATTCACCGCCACCTTCCGCGCCAGTTCCGCCATGCGATTCGAATAACCCCACTCGTTGTCATACCAGACATAGAGTTTCACCATGCGCTTGTTCACGACCATCGTGGAAAGCGCATCGATCGTGCCCGAGGCCGGATTGCCCTTGAAATCGATCGAGACCAGCGGACGCATCTCGTATCCAAGAATTTCCTTCAACGGAGCCGTCTCACTCGCCGCCTTCAGCAAGGCGTTCACCTCCGCAACCGTGGTGTCACGCTTCACTTGAAACACGCAGTCGGTCAACGACCCCGTGAGCAGCGGCACGCGCACGGCATGGCCGTTCAATTTGCCTGCGAGTTCCGGATAAATCAGCGCGATCGCCGTGGCCGATCCCGTCGTGGTGGGGATGAGCGACAGTCCCGCCGCCCGCGCCCGCCGCAGATCTTTGTGCGGGGCATCGATGATCGTCTGCGTGTTGGTCGCATCGTGGACCGTGGTGATCGCGCCATGCTCGATGCCGAGGCTCTCATGGATGACCTTCACGACCGGCGCGAGGCAGTTGGTCGTGCACGAGGCCGCCGTGATCAACCGATGTTTCGTCGCATCATAGAGTCCGTCATTCACGCCCATCACAATGTTGAGCGCGTCCCCGCCCTTCACCGGTGCGGCCACGATCACTTTTTTCACACCCCGCTCGAAATAAGGTGCGAGTTGCTCCGGCGTGCGAAACTTGCCCGAGCACTCCAGCACGATGTCGATGCCCTGCGCCGCCCAGTCCACGTCGCCCGGCGTTGAAAACCCGCTCACCGCGATGCGTTGTTCGCCCACCCGAAACGCGGTCCCGTCAGCCTCGACGGCGGCTTCCTGCGACCAGCGGCCTTGCACGGAATCGAAGTTGAGCAGATGCGCACAGGTCCCGGCGTCCGCCTTGGGATCATTGACGAGCGTCCAGTCGAACTCCGGCCAGAGAGCGGCGGCACGAAATGTAAGCCGGCCGATACGGCCGAATCCATTGATGGCAATGCGGGCTTTTTTCATAAAAGAAGAGTGGAAATTCAGCAGCAGCCCCTGCCTGTGCCTCGCACCGCCTCAATCGGCGCGCAGGCGAGGTCGAGTTTGCGCAGACGCGCAAGATCGCGCTTGAACACCGCGTTGCCGGCCACGCAATCCTGCAAACAGGCCAGATTGGCCTCCAGTTCCGGCATCCGCTCCCGCCCGGCCGGCAGCGCATAGATCATCCAGTTACCCTGCCGGCTGGCCGTCACCAAGCCGCGCGTCTTCAGGTAGCCGAGATGCTTCGAGATTTTTACCTGCGGCTCGTTCAATACCGCTTGAAAGTGGCACACGCACAACGGCCCCTGCAGCAGCAGGTGGAGCAGCCGCAGCCTCGTCTCGTCGCACAGGCATTGGTAGATTTGCACGAGTTTCACGACGGCAACTACATTCCTCCAGGGGAATATAACTCAAGCCCGAATCCGACCGTCATCGAATTGTCACCTGAGCAGCCCGGCGTTGCCTACCTGCGCAAAACCATCCATCCCGGTGGCATCCTTTTCCCTATGAAAAAATACATCGTCGAGTTCATCGGCACCTTCTTCCTCGTTTTCACGGTCGGCATGGCCGTCCACAGCGGCAGCGCGCTGGCCCCGCTCGCCATCGGCGCGTCGCTCATGGTGATGATCTTCGCCGGCGGCCATATTTCCGGCGGTCATTTCAATCCCGCGGTGACGCTCGCCGTGTGGATCCGAGGCAAACTCCCGCTCAAGGACGTCATCCCCTACTGGATCGCCCAGCTCCTCGCCGGCGTTGTCGCCGCGCTCATCGTCAACCAGCTCCACGGACAGGTGCTGACGCCCGCCACGCACCTCGTCACAAACTCCCTCATCGTCGAGTTCCTCTTCACCTTCGCCCTCGCCTGGGTCGTGCTCAACACCGCGACCTCCAAGGGCACGCTCGACAACTCGTTCTACGGCCTGGCCATCGGTTTCACCGTGATGACCGGCGCCGTGGCGGTGGGCAGCATCTCGGGCGGCGCCTTCAACCCCGCGGTTGGTCTCGGCGTGTTTATGATGGGCTTCGAACACCTCAGCCAGCTCGGCGTCTACCTCGCCGCCAACCTCGCCGGCGGCGCCGTCGCTGCGGCGGCTTTCAAGAAGCTGGTCGTGGAATAACACCACATCCCCAGCCCTTGCCGGGACACAAAAAAGGCCGGACGAAACGTCCGGCCTTTTTCATTTATTAAAAGATCACCGCGAACCGCGCATCAACCGGCTCTTCGGCTTGGGCGGCGGAGCCGCCTCGGCCAGCGCCTTCTCGTCGAACAAGGCCGAATAAATATACGGGAAGTTCTCGATCTTCTTTCGCTCGATGGTCGCACCGATGAAACGCTCGATCGAGCGTGCGTCACGCACGTCGTCCTCGGTCACAAGGGTGAACGCATCGCCCGTCGCCTGCGCGCGCCCCGTGCGGCCGATCCGGTGCACGTAGTCCTCGGCATTTTCCGGCACGTCGTAGTTGATCACGTGGGACACACCCGCGATGTCCAGGCCGCGCGCCGCGATATCGGTTGCAACCAGGACCTCAAAACGCCCGTCCTTGAAGCCTTGCAACGCCTCGACGCGCTCGCGCTGGCTGCGGTCCGAATGGATCACGCCAACCGTGTGCTTCTCCGCCTGAAGCCGGTGCGCGATGCGGTCGGCGCCCATCTTCGTGCGGGTGAAAATGATGATGCTCTTGAACTCCGTGCGGCGCAGCAGCTCGATCAGCAGGTCAAACTTCTGCGGAGCCACCACCGGATAAAACGCATGCGACACCGTCTCGGCGGCCGACCGGCGCTGGCCGATCTTGATCTCCACCGGTTCGTGCAACGCCCACGTGGACAACTGCGCCAGCTCAGGCGGCATCGTCGCGCTGAAGAAAAGCGTCTGCCTCGCCTTCGGACACTTCTGGATGATCCGCTTCACGTCGGGAAGAAAGCCCATGTCGAGCATGCGGTCGACCTCGTCGAGGACGAGAATCTCCACGCCATCGAGACTGGCCGTGCCCTGCTCGAGATGATCGAGCAGGCGTCCGGGCGTGGCCGCGATCACATCAACGCCGCGCGCAAGGTCATCGCGCTGCTTTCCGTAGCCAACACCGCCATACACCACCGTCACGGTGAGATCGGTGTATTTGGCGTATTTCTGAAACGCCTCCTCCACCTGCAGTGCCAGCTCGCGCGTGGGTTCAAGCACGAGGCAGCGCGTTTTCTTCTGGTGCGCACCGAGGCGGTTCATCAACGGCAGCGCGAAGGCCGCCGTTTTGCCCGTGCCCGTCTGGGCCGAACCGATCACATCCTTGCCGGCCAAGATCACCGGGATCGCCTGGGCCTGAATGGGGGTCGGCTCCGTGTAGCCTTTCTCGGCCACGGCAAAAGCGATCGCATCGCCAAGCCCCAGTTGGGTGAACGCCGTGTCCTGCTTGGGAATCTCAATGGGCGCCGACGGCTTGATCGGGGCGCGAGTGGGACCATCGAAGGATTGATCGATGGCCGGACGCTCGCGCTTTTCGCCACGTTGCCCGCCGGGGCCCTGGTCGTGGCGCGGGCCGGAACGGGGCCCTCCGCCGCGAGAACCACCGTCGCGTGCCTCGCGATAGGGACGATCCTGACGGGGCTTCGGTTGAACGTGCGCAGAAGCCTGGGACGGGCCGGGCTTGCCGCCCACCTTGGGCGTCCGGTCGGGACCGCGTTCCCGGGACGTTTCGCCGCGCGCGGAAGCAGGCTTGGATTTGACGTCGTAAACGGGATGGCCGCCTTTCAGCGCGGGCGGCGGGGCCTTGGACGAAGGGGCAAAGGTGGCACGCAGCTTCGTGATGATCTTTCGTAACATGAATGAACGGGTTAAGTTCTCGCAGCGTCTGCGAAAAGCCCTGCTTTGCAACCTTCGATATGGCACGCGGGCGTGGCTCAAGGCACATGCGCCGACGACGGGCAACTCGATTGAAACGAGTCCATCCAGGCCCGGCCCGAAGCCACAGGGACTAAAGCACGCAGTTGCAATGATTCGCCGCCTTCGCTCCCGCTTCGCGCTTGGCTCCGGTTCCTTCAGCCCCACACTCCTGCGCACCGGCTTCCCGCCACCTCCCATGCAAAATGAGATCCGCTGGCTCGTTCGTCTCTGCCTCGACCTGAATCTGATCAACCTATCCCAAGCCGTCGCCGTTCGCACCGCCTTGGGTGACAACGCCGACCTGATGGACTTCGCCCAGCAGCTCATCGATGACGGCTACATCGATGATCATGCGGTCTTGGAAAAGATCGCCGGCCAGGCGCTCACCAAGGGCAAGGCGGGACCGCCTCCCAATGACCCGTTTGCCTCCGTGCCTCACCGGCCCGCACCCGCGGCCCCATCCCTTCCTCCCCCCCCGCGAGCCATCACCGGCCTGACCGCACCGCCGGTCATGGCAGGCGGTGGCGGCACCCCGCCCCGGCTACCATCGATTCCCTTCGACATGGTCGCCTCGATGGACGACGCCACACTCGTCGCCTCAATGAACACGCTGTTGCGCGACTGCGCCCGCTATGGCGCCAGCGATCTCCACCTCTCCGCCGGCACGCGCCCGTTCCTTCGCACCCAGCGGGCGTTGAAACACCTCGCCAATCACGTCCTCACGGAAGCTGATTCCCGCCGTCTTAACACCGCCCTGCTCGCACCCCATCAGCGCAAAATCTTTGAGGAGTTCCGCGACTACGACTACGCCTTGGCTCTGGACGCCACCAGCCGTTACCGGGTCAATCTCATGGTTCACAAGGCCGGCATCTCCGGCTGCTACCGCATGGTGCCCGCCACCATCCCGCGCCTCGACCAGCTCGGGCTGCGCAACGTCGAGGCAGTCCGCAAGCTCCTCGCCTATCACAACGGCCTTATCCTCGTTACCGGCCCCGTCGGCTCCGGCAAGACCACCACCCTCGCCGCCTTGGTGGCGGAGCTCAACAGCACGCGTCAGGACCACATCATCACGGTCGAAGACCCGATCGAGGTCGTGCAGCCCGCCCAAGGGTGCAACATCACCCAACGCGAGGTCGGGCCGCACACCGCCTCGTTTGCCTCCGCCCTCAAAGGCGCCCTGCGTGAAGACCCCGACGTGATCATCATCGGCGAACTGCGCGATCTGGAAACCATCGAGATGGCCATTACCGCCAGCGAAACCGGACACTTGGTGATCGGCACGATGCACACCAGCGACGCCGCCACCACGCTCAACCGTCTTTTGGACGTCTTCCCGCCTTCCCAGCAGGCGCAGATCCGCGCCAGCGTCGCCGAAAGCCTTCGCGGCATCCTGTGCCAGCGGCTCCTGCCCGCCACGGACGGCAGCCTCGTTCTCGCCACCGAGTTCCTCGTGGCCAACACCGCCGTCTCCGCCCTGATCCGTGAAGGTAAAACCCAAGGCCTCCGCAACGTTCTCGAAACCGGCCTCCGCGAAGGCATGAGCCTCATGGAAAACGTCGTTTTCGACCTTTACTCGAAAGGCACCATCTCGGGCGACACCGCCCGCCAGAACATCAGCAGCCGCATGATGAAAGCGAAGATCACCTAAGTGCCATCCAGCCAGTAAGCCGGGAGCCCGGCGCCCGTCCAATCTCACGCCACCTCTTCATCCACCTCTGCCTCCGAGCTCTTCGCTCTCAGCTCCGGACTATCGACTTTCCCTCCTCTTATGGCCGCCATCGACACCCTTCTCCGTTTCATGCTCGAACGCGGGGGATCCGACCTTCACCTCACCGTCGGCCTTCCACCCAAGGCCCGTATTTCCGGCGTGCTTACACCCCTGACCGAAACCGCGCTCACCGCCGATAAAGTCGAGGTGCTCCTCAAGGAAATCTGCCCGCCGCATCGCTGGACCCAGTTCCTCGAAAAAAAGGACCTCGATCTGGCCCACGAGATTCCCGGTCTCGCCCGCTTCCGCGCCAACTTCCTCTACAATCACTGGGGCCAGGCCGCCGTCCTTCGCCAGATCCCCGCAAAAATCCTCTCCTTCGACACGCTCAAGCTTCCGCCCGCCCTCAAAAAACTCTGCGACCTTCGCGAAGGCCTCGTCGTCGTCACCGGCCCCACCGGTAGTGGTAAATCCACTACGCTCGCCGCGATGATCGACTACATCAACGAAAACTCGGCGCGCCACATCATCACGATCGAGGACCCGATCGAGTTCGTCCACAAAGACAAACAGTCCGTCATCGTCCATCGCGAGGTCGGCGAACACACTGGCTCCTTCGGCGCCGCCCTGAAGGGCGCGATGCGCCACGACCCCGACATCCTCCTCGTCGGCGAAATGCGCGAACTGGAAACCATCAAGCTCGCGCTGTCCTGCGCCAGCATGGGCATGCTCGTCTTCGGCACGCTTCACACCAACAACGCCCCGAAAACCATCGACCGCATCATCAACGCGTTCCCCGCCGACGAGCAAAACCAGGTGCGCGTCATGCTCGCGGGCTGCCTCGCCGGCGTCGTGGCGCAGCTCCTCTGCCGCGCCCAACCGAAGGGTCGCTGCGCCGTGCATGAGATTCTCCTCCAGCACGAGGCCCTGCCCAACACGATCCGCAGCGGACAAATCAACAATATCCGCGCGATCATCGAAGGCGGCGGCGCCGACGGCATGACCACGATGGACCAAAGCCTCCTCGCCCGCGTGAAAGACGGCACCATCTCGGGAAAGGAGGCTTACATGAAAGCCGCCACCAAAGCCGGCTTCACCCAGTTCCTCCAGCCCGGCGACCTCGAAGGCGGGCATTAAAGCACATGGCACCGCGGGCGACAGGCTCCCGCGCTTTTCGACACCAGGTGAATGCAAACCTTTCACGGCCACCGGTCGTCCCGCCCGGCTCGCGACTTGCAAAGACCGCCGCCTCAGACCATTTTTCCTCCGCTGAATGATCAAAGGCGTTCCCACGATTGAAACCTCCGCCGCCCTGCCCACGCCCACCGGCTGGACCCAAAAGCAGGTGCAGTCCTTTGCCGCCGATATTTCAAAAAAACTGGGTTACACCCCCGGGGCCGACATCGAGGCGGTTGTCACCCGCCTTGGCGGACATATCACCAACGACCATTGGGACTCACCGGGCGCCACCGGTTACATCGATGTCCGCGGACACCGCGACTTCACGATCAACCTCAGCCCGCTGTCCGGCGGCAAACGCCGGCGCTTCACCATCGCCCACGAGATCGGCCATTATATTTTGCACACGCAGTTCGGAAAAATTCGCCCGGTGAAAATCACCCGGGACGGATCCAACCGCCTGGAGTGGGAAGCCAACTGGTTCGCCGCCGGGTTCCTCATGCCCGCCACCGAGTTCAAGCGCCTCGCCCAACAGGGCCGTAATGACGCCGAACTCGCCCACCATTTCGACGTTTCGATGGCCGCCGTGGAAATCCGCCGCTCCGTGCTGGGATGAAGCTGCGACGCCGGCTCACCGACACCGAGCGCAAACAACTCGGAGCCCCCAGCCTCCGGCTGTTCGCCAGCATCGATCTGGAGGGCTCCACCGCATTTAAGCAGACCCTCGCCAATCGTCAGAACCGGACCTGGCTCAGCGTGGTGCTCAACTTCGTCGACACCTTCGAGCAGTCCTACTGGCAGCACATCGGCACCCAGGCCCTCGACGTTGCCAAAACAACCTCCCCCAAACAGCCACGACTCTGGAAGATCCTCGGCGACGAACTCGTCTTCGCCATGGAGATCAAGCGCCCCGTCGACGCCGCCATCTACATTGATGCGCTGGCCGCCGCGATCAAGGAGTGGAATCGCCTGGTGCTCGCCCAGCGGAAAAACCCGCCCGCCCTGCCCGAACGTCCCTTGCTGGTGAAAGGCGCCGCCTGGCTCGCCGGCTTCCCCGTCAACAACGCCGTGCTGCCCATCGCCGGCAATCATCACGACTACATCGGTCCGTCGATGGACACCGGCTTCCGCCTCGCCCGACTGGCCTCTCCCCGCCGGCTCGCCCTCGCGGTCGAGCTGGCCTGGCTGCTTCTCGACCTCGACTCCTCACGCCAGATCGAATTCGCCGGCCGCACCCGCGAACTCAAAGGCGTGGCGGCCGACAGCGGCTATCCTCAACTCTGGATCGAAGTGGCCGCCTCCGAGTATCACGCCAAGGAGCATCAGGTCCTCAAACAACGCCGGTGCGATCTCCCCGGCGCCGACCTGCGTGATTTATGCGCCAGCTTCATCCGCGATTTCGGCGTGCCTCCGGACCTTCCTCATATTCCCGGCGATAAAACCTACACGCCACCTCCCGGTTACCAGGAGTCCCTGCGCGGAGCCCATGAGGATTTGGCAACGCGGTATCTGCCTCTGCTCACTCCCGCGGAAATCAAGGTCGACAAGAAGACAAAGGCCGTCCTCCCGGACGCCCTCATGGCGACGATGGAGGCCGAATTGAAAGACGCCGCCCGGCCTTCCCCTCCTTCGCCCGGCAAGGAGAACGTCTAGGATCGCCGCACCCAGCGGTTGCTTTTTGCCCACAGCGTCAGGCATGCGCCGGCAATAAATCCGCCCGCATGCGCCCACCAAGCCACGCCGCCGGCACCGGCGGTGCCGTTCATCAGGACGCCAAACCCGTTCACCGCTTGCAGCGCAAACCACAGGATTAAAAACACGAACGCGGGCACCGGCACGATGGGCACAACCCACGGCACCAGCGCCACGATCCACGCCGTCGGCAGCAGAATAAAATACGCGCCCAGCACCCCCGAAATTGCTCCGCTCGCCCCCACCATGGGCACGCCCGCCGATGGCTCCACCGCGATCTGCAACGCCGCCGCGCCGAGTCCGCTCGCGAGATAAAACAGCAGATACCCCAACGAGCCGAGCCTGTCCTCGACGCTGCGTCCAAAAATCCACAGGAACCAGCAATTCCCCAGCACATGCGCGACACTGCCGTGCAGGAACATATGCGAACCGAGCGTCAGCCATTGCGCCTCGTCGTTCCAGCCCGCCACCCACCGCGCCGGCACCAGCGCGTGGCGCATCATGAATGTTTCCAACGCCCCTTCAGCCTGCAGCGACAAAACGATCTCATAGCCAAACACCACAAGGTTGGCCACGAGCAAGAGCACCGTGATGACCGGCGGACGCCGGTGCGTCTGGTTGTCCCAAAGCGGAAGCATGCGCGCGAGCAAACCACCCGGCGCGCAAACGCCAACCGCCAAAACGCCCGCTCAATCCCCCCCGGAACCTGTAGGGCCGCCGCTTGCGGCGCGCCTCGTCGTTCTTCGGGCGCCGCCATCGGCGGAAGGCGTGGCGCCAGCGCCAGCCCTACACCGATCCACACCGCTACCGCGCCCGTCCACCAGCGCTGACCGCGGCGATCTTGGCGCGGATCTCGGCAAACAGGTTTTCGTGGCTCGCACCGCCTTTTTGGACGATGTTCTGCACACCGATGCGCAACAGATCGCGCTCACTGGTCGTCAGCTCTTTCGCCGTCACCACAATCACCGGCACCGTGTGACCATCCGCCCTCGAGCGCAGTTCGCGCAGGAACTCAAATCCGTCCATCACCGGCATCATCAGGTCGAGCAGAATCAGACCGGGTGCACATTCGGCGAACCGCTCCAGACCTTCGCGCCCGTCGGCGGCTTCGACGATTTTCCAGCCTTCGCGTTCCAGGAGGGAGATAAGCATCGCGCGATTGTCGGCGAGATCGTCGATCACCAGCGCAGTGCGGGGCTGGTCGTCCTGCGCGTGCTTGGCGAGGATGCGGGTGAGACGCGCGCGATCGATCGGCTTCGTGAGGTAATCAGCGGCACCGAGGGAGAAGCCGAGCTGGCGGTCTTCGACGATGGAAATCATCACGACCGGAATATCGGCGGTGACGGGATCGGCCTTGAGCGCGGTCAGGACGGACCAGCCGTCCATGCTGGGCATCATCACGTCGAGGGTGATGAGGCGCGGCTGAAGTTCACGGGCAAGGGCGAGCGCGTCGCGACCGGTGGCGGCGGTGCGCACGGCATAACCCTCGCGAGTGAGATTGCGGCTGAGGATGTCGAGCACGGCAGGATCGTCGTCAACGGCGAGGATGAGCGGCCGGTTCATCGCGAAGGGCGGCACGGTCGCGGCGGGCGGCGCAACCGCCGGGGCGGGCGCGGGCGCGTTGGGATCTTCGACGCGCGCGGGAATCGTCGCGGTAAAGGCGGTGCCTTTGCCCGGTTCGCTGGCGACGGTGATGTCCCCTCCCATGAGCAGGCAGAATTTGCGACTGATCGCGAGGCCGAGGCCGGTGCCGCCGTATTTACGCGTGGTGGAGGCGTCGGCCTGGACGAAGGCCTGGAAGAGCTTTCCAAGCTGGTCCTTGGTCATGCCGATGCCGGTGTCGGCCACTCGGAAAGTGATCCAGTCGCGCATCTGGTGGTGCTTGCGCGAGACCGTCAGCGTGATGTTGCCGCCATGCGTGAACTTCGCGGCGTTGCTCAGGAGGTTGAAGAGCGTCTGGCGGACCTTGGTGACGTCGGCGTGGAGATTGCCCAGGGTCGGCGCGCACTCGACCACGAGCTTGTTTTGATTTTTCTCCACGAGCGGCTGGATCGTCGCGGCGACTTCGGAGACCAGCGCGGGGATCGCGACGTCCTCGAGATAAAGGGTCATTTTGCCGGCCTCGATCTTGGAGATGTCGAGGACGTCATTGATGAGGCCGAGGAGGTGCTTGCCCGCGGAATGGATTTTTTTGAGATCCGGGATCGGCTCGTCATTGCCGGTGTCCTCGGCGTCCTCGATGAGCATTTCGCTATAGCCGATGATGGCATTCATCGGGGTGCGCAATTCGTGGCTCATGTTGGCGAGGAAGGCGCTCTTGGTCCGGTTGGCCTCCTCGGCGAGTTCACGGGCGGCGGTGGCCTCGGCCTGGAGCCGCTCGGCCTCCTCCAACGAAATCGAAAGCCGGCGCACAAAAATAAAACCCAGCGCGAGCGCGCCAATGATGAGCGGCGTCATGTAGGAAAACACGGGGATCACGCGGTCCCAGGTGTGCTTGGACAAATCGGGCAGATAAACGGCGGTGAGCAGCGTGAAGCGCCATTGGGGGAAACGCTCGGCGCGCCAGGACCAGTCGCCATCGGTCCAGGCGTCCTGGCCGGTCGTGGCCCGGGAGATCGCGGTGTCGATGAGCGCGGCGTGTTTTTTCTCGGTGCGGAAGAGCGGCTTGTTGTGCTGGTCGAGCAGGACAAAGAAGCCGTTTTTAAGCAGGTGCGCGGCGTTGAGCTGTTCCCCGACCTGATCGAGCGTGTCGACCAGGTAGCCAACGTAATAAACGCCGATGATTTCGTTGGAGGCGTCGCGAATCGGGGCGTAGCCGGTGATGTAGGAGCGGCCGAGAATATCCACCACGCCGTAGAAGGGTTCGCCGCGACGGATCGCGGCCATCGCCGGGCCCTTCGGGTCGAGAACCGTGCCCACGGCGCGCGTGCCGTCGGCACGCTGGACGTTGGTCGAAATACGCACGAAGTCGTCGCCGGCTTTCGTGAAAATAGTCGCCGTGCCCCCCATGAGCGCCACGGTCTTGTCAACGATGTCGAACCGGTGGCCGACGACCGTCTTGCCGAGATTCACCCCCGGCACGCGGCGTCCGGCGACCTCGATCGGATCGCCGACCGAAGCGGGACCCGCGGTGTCCATGATATCCTTGAGGACGCGCATGCAGGCGTGCACGCGTTCGAGATAGAACGCGTGCACCATGGGCAGGTCATGGGCCACGCCGGCGACCTGCAGCTCGATCACTTCCTCGAGGGAGGCCTCGACGGTGCGGCGCAGGTTAAGGTAGCCGCCGGCCAGGCCAAGGCCCACCAGCAGCAGCACAAACGTGAACCAGCCGATGAGACGCAGCCGGAGGGAACGGTGGACTTGCATGAACGAAGGGATCAAAGCGTAAAACCCAGGATGGAGAAATCGTCGTCGAGCGGGCCGGGGCCGTGGAGCGTCTTCACGTGGTTGAACAAACGATCCAGGTCGGACTCACCCGGCTGCGGACGCTGCCCCATGAAGGAAACAAAATCGGTGAACTCCCACATCGAACCACCGGCCTGGGAGATTTCAAAGGTGCCGTCGCTCACCACATAGAGGCGGGCGGGACCGGGGATCTTTTGCTCGAAGGTGCGGTAGGTCGCGCCGCTCATGCCGCCGAGGATCATGCCCGCGCTCTTCAAAGGCGCGACGTCGCGTGTGCCGTCGCCGAGAGGTGTGGCGAGCAGTGCGGGCGGGTGCCCGGCGGAGGCGAAGCGGAGCGTCCGCGTGGACGGCTGCCAGACGCCATACCAGATGGTGAAATACATGTCGTTCTGCTTCTCCATCAGGAACGCCTCGTTCAACTCGGTGAGCATCGCTCCGGGATCGCGGAAATCCACGCCGGGCAACGCGGCGTTGCGGAGAACGTTGATCGCGGTGACCGAAAGCAACGCCGCGCCCACGCCGTGTCCGCACACGTCGAGCAGGTAGAGCGCAAAATGATCGTCGTCGATCCAGTGGTAGCCGAATGAGTCGCCTCCGAGTTCCGTCGAGGGAATCAGGCGCCAGTCGACGGGAATGCTGCGTGAAAGGCCGGCGGGCGGCAGGATGGAGCGAACGTAGTTCTCGGCCTCGGTCAGCTCGGCCTGGAGGCGTGAGTCGAGGGCGGAAATCATGATGACCGGCAGGTGACGCAGGGCCGGGACGGACTTGATGGCGTCGAGCGTGCCATAGCCGTCGAGAACGGGCATCATCATGTCGAGCAGCACGAGGTCGAAGGTCTCCGCGCGGAGGCGTTCAAGGGCGACCCGGCCGTTTTCGGCGGTGGCCACGGTGTGGCCCTGTCGTTGCAACTGGCGGGAAAGCATGTCGCGATTCCCCTCGTTGTCGTCGACGACGAGGATGTGGCCGGGCAGCGACGTGCGCTGCTCGTCACTCACGGAGCGGGAGGACAGCAGCAGCGCCGCGTAGTTGTCGGGCGGGACGGGGAAACTCTCGGCGGGGCCGGCCGTTGCCTCGACCGAGGCGTCCATGGGCTCCGCGGCGGATGCCGGGTCTGAGTTGAGCGGTGCGCGCGAGCCGGGACTGGCAAAGGGAAACGGCGCGGCGGTGAGCGAACCGGCATCGACGATTTGGCCGGCAAGCGAGAGGCGCTCGTCGGTGAGATTGTCGTTGATGAGGTTGAGGAGCTGCTTGGCGGCCTGGCGGATTTTTTTAAGGTCGGCGTCGTAGACCTCGTGCCCGGCGTCGGCGGTTTCCTCCATGAGGAGCTCGCTGTAACCGAGGATCTGGTTGATCGGGGTGCGGAGGTCGTGCCGCAGGTGCGCGAGGTTGGTGTGGTCGGCGGGCATGGTCACTGGGGCGCGCCCGGACCGGCGTATTTTTCGATCTTCGGAAGGAGGCGGGTGAGGTCGATCGGCTTGGTGTCGTAATCGTCGCAGCCGGCGGCGAGGGCCTGTTCACGATCGCCCGCCATCGCATGGGCGGTGAGGGCGATGACCGGAATGTGTTTGGTGGTGTCGCCGGCTTTGACGCGGCGGGTGGCCTCCCAGCCGTCAATGACGGGAAGACTCATGTCCATCAGGATGACGGCAGGCTGTTCGCTGACAGCGAGGTCGACGCCTTGCTGGCCGTCGACCGCGATGATGACTTCATAGCCGCGCCGGAGCAGGCGGCGGGAAAGCATGTCGCGGTTCATCTCGTTATCTTCGACGAGCAGGATCTTGGGCATCGGTGGGGAAAAGATTCCGGAAGGGCCGGGCAGGTTTCACGCTCAGGCGTTCAGGGCGGCCTTGAGGTCCGGAACGATATTAAAAAGCGTATGGAGGCCGGCGATTTCGAAGAAGCTGCTGACCGGGGTCGACATGTTGCCGAGGATCAGACGGCCGCCCTTGAGACGCTGGTCCTTTTCGGCCTGCATGAGGACGCGGAAGCCGGAGCTGGTGACGTATTCGACGCCGGTGCAGTCAATCGCGACAGAACGGCCGGTAAGCGGGGTGAGGACGGCCTTGAGCTCTTCGGAGCCGGCGTTGTCGATTTTGCCGACGAGGCTGAGAAGGGTCCAGTCGCCGTGGGTGGAGGTGGTGATGTTCATGAACGTGTGAAGTGTGAGGAGGACATCCAGATAACGGATGTCATTCGGGAAGCGGCAATCCCGGCGCATCGGACGACGCGTTACGATTTCGTGTCGGCGGCGGCGGAAGGGTCAAGACTTTGCTGGGCGAGGCCGAGCTGTCGCAGCAGCCAGACGGCGCGTTCGAAGAGCGAAGTGAGGTAGAAAAGATGGGATTTTTGCTGGTGGTCGAGCGGCTGGGGACCGGAGAGGAGATTGCGACGGAGGCGCTCCATCAGATCGCCGCGATCGGCGGTCATGCGGAGGAGCAGATCGACCTCGGCGGGATCACCGGCGTGGGTGGCGTCGATGGCGGAAAGAATCAGGGTGTTGAGGCTTTCGGCGAGGTTGTCCACGAAGGAGCCTTCGAGCGCCGGGCCGCTGCGGAGCCGGGTGAACGTTTCCACAAAGGCATGGACGGTGTCGTTGAGCGAGCCGATGAGGGCGAGGCGGCGTTCGAGCGCAAGCACACGGCGGGAGGTGTTGTGGTCGACCTCACGTTCGGCGAGTTCACGGATGAACGCCTGGATCTCGGTGCCGACCGCGGTGCCGCCCCGGTGCAGGACGCCGGCGGGAATGATCGCGGTGGCGGCGGTTTCCTCGCGTATCGTGGAGAGTTGCGCCGTCAGATGACCGAGGAGACGGATTTGTTCTTTCTCGACGAGGTCGAGGGCGGATTCGGGGTCTTCAAGGGCGTCTTCCGAGAGAAACCGGGGGCGTGACAAATCCTGTTCCTCGGTGGGCGGCGAAAGTTTTTCCATCCAGTGCGCGGCGGAACGGGAAAAGATCAGGGCGGCGCCGACCGCGGTGGATTGCAAAAAGAGGAAGGCGCAGGCGAGCCGCAGGCTGTCGTCGCCCGTCAGGCTTTCGGCGAGGCCGAGAGCGAGCGGAACGCCGGTGAGTTTCTCGACATAATAAAGCGCGCACAATGTGAGACCGGAAAAGCTGTTGATCAGCGCCTGGTAAAGAGCGAGCTGCCGGGGGACTCCTTGGAGGTTGGACGACAGCAGGAAAACCGAGAGGCCAACGCCCACGCCCGTGCCATACATCATCATGGCAGCCTGTTCACCGGAGAAGAGCCCGCCATGCGCGAGGGCGATCGCGATGACCGCGATCGCCGAGGAGGATTGCACGAGCAGGCGAAGCAGGAGGCCGAGAATAAAGGTGGCGAGGGCGGAGCCCTGGAGGAACGCGACCACGTCACCGAACCACCCAAATCCCGGCAAAGGCGCGAAAGCGTCCTTCATCATTTGCAGGCCGAAGAAAAGCAGGCCGACGGAGAACAGGGCCGCAACCATCGGACGGAACCGGGCGGCACCAATATTGAACGCAAGCGCGAGTCCGGAAACACCGAGCACATAGAGAAATGCGAGGTGCAGGTTGAACGAAACGAAGAAAACGAGAACCGCGGTTCCGAGGTTGGCCCACGCGATGATCGGGAGCGCGTGGGCGGTGCTCATGAGGCCGTTCGAGACGAGGCCGGTGAGAATGAATGCGACCGCCGTGGAGCTTTGCGTGATCGCGCCGAAGAGAAAACCCCATATGCCGGCAAGCACCGGATGGCGCGCCCAGCGGGAGAGCTGCTGTCGCAGGCGACGGCTGCCCAGGCCGTTGAGGTGCGTGCGGATGCCGCCGACGCCGTAGAAAAACAAGGCCAGGCCGGCGAGGAAAAGCGCAACGAGTTCAGTCATGGGCGCGAAGCGCAAAAGGGCCGCGGCAACTCAGGCGCGAGCAGTGCGGGTGGCAAGAAAGACAAGCCACAGCGCCGCGAGCACGGCGAGGGTGGCGATGATGAAGACCGCCTTGCGCAGCGCTGCGTAAAGAGAGGCGGCATTCTCGGCCGCAACCCGCACGTCGTGAGCGGCGGCTTTGGCGGCCGTGGCCGCGAGCGCATCGACATCGGTTCCCAACTGGCGGTCGCGACCCCGCACCGCCGCGTCGACCAGGAACGCACCGGAGGGGTCTTCACGCTTCCACGTGGCGAGTGCCGCACGGTAATCCACGCCGAGCGTGCGATGCACCGCGGCAAGCGCTTCGACATCCGTGTCCGTAAAATTCAAGGCCGCAAGCTGCCCCTTCATCGAGGTGAGACCGGCCTGCACGGCAGCTTCGCGCTGTTCGAAGCTCGCCAGGTGGCGGGCAAAATCGTCGGGCCGGTGCCCGCGCAGGAGAATGTTTTTCCATTCCTGCACCTGGGTCTTGAAGTTGACCTGGGTCTCAAGCGCGGTGGTGCGAACCGCGTCGAGGCGGTTCTGCCGGTCGACGGCGGCGGCGGCGCGTGTGTGCGTGAGGCTCAGCGTGAAAAGCCCGGTTGCACCGAGCAGCAGGACGAGGAGGGAAACAATGGCTGCGACCGGCAACAGGTGGGCGCGTGCGGGAGTGGACATATAAGCGTGGGCTGAAACTCATTTGCCACAGCTCTCCGTCATGGGGTCAACGAGATAAGGCCGTCACTGCCCTGTGAGCGTGTATTCAGCCCGGCAATGCAAGCGTCCGAAGTGCACGAATGTCCGGACTGCGAAGGCAAACGCCCTGCGGCCTTGGCCTTTCAATCCGGCTCAACGCCGCCACAGCAGGACACGCACGGCTTTCACGAGCCGGCTGAACTCCCGCGGCTGCCAGCACCAGGCACGAAAAAAGAACCAGGCGGCCGCATCCATCCTCCCGTCTTGTTTAAGATTCCGGGCGGCTTCGACCTGCAATTTTGCGATGAACTGGCGCTGCTTTCGTTTCGAAATGCCCCGCATAGAGCCGTGCAGGTGATAATATGAGGCCCGATAGACCGGACCATCGCTACTCGTTACGGTCATCGCGGCCGGGTGCTTGCGATAATTTACCGTCAGTTCTCCGCTCCACCCCATGCGAGCGTCAGCCTGCACGCAACGGAGGATGAAGTTGCGATCCTCGCTAGAGTTGCAGCCGCCGGATAAAAACCATGGTAATCGATCCACATCACGCGACCACGGTCCCGTGCGCTCAAGCAGCCGCATGCTAAACGCGAAGCAACTCGGCTTAAGTTTGATTCGAAGAAAATACACCGACGACCTTATCCTTTCGAGATCTGCAGGCTTTGGGAAAACGTCCCTGCCAAGCCCGCCAAACGATCCATCGAGCCTGCGATAGCTGCTAAAAATAAATTCAAGCTGCTCCTCTCGTGCTATCGTTGCAGCCAGCGAAGCCAGATGATCCGGCGACCAGAAATCATCGGCATCCAATAAGGCTATCCACTCCTGAGATGCATGCTCAAGGGCAGTGTCCCGGGCGTAAGCCACACCCCAGTTTTTATCGTGGGCCACATAGGTGACTTTCTGGCTGACTTCACGAGAGAACGCCTCGACCAGGTCCCGCACCGGTTCGCGACTGCCATCTTCAACCACCACGAGTTCCCAACCGCCCCATGTCTGTGCCCGCACCGAGGCGAGCGTCTCCCGCAGAAACTCCCTTCCCTCATAAACCGGAATGCACACGCTAAAT
This sequence comes from Rariglobus sp., assembly GCA_029266495.1. Classification (GTDB taxonomy): domain Bacteria; phylum Verrucomicrobiota; class Verrucomicrobiia; order Opitutales; family Opitutaceae; genus Rariglobus. The sequence goes on along the minus strand of JAQSWS010000030.1, from coordinate 14,676 downwards.
TTAACCGGGGAAACGCTGTTCATGGAAAGGAGCGCCCAAAAGGGTCGGCAACCCCCTCGCAGGCGAGCGTAAACTCAAGCACCTGCGCATTACATCGTTTCCTTTTGCACCCCTTAACGCGTTTGAATCGGACCGATGTAATCCGTGGCCACCACCACGTCGTCGAACCACACTTTGATCCGGTGCCCGTCCGGCTTCTGCGTATAAACGTAGAGCCAGACATAGTTCACGTTCAGCTCCTTCACCGTCCGCCACCGGAAGCCCTCAAACGCCGCTCCACCCGCCGGCACGATGAATTTTTCCCGCCCGCCTTCCGTTGCGTTCCAACGAACGCCTTCGCCTCCTTTGCCCGGCGTGAACTTATCGAAAATCCACAGTCCTTTGGGAAATCCCTTTCCCAAATGCGCAATCAGCCGGCCATCAATCCACAGGGCCTGCTCGCCATCAGTGTCGCCCACTTCGTTCATCCGGATCATCTGCTCCACGCAGATCCATCCGCCTTTTTTCACCGTCAACTGAGGGTCGCGGATAAAGCTGTTGCCCCAGGTCTGCCCTCGCGGAGGACTGCCGCGCATTTCGCACCAGTAGGTGTAGAAATCCCACGTCCAGCTCGCGCCGCCGGGTTCGATGCCGGACCAAAACGACTTTGCCCCGTCAGTCGGCTGACCGGCCTTGACCGAGGGCCAGCGTGTCGCCGGCAGGTTGCCGCCAAGGCACGTGCCGAAGTGATGAATCTCTCCGCAGTCTGCATCGAATTTCACGTAGTAACGCGCAAACACCCGATCGTAGCCAAACCCGCCGTTCGCATTCTTGAGGCGTCGATAAAGCGCCGCACCCGCCCCTTGGGTCCGGTCCATCAGCAGGGACTGCCGTCCGGCGCTCACCGCCGGCACATCACCGGTAAACGTCATACCCGGCTTGTCACTGATGGTCTCCCAGCGCGCCCACAATGTCTCCAGAGAAGCCTCTTCAAAGTTCTCGGCAAAGATGACCCGGGCGTCCCGCTCAATGCCGGCATCGCGCGGATAGCGGGCCGCCAGTCCCTGTGCTGGAAACGAAGACGCTCCAGGCGGCACAGAATCGCTTCGTCCCGGCGTCCATCCAACGGATAAAAACACCAGGCAACGCATCAGCATCAGGGATTTCATGGGGTTCCACGGCTATGGCACCTTCTCACGGGATTTCAACGCTGGTGCGCGTGCAGGTGATCAGCCCGCCACAGACCCTGATTCTTGAAACCGGTTTACCCCGTTCCCGCGAAAGTCCATCACCCGACCCGTGCCTCGGAATCCAACCTGATCCATCGATTTAGAGCCGGTGCTATTATCGGCCCATGAAAAAGAAAAACGATCAGACCGGCCGCATTCTGCGTCACGGCAAGCGCGCCGCCGAAGTGACCGATGAAGCCATCGCGATCCGGGCCCGCGAACTCGCAATCATTGACGGGCGTTCCGCCGAAGAGGTCACCGAGGAAGACCTTGCGCGAAGCCGGGCCGAACTGCGCGGTGAACACCTGCCGGATACCACGCTCGAAGATGCGGTCGCCACTGCTGCCCTCACCCGCGACCCCAGCGAGCCGGCGAGCCATACCGGAGTCCAGGCCCCCGAGCAAAACGAGCCCGAAGACCAGGAGGTGATGGAGCGCCTCGTGCTCGAAGGAGTCGAAGAAGCGCAACACGACCAAATGCTCGCCGACCGCCATCGGCGGACGAACCAGTAACGCTGGGCGGCATCAACCGGCGCCCGGCTGCTCCAGGGCAGGGCGTGACCGCTGGATGCGCCGGGATTGGACGCGTTTCCCTCTGTGGATTCGCAGCGGGCCTGGCACTGCCCGCAAACCGCGGAAAACCGCTACGCGTTTATTTAAAATGAACTAGCTCACTGAACGCAGTGGTCGGAGTGGGTGGTCATCTCAAAACGATCCTCCACGCGCACCCGGGCCGGCGTCATCGGCACCAGACCGAGAGCCTGCATAAAAACCAAAAGGAGTTCTTTCAAAAAAGCCTGTAGTTTCATGCCCCCGATCCTAGCAAACAAAGCGGAACGCAATTATCCGCGCCCGTCCGATAGTGATGTCGGATGACGTCCTACAACCTGCACCGCAAAGCCATGGGCGCGGTCAAAGACGGCGAACGCAGCAAGGTCTCCCGGCTCGCCTCCTGAAGCCCCTCAGGTCATCCTTCCCTTCACCCCCATGAGCACTCCATTGCCCCTCCGTGCGATTTTTTGGCCCATCGTCCTCGCTATCGTCATCCTCCTCACCCTGCTGATCGTGCCCACGGTTGGCCGCGTTTCCGAAACCGCACATCGCACCGTCGAGGCAGCGAACTTACGTGAAATCGCCCAGGCGAACCTCATCTACGCGATGGATCATAACGACAATCTTCCGGTCGCCGCCGACGTCTGGGATTATGCCCGCATCCTCGCCGATGAGTCCGGTCTCAATACACCCGCGATCTGGCTATCAAAAAATGATCCCGCCTGGGACGCGACCACCACCGTCCCCGCCACTATCGTCATCACCGACGCAGCCAAGCCGCGTCCGCTCGATCCCGCCTTCCGCCAGCTCAAGCCCAGCGTGGCGGTCGCCTTGGGAAAACTGAATTCACGCATGCCCGCCACGACACCCATCGCGTGGACACGAGGCCTTCAGCCCGATGGCACCTGGAGCCCGCACAGCCCAAACGGGACGCACGGCGGCTTCGTCACTTTCATTGGAGGCAACACCTCATTTTTCAAAGACCTCACCTCGAACGGCGGTGAACTGGTCCGCTTCGACCGGAAAGGATCCACCGCCAACATCCTTGATGCCCTCCCGCCCGGCACTCGCATCGGCGAATACACCCCCACTCCCGACGAACAGACCGCGTGGGCCAAATCCATCGCGTGGCGTCAAAAACTGGGCCCGCTGAAACCCTACACCCCGCCTCTCTTTCTCGCGATCCTGTGGCTGCCCTTTGTCGCGATCAGCGTTTATCGCCTGCTCAAAAGGCAACGCGGCGCCTTTCTCGTGCTCCTCTGGCCCGTGGCCTTCTCTGTCGTGCTCTTCCTGCTCACACCCGGCTGCTGGTGAGGCCTGGCGCTACTCCTCAAACTCGTCGACCGGCTTGGCGCGGAGAGGAATCAACGGCAGTCCCATCTCCTTGCGCAACGTATTGAGCTCTCGTTTGGTCGTCATCAACTCCTCCTCCTTCTGCTCCAGCTCCGCCAGGCTCTCGAGCTGCTCCTGCCCCTTGGTCAGAAGGCGTTGCTCGCTTTCATCGATAAACTGACTCCGCGCCGCGAGTTCGCCCTTCAGCTCCTCGATCTTCGCCATTTCCTCCGCCTGCTTTTCCTCCGCCTGCCGGGCCTTGAGCACAATCACCTCTTCCATCGCGGTAAGTCTGGCCTTGGCTTCATCGAGCGCCGTCTGCTCGCGTTTGCACTTCTCGGCGAACCGTTGCTCGTTGTCGCGCAAGGCCTGTTCGTTCTCGCGCAACCGCTGCTCCCGCGCCACGAGGCCCGCCTTGATCTTCCCCGCCTCCTCCAGCTCGGCCTGAAGCTTCGCCTTGAGCGCACGCAGCTCGGCATCACTTTGAGGTGTGGGCGCCGCCGTGTGCACGACCGGCTTCTCCGGGGCGGCCGGCGCCGCGCTCGGAGTCATCGTCTTCACCATGTGACGATTAAATCGCGCGGAAAACTCCCCGTCCAAAAGCATCGCCTGGGTCTCGGAAATGATCCCTTCCAGCTTCTCCTCCTTCACGAGCAGTGCGGCGGCCGGCCTGGCCGCCTCCCGCCACACTTTGATAAAACTGGGCCTCGCATGCACGATCTGCGTAGCCCGCTCCTCCGCGAGGGTGTGCTCGCGTTTGATGATATGGGCGAGGTTTGCGAGAAAGCCCGAGCAGGCTGCGAGCAACTCATGCAAGGTGGCCGACGCCTCGCTCGCGGAGAGCTGGGCTAGCTGATCGGTGGTTTCGCACCAGCTATATTCCGGCTGCAATGCCGGCCTGCCGGCGCCAGCTTTTTTTTGCCGGGATTGTTGCGTGAGGATGCGGTTGAAGAACTCGACATCGATTTCGATCTGCCGGGCGACCGGCACCAGCTTGAGGACCGAATCATTTCGCAGCTGGACGTGGGCGCCGGACGCCATCTCACGCTTGAATTGCACCGCCAGATCCTGGAGACCCATCTGGAACGACTTCAAAAGCAGTTCAAAGTTATAGCTGAAGCGGGCCCAGTCCTCCGGATAATCATGCGGGGCCAATGCCGCCGCGTAATCGGGCAGGCCTGTCTTGAGACAGCTCTCCAGCCAGCGTCCCGTTTCCTTGCTGAGCAACGTGGTGAGACTTTCGGCCTTCTTGAGCTGCGAGTCGTAATGAAGCTGCTGGCTCATCACCGTCTGCATGCCCACCTCACGCTCCTGGCCTCCCCTTCCGGCGATGCTTTTCAAAAGCCCGGGTTTACCCGTCGCCAGCCGTGATTTCTCCGCCAGCACTTCGTTCCGCGCGTCCTTTAATTTTTGAGTGGCCAGCTCCAGCGCGCTTTCGCGCACGAGCATGTCCACCAGCTCCGCAGGGAGTCCGGCAAGCGAATGATTTTCGAGCACAGGTGAAGGAGACAAAGTGAAACGATCCTGCAAGCGACGCGCGCCAAAATCTAGAGCGGGTTGAGAGTTCTTCGTCCGTCATGCATAAAGAACACCAATTTTACACTTTCCTCGTAAGAAATAGACGCCGGCGCACATCGCCGGACAGGCCTGACGATTTTGCAGCAGGCCTGCATAAGAAGCCGCTCCGAATCGCGTGCGACGTTACGCGAACAGCCAGCGCTTAAGCAGCTTCGTGTAGCGCGGCATCACCACATACGTCATCAGGAAACCAATCAGGCCCGTCGCCACCAAGGTGGTAATTGCACGCGCTTCCGGCAGACCCAGAAAACGCATCGCGGGCACCACCACCAGCGGCATGCCCAGCACCAGCGGATAAATCGCCGACCAAGTCATCAGAAACTGTTTCCAGCGCACCGGCACCTGCGCCCGCGCACCCTCCGGCGTGAACCAGAAATCCAGTCCGCTCCGGATGAAAAAATCGTCCTTCTTCACCAGCAACGGCTGCACCTCATCGATCAGCCGCCGGCGATCCGCCGAGGTCATCCAGACCTCCAGATGCTCGCGCGTGTCGAAACGGATGACCACCGTGTAGGTCGCGGTGAGTCCCCGGACCGGGCGAATGATCTGCCAGTCCAAGTGACCCGGACAGGCCTTGCAGACCGGCGCGATCCTGTTGATCCATCCTTCGTAGCTGTCGCCGTGCCCCGCGCGCACGCGATGCGTGATGACCACTGTCGCCCCCTGCTCCCCGGCGTCCGCCGACCTCGCTTCGTTCTTCATCAAGCAAGCCAATGAAACCCCGCCCGCCCCGTCAAATGGAGCATCTAACGGCCGGCCTCCCAGGGATTGGCCTGCTTTTGGACCGCCGCTTCTTTCGCCATCCGCCTTCGGGTCCAATTCAACACCGTCTCGTCCTTGCACGTGCCCAAGATAAAGCGGGCCTGGGCACCGGCGCGGTCACGCATCCGAGCTTCGTCGAAGTATTCTAATTTCCAATACTCCGCTTCCTCGGCGTATCGCGATCCCGCGGGAGCCTCTTTAATGATCCGGTCAAAGATGCCCACGTCGCGGCCCATCCGCCCCAGTCGCTGAGCGATGCGTTCGTAAAAGGCGGGATCCTTTTTCGCGAGGGCGAAGAAGTCGTCGGTGGTCAGCCTGCCTTGAAGATACAACAGCTCGGGACGTTCCGTCTGGCGCCGGCGCGACATCTCGGCAGTCGCGGCGTTTTCGATCACCCAGTCGCAATGTTCGAGGGCTTTCGCGTAATCCTTCTTCAACTCGCAACACTGGATCAGCGCCGTGTGCGCGATTTCCCGCGTCTCCTGTCCCGATGCCGGCGTGGCCAGCATCCACTCGAAGAGCTCAATCGCGAGATCTGTCCGGTCATGGATGTGACCGTAGGCGATTCCCTCCAGCGCATGGAAATAAACGGCCCGGTGTTTTTCGTCCGTCACGGCGAGCTGCTGCAATTCCCGGAGTGACAGGGCCCCGATCTCGTAACGTGCCTTTGGCACCGCCGCGCTGACCGCGCTGTCGCCATCAAGCCACGCCCGCCGCAAGCAAGGGTCCGCCGACGGATCCCTCAAGGCACCCAGTTGAGCGACAATCGCTTCACCATAGACGTAAAGAGGCCTCACGCAGCCGAGCGGAGAGCCAAGACCGTAGATCCTCCGTTTGCCCGTCTCATCCATTTCGTGACGATTTTTATCGAGCAGATCGCAGTAGAACCTGACGACCTCCGACCCGCCAATGTCCGTCAACGTGCACATCGCGATGAACCAGGAGGAATGCTTCTCCACGATCATTTGCTCCAGTCTCCCAATCGCCTCTGCCGGATGGGCCCGGAGGTGGTGGGACGCCTCCCATTGCAATGGGGAATTGTTGTCCTGCAGAGCTAAAAAGGCGTCATCCACACTGGCAAACAACGCCGGCCCGGCGGCAGTCGTCGCAGACGCGGGAACAACCGCCGCCTTGATTTTCTTGTTGTGGGCCGCATGGAGACAGGCGGAACCAAGCATCAACAGGACAAGGGCGCGAATCCACGATGGGCGCAGAAAAAAAGGGCGAAAAAGAAACACGGGGAGAACGGGACCGTAATGATGCACGACCCGATTACACGAGCAGCAATCGACACAAACCAGATCAGGGCCGTGTTAACCGGTGAACGGTCTTTTGGTGTAGGCTCCTCCTGAGGTCACCCCACCTCGCCGCATGAAATCATCAAGCGGCAGATCACCCCACCCCTACCCCGAAGTATTATGAAAGCATCGATTCTTTGCGTCCACGCGTTGCTCGCGATGGCCGCAATTTGCCAGACAACGTGGGCCCAAGCCGGCCGCATTCCCCAGATCAGCACGAAAATCGGCGGCCGCCCCGCAGTTGTGCCCCAGAGCTATTTTGATGCGGTGGCCACGGAGGCGGCGGACTCCAACATGCATCCGTCACTCGGGCCCTACACGGTCACCGCGGTGAAAAGCGGCAACTGGTCCGACCCCACGCTCTGGAGCACCGGCGCCCTGCCCGGTGCCAACGCCACCGTGGATCTCGGCGCGCATTACGTGACCTACGACGTCGCCAGCACGGTTAAAATTAAACACATCCACAACAGCGGCGCCGGCATCTTCGAGCGTGCCCCCGGCTCCGTCCTGTGGGTCAGCACCCAGATGTTTCACGGCATCTATCTCGAGGGCGAAGCCGACGCGCCCATCCCGAGCACCAATCCCACGCGGACGATCTACTGGTATTCGGACGCTCCTGGCCAGACCGTGAAATACGGCCTCGTTTGCATGGGACCAGCCCGCCTGCGCGGCGAAACCAAGAAACACTTTCTCAATGCCGCCAGCAACCTCACGACCGGAGCCACGACGATCCAGCTGATCGGCGTCGCCGGCTCGAACTGGAAGGTGGGCGACGAGATCTGCATCACCGCGACCGAGGCGTCCGGCACGGCGACCACCGATCCGACCTACACGGGGCCGACCGCGTTTGACGGTTCATGGAACGGAGCCGACAGCGTGCAGACCCAGACCCAGGGATTCAAAACCAGCCAGGACGAGCCCCGCACGATCACCGCGATCAGCGGCGACATCATCACATTGAGCGCTCCGCTCGCCTACAACCACATGGTGTATTCGACCACCCTTCCTCGCGGTCAGAGCGTGACCGTCCGTCCCTACGTGGTGAACTTCACGCGCTCGATCCAGCATCGCGCCGAGGTGGCGAGCACCGATCTTCAGCGCCGTCCGCACATCATGTTTATGCACAATGACGACGTGGATGTTCGCTACGTGGATGTGCTGAACTTCGGTCGCACCTCGACCGATCCCTCGCTCTATGTGCCCGTCGCCTCCGGCGGAAAAGAGGTCTTCCTCGGCAGCACCAATCTCGCCAACACGAATAATGTGCGCGGACGCTACGGCCTCCACATCCACGGCACCGGCTCTTTCTTTGGCCGCAAAATGGTCGTGATCCAAGGCATCGTGGTGCGCGGTGAAAACGGTCCGTCGATGACCGCCATCCCGGTTCCCGGCTGGGGCATCACCCAACACAACTCCCGCGCGGCCATCGAGGATTCCATCACCTATAATGTTCGTGGCGCCGGCTTCGTCAGCGAACTCGGCAACGAGATCGGCCAGTGGGTGAACAACATCTCGATCTGGAACCGGGGCGACGGATTCAAAACCAGTTGGAGTTCACGCCAGGAATCCCACATCAACCACAACGGTCACATCGGCACCGCCTTCGAAAATCAGGCGCGCGGCATTCTTCAGCATAACAACGTGGCGGTCTCCAGCCACTTTGGCTGGATGTATCACCAGCAGACCACCAACGCGCTCCAGCGCGTGACCGACAAGTTCTCGCTCCGCTACAAGGACCCGATGACCGAGGGCGGCAAGAACGGCATCATCTCAGGCTCCTACGGCCTCGATAACGACACCTACGGCATCGAGCAGGAACAGATTCCCGACTTCAACGACAACACCTGCTTCAACGTCGGCACGGGCTTCTTTGTCGCGCACCGCCAGTTCACCGATCGTTGCGACCAGTCAGCCATGATCGCCAAGCGCTTCCATTGCATCGGCACGACCAACCCGATGAACCTGCACAACTACACGTTCTACTACTCCTTCTACGATTCCTACTGGCGGGGTTCCGGCACCGGCAGCGCCGCCTCCCTCGGCGGCAATACCTTCGGCATGAACTGGGTGAACATGAAGGTGGAGAACTACTCGAACGGTTTCTTGGACAATGGCCTTGGCTATAACTACAACGGCTTCTGGGTCGACATCGCCTTCACCAACGTCACCACGCCGTTCAATAACAACAAGACCTACCCCACGAGCACGACCGACACTCCCTCCGACCACTACTTTTGGAACGTGATGGGACCATGGACGATCACCGACGCCAACGTCCCCAACCCGGGCTTCACGGCCAAGCCTCGCATCTGGAGCAGCATCACCACCGCGAGCCTGCCGAGCGTGTATCCCTCGGCCCCGCGCGGCCTGGGCGGAGTCAAACCTCCGGGTGCCGCCACGCCGTCCTTCACGCTCGCGGCCGGATCCGACGTCACGACCGGACCGACCGGACACAACACCATCAGCCTGTCCGGCACGATCGTGGACCACGTCGGCGTGCGCAAATGGCCCGACGGCTACGTGACATTCGCCGATCTGGTGAACGTCGGTTCGCTCGGGCCGCACAAAAACCAACACACCACCGGCACCGAAATGGTCGAGACGAACGGCTGCTTCAACGACAACGGCACCTGGAAATGCCGCCTGTGGTTCAATCTCGATGAACGACGCGACGGCAACTACCTCCAGTTCCCCATCGACATCACGCTGACCGGCTTCGATCCGATCTTCCTGGCCGACAACACCGTTGATCCCAACGCCACCAAGCCGGCCCTGCCGCTGGCACTGGAAAGCATCGAGGAACCCAGCACCCTGCCCGCCGCGCCTTCGAATGTGACTCCAACCTGGGCCACCATGCTCAATGGGTGGCTCAAGCTGACCTGGACCGACAACTCCGCCAACGAAACCGGCTTCACCATTCAATCCTACAACGGCTCCACGTGGAGCACCTATGGAACGGTGGCCGCGAACGTCACGACCTACACAAGAACGGGATTAACCATGCCTTCCGGTCCCTACACCCTGCGGGTGATTGCCACCGGCAGCGCGGGCAATTCGGTCCCCTCCAGTCAGGTCACCCTCAGCATTCCCGCGCCTCCCGCCGGCCCGGCCGGGTTGACGGCGACCCCGGGAACCGGCCAGGTCGTCCTGTCCTGGAATGCCGTCGCCGGCGCCTCGAACTACAACATCAGCCGCGCCACCGCCAGCGCCGGACCGTATTCGGTCGTCAAATACAACAATGCGGGAACCACCTACACCAATACCGGGCTCACCGCAGGAACGACCTACTACTACAAGGTCTGCTATAACGTGACCAACACGGGATCCAGCAGCTATAGCGCGGCCGTCTCCGCAACGCCCAACTGACGCTGGCCCGGAAAAGAGAGAAAGAGCGCAGGCCTCAACTCATCGAACGGTGAGGCCTGCGTGACTCAACCGGCGCCGAGCAGGAGCTGGTAGTGGCGCAGGCTGCTGCTCCCGAGAATGTCGGCGCTGTATCGCGTGAGAAAGTCCTGGCGTGCCGCCTGGCCCATGCGCCGGCGAAGCGTCGCATCCCGGGCGAACCGGATCATGCAATCCACCAGGGATGCGACGTCCCCGGGTTCGGCTAGCAGGCCGGTCACGCCCTCTTGCACGACATCGGGAATGCCTCCGGCGCGGCAGCCGACCACCGGCTTTCCGTGGCTCATCGCCTCGGCGTAGATCATGCCGAACGACTCGTAGCGCGACGGCGCCACAAAAACGGAGCACCGCGCGTAGAGCCGTGCGAGTTCGTCCGGTGCGACCCTCCCGGGCGCATGCACGCGCGAACCGGCCAGTGCCGGATATCGATCGGCAAACGCGGTCCACTCGCTGTCGTCGCCACGGCTTCCTGCGAGAACAAACCGCGCATCGGAGCATGCGGCTGCGACAAGGGGAATCGCCTCGAGCAACACATCGATTCCCTTCCGCCGCTCAAATCGACCAACGAATAAAAACTCCACGCCTCCGTCTTCCGGGCCGGCCCTGGATGACGAAACACCCGGATCAGGAAGCCCGTGAGGAACGATGGCGAAACGTTCCGGGTCGAAGCCTTCGACCGCGCAGACCGAGTCGCGGTGCTGCCCGGAATGGGTTACGAGCGCATCGCTCCGGCGGATCACGTTTCGCTCCCAGGCAGCCATCCATAAGCGCATTCGAGGCTGCAAGAGCGAGACCGCCACCATTTGCCTCAAGGTGGTGGACACACGGGTCAAAATAAAAGGACGGCGCCGCGCCGAAAGCAGGAAGAACGCAGGCAGATTGTAGCTATGTGTTTCGATCAGTTCAAAGGGCTGCATGCGGTGCGCGGATAAAACTATCCTGCGGGCCGCCCATGCCTGCCACAGGACATGTAACAGCTGGTATATGCGCGGGGTGGGTTGCAAATCGCGGGAAATCCATTTCGACGGACGCGCCGTGATCAGCCTGATTTTCCATGGAGGGGGCTGCTTTTCCAAAAACCGGCGGGCTCTCGCCGCCTTGGAGCCTTTGCAGAGATAAAACACATGCACATCGTGGCCGCTGGCAGTCAGCGTATCTGCCAGAATGCGGTAATGCTGCCCGATGCCACTGTCTGCATCGTCTCCCAAGGCAAGGAAGGTGGTGAGCAGGCCGATTCTCACAAAACACGCAGGGTCCGGGGGGTGAGCAGGTGCTTGAGAGTCATGGGCGCAGTTTCTTGCCGGTCCTTGATGCCCGCTGCAAACGCAATGGGCGATTACGACGTCCGGAGCCATGGACACGGATGCAGGAACCGCTCGATTGACCCATGGTCGATGCCTCTCGATGAACAGCGCTCCATCCACCAGGCCCGGGGTCGATGCGGATCGCGGCGTGTCCCACCGACAAATCGTGATCGACGGAGTCCGGATCTTTTATCGGGAAGCCGGTCCTGCCGGAGCACCGGCCTTGTTGTTACCGCACGGATATCCGTGCTCGTCGTTTCAGTTCCGCAACTTCATGCCCGCTTTGGCCGACCACTGGCATGTGATCGCCCCGGATTTTCCGGGGTTCGGTTATAGCGATACGCCCGATGGCTTCCCGTTCACGTTCGATGGCTACGCAGGGATTCTGGAGAAGTTCACCGCTGCGTTGAATGTGTCCCGCTATGCCCTGTATCTGCACGACTACGGTTCACAAATCGGGTTGCGCCTGGCGATCAGGCACCCCGGGCGCGTGGCTGCGCTCATCATCCAGAACGGCGACATCTACGAGGACGCGCTCGGCCCCAAATACGCCCCTTTGATGGATTACTTCGCCGAACCCACCGACGAACGGCACGCGGCGCTTGCGAACGCGGTGAGCGAGGAGGGCTTCCGCGATGAGTTCCTAAACGATGTCCGCCCCGAGCTGGCCGGGCGAATTCCCCCCGATCTTTGGAAGCTCTCCTGGCCGCTCATGAATACGCCGAGGCGGCGGGAAATCGCCCTCGGCCTCATGGAAGGTCTGAAGGAAAACTTAGCGTGGTTTCCCAAATACCAGGCCTATCTGCGCGAACACCGCCCACCGACCTTGATCGTGTGGGGACCGCAGGATGGTTTCATGCCCGGGCCCGCCGCCCAAGCCTATCTGCGCGATCTTCCGGACGCCGAGCTGCATCTACTCGATGGCGGACACTGGGCCTTGGAAACCAACCTCACCGAAATCGTGCTACTGGTCCGTCGCTTCCTCGCCCGTGTGCATGCCAGGTGAAGGCGGGGACGCCGGCGACGGTTTACATCGGATGGCTTTGAACGCGGTGCCGCTGAACTCCGCGGAACAACAGGAGCCGCGGCCGGCGTAACAATCCGCGCACAACGCTTCCCCGTCGAAGGAGTAAGCCTCAAAGCAACCGCAGCCGTCGCAAGTGACATTGGGATCGAGACGCAAAGGACCGCTCGTTTTTTAAACACGGGGTTCGTATGACGGATGCATCTCACAGGAGCGGCGGCCGCGCACCGGATTGCCGCCGGCGCTCAATGAGTCTCGGAAGACATGCTCTTTCCCGGGTTGGTCAGTCGATCGATCCAGGCGAGCGCGATGGCGGAAAACACAAACGTGATGTGAATCACCACCTGCCATAAAACGGTCTGCTGCGGGATGCTCCCGGCATTGATGAACGTCTTGAGCAGATGAATCGACGAGATGCCGATCAGCGCCATCGCCAGCTTCACTTTGAGAATCCCGGCGTTCACATGCGACAGCCACTCGGGCTGGTCCGGGTGATTTTTTAGGTTAAGACGCGATACAAACGTCTCGTAGCCGCCCACGATCACCATGATGAGCAGGTTGGCGATCATGACGACGTCGATGAGCCCCAGCACCGTGAGCATGACGATCGTTTCGGTGTCAGTCACCGAGGCCGGCACGGAAGCCGGCGCCGCATGATCCAGAACGGCAAACGCGATCAAATGCCACAGCTCGACGAGAAAACGGTAAACATAAACGACCTGCGCAATGATCAAGCCGACGTAGAGCGGAGCCTGCAGCCAGCGGCTGAGAAAAATGATGTTTCCTAGATGGGACTGCGACGGACGGACAGAGGGATTCATGGATAAAAGGGATCGATAAAGCGACTGCCCCGCGCCAGCGCAAGAATTGCGCAGTGCGTGGCATTATCTTCCGTGCCCGGCCTCGTTTAACCGAAAAACACCTCGGTCACCGCCGATCGCGCAAGCGCACACGCTCCGCGCGAATGGGCGCGCCGAGTAATTTTTCGCCGCGGGCCGCGAACCACGCCGGATCATCGGTCGTGCAAAACCGCCGCGCGCCGCCGCACGTCAGTTTCGCCTCCTGCTCCGGATGCCGGCGCATCCAGTCGGCCAGGCGCTCGGCGACGAGCGCGCCTTGATCAAGGATTTCCGTCCCGGACGGCACGATGCGACGCAGCGCCGGCAATAGCAGCGGATAGTGCGTGCACCCGAGCAACACGCGTCGTGGTGCCTCGTTCGGCGGCAGCAAGGGCGCGAGCGCCTTGCGCAGAAAATATTCCGTGCCCGGACCATCGAGTTCGCCCGCCTCGACGAGTGGCACCCAGAGAGGACACGCCTGCTGCACGAGGCGGATGCGCGGCGCGAGTTTGCGCAACTCGATCCCGTAGGAATCCGACGCGATGGTCGCCTCCGTGCCCAACACCGCCACGAATCCTTCGGTCTCCGCCGGCACGGTCCGGTCCGGAATCGCCACCGTGCCGACCGGAATACCCGCCAGCGCCTCCACCGAAGGACGCACCACGCCAAGCACGCGCCGGTCCGGCCAGCGCGCCGGCAGCTGGAGCTGCTGGATGTTGCGCAGCGCGCGCGCCGAGGCGGTGTTGCAGGCAAGGACGACGAGCGGGCAACCTTGTTCAAACAGCCACTCGACCGCCTCGAGGGTAAACTCGTTGACCACCTCCGCGCTCCTCGCGCCATAAGGCGCCCGCGCGCTGTCGGCGAGATACAGGTAGTCGTAGCCCGGCAGCTCGCGCAGCAACGCCGAGAGCACCGTGAGCCCGCCAAACCCGGAATCAAAAACACCGATCATGTCCCTGCGGACCTAGCGGACCCATCCGACAAGGCAAGCCGCACCGGGAAACCTCCGCGCCGTTCGCGGGCAGCCAAAAACAGCAGGCGACGCCCCGCCTCATTGGGAACCTTGGCATGAGCGACACCCAACGACCTTCCCTTCGGTTCGTGTCCCGCCTGTTCCTCCAGTGCATCGGTGTGGTGTCGGCAATCTGCCCTCGCCCGATCTCGATTGAATCAAGGTTTTAACGATTCATTTACCTCATTGCCGCTCGCATCCTGTATCTAGTTTTTAGATACTTGCAAAATGAAGGTCCTTTCTGCCATCGCCCTGCTTTTCGCTTCAACCACCCTGGCCAATGCCTCCCTCTTCAATCTTTCCGGAGCCACGGTAAGCGGAACGTTACAACTCAATGGAGGCACCTATTCATCCGGGCCCTTCACG
>JAQSWS010000126.1 GCA_029266495.1 Rariglobus sp. | reverse complement strand
ATGCGATTGTCAGGGGGCTGTGCGTTTGGTTCCGCTGGCTAGGCCTGCTTGGGTCTGGGATTTTCCCCGATTTTAATCAGAAACCCGTTATGCCCTTGAGAGGGCCAACACCACGCGTGTTGCTTTTTGGGGTGTCTTTATCGCCACGAATTTTGGTCATCGACGAGAACTGGCGTAGACGACGTTTGATCGTCGTAACGCTGGAGAGAAAATTCCATCGCGTGGTGATCGGCGAGTTTAAGGATGCAGAAATAGCGGCGCTCGTTTTGACTGCAGAGAAAATAGACGTGGTCGTCGGGTTCTCTGCTGGAGGAGCCGAAGCAAGGGCGTTGATTGACGCGATCAGGCAGCGAGATGAACGGGTGCCGGTTTTGATCTTATCCGAGGTCGACTGTAGCGAACACCTGGCTGCAGATGGCATGGCAGGCTTCCTTCATTTTGAGGAATGGTTAAGCGTGGGCAGCGTAGTCGAGGAGCTGTTGAAGAAACATAACGCAGGGAGATGGAACTCTCCCCGGGCACAAAAAAGCCCTCGCGGATCTGCTGGGGCTCGTAACTCACCACGTTCCTGTCGCTCGAATAGGTCAGCCGAGACCCAGAGTGGCGCGTAGCTTGGTGGCGATCTGACCGTGCCTGGCGTAGGCGACCCGGCCGGCGATGCGGATGACGGCGGTTATTGCGGGCTCCGTCACGGCAGCTGATCGATCCGCGGAATGTCTGGCGGAATGTGGCCGGCGTTGACCTCGGCGGCACGGCCCGCTGGGCCGCTTCCGCCTCAGTCGCCTTGGCCGGGCACCCTGTCTCGCTCGGGCCGCCCCGGTTTCTTTCCCAGACATACTCTAGTTGCCGGCGATATTGTCATCGGGGAGGCTCCCTTGGAGTTTTTGGCGGAGCTTGATCGTTTCGATATTGGACCGGACATCCGCGCTGAAGAGTTCCATGCGCTTATGGACATCAAGCGTCTCCAGGAGCTTTTGCTTGAGGCGGGGGTTTTCGCAGAAACTGAAGGCGGCCAGATCGACGAAGATTTCCGGATCGGCCACGTTTTTGAGGAAACGGCTGAGTTCGTTCGAGGTGTCTCCGCTGAGGCGCTGGCGGGTCGAGAGCAGGCGCGAAAGGCGGGTGCGGAGCTTCACGTTTTCCTCTTCATCGGCACCGGGTTTGCTGGCCAGGGCATGGATGCGGATGATGCGGTAAGGGTCGTCGCGAACGATCGCTTTGATCTCCACCCGGGCGAGACCCTGGAGGAGGAGGTTCGAAGTGCCGTCTTTGTTTTCCTGACAGGCGCGGACAATGCCCATGCTGGCGATGCGGTGGGGAGGCTCGAAGACGTTTGGCTTGCGCGGATCCAGGCCGGCGACCGCGAAGAGGCGATTGGTGGCGAGCACGTCTCGCAACATTGCGCGATAACGTGGTTCAAAAATGTGGAGTGGCATCAATGCCTGTGGAAAAAACGTGACGCCGGGCAGCGTCATCACGGGAATTTCGTCAGGCACTACGATTTCCATTTCCATGTGGAAGAAGGTGGGGAGGAGCGATGGGAAATCAACTCCGCGCGTGAACGCGCGGAATGACCAATGACCAATGGCCCGGTGGTTACAGGTGGACTTCGGCTGGTTCGGGCTCGGTGGAGACTTTGGCGCTGCGTTTACGGCGGTTCACGAAGTGATCGAAGTAAAGGTAAACGACCGGGGTCGTGAAGAGCGTGAGCATCTGGCTCAGGATGAGTCCTCCGACGATGGCATAGCCGAGGGGCTGGCGGAGTTCCGAGCCATCGCCATGGCCGAGGGCGAGGGGGATGCCGCCGATCATCGCGGCAAGAGTCGTCATCATGATGGGACGGAACCGCTTTAAGCAGGCTTCGGAAATGGCATCGTGCGCGGAGCGTCCGTGGTCGCGTTCGGCTTCGATCGCGAAGTCGATCATCATGATGGCGTTTTTCTTGACGATGCCGATGAGCAGCAGGATGCCGATGATCGCAATGACGCCGAGGTCGTGGCCGAACACCCACAAGGTGAGCAGTGCGCCGAGTCCGGCGGAGGGCAGGGTCGAGAGGATCGTCAGCGGGTGGATGAAGCTCTCGTAGAGCATGCCGAGGATGATGTAGATGGTGATGATCGCGGCCAGGATCAGCAGGGGCTGGCTGCGCAGTGAATCCTGGAAGGCTTGGGCGGAGCCTTGGAAACTGCCGGTGAGCGTGGCGGGCGTGCCGAGGGAGGCGCTGGCGGCGTTGATCGCGGCAACGGCATCACCGAGGGCGGAGCCCGGTGCGAGGTTGAAGGACAGGGTGACGGAGGGGTATTGCCCAAGATGGTTGATCGAAAGCGGCTTGGTGGCACGGGTGTCGATCCGGACGAGGGAGGACAGCGGAATTTGTCCGCCGGTAAGCGGCGAGGGGAGGAAGAGTTTGTCGAACGTGGCGACATCGGCTTGCAGCTCCGGCGGCACCTCGAGAATGACTTTGTATTGGCTGACGTCGGTGTAGAACTGGGTGATCTGGCGCTGGCCGAAGGCGTTGTAGAGCGCACGATTGATGGCCTCGGCACGGATCCCGAAACGGGCGGCGGCCTGGCGGTCGATCTCGACGCTGAGGGCGGGGGCGCTGGATTCCTGGTCGGACGTGACGTCGCGCAACTCGGGAAGCTGCTGGAGTTTTTTGAGGAGGCGGGGCGCCCAGTCATAGAGCACGTCGGCACTGACGTCGCGCAGCGTGTATTGATATTGGGTGCGCGAGGAGATGCCGCCGATGTTCAGGTCCTGGCGCGCCTGCGGGTAGTAGGTGATGCCTGGAATCGCGGAGATTTTCTGGCGCAGGCGGGCCATGACCACGGGGGCGGGGTCGCGTTCGTGGCGGGGCTTGAGATTGATGAAGGCGCGGGCGGTGTTGAGGCTGCCGCCGCCGCGACCGCCACCGATGAACGAGGGGAACGAAGCGACGGCGGGATCGGCGACGATGATGGCGTTCACCTGTTCCATGCGCTCATACATCGCGGCGAACGAGATGTCGGGCGCGGCTTCGATTGTGGAGGTGATGAAGCCGGTGTCCTGCTGGGGGAAAAAGCCCTTCGGCATGCGTATGAACACAATCGCGGTGAGTGCGAAGGTGACGAGCAACGATACCAGCGTGGCCCGCTGGTGACGCAGCACGAAGCGCAGGCCGCCGGCGTAAACGGACTCCATTCCGGTGAGAAAACGTTCGAGCGTGCGGTCGAGGCGGCCGCGCATCGTGGCGGCGTCGGGCGGGTGATGCGGACGCAGGAAGAGCGAACTGAGCATCGGCACAAACGTCAGCGAGACGAAGGCCGAGACGAGCACGGCGACGGTGACGGTGACGGCGAATTCGCGGAAAAGGCGGCCGACGATGCCGCCCATCAGTAATACCGGGATGAATACGGCGACCAGCGAGAGGGTGATCGAAAGAATGGTGAAACCGATCTGCGACGCACCCTTGAGGGCGGCGTCCATGGGCTTCATGCCGTCCTCGATGTAGCGGTAGATGTTTTCGAGCATCACGATGGCATCGTCGATGACGAAGCCGACCGAGATGGTGAGGGCCATCAGCGAGAGATTGTTGAGGCTGTAGCCGAGCAGAAACATCACGGCGAAGGTCGTGACGATGGACACGGGCACGACCACGCTGGAGATGAGGGTCGCGCGGATGTTGCGCAGGAAGAGGAATACGACGATCGTCACCAGGATCATCGTGAGGACGAGGTGGAGCTGAACCTCGGAGACCGAGGCACGGATGGTGCCGGTGCGATCGACGAGCACCTCGACTTTCAGTGCGGGCGGAACGGCGGCCTGCAGGGAGGGAATGAGTTCGCGGATGCGGGAGACGGTTTCGATGACGTTTGCGTCCGACTGCTTGAAGACGATCAGGCCCACGCCGCGTTTTCCATTGAGCCAGGCGGCGGTGCGGGTGTTTTCCGCATCGTCGACGGCGCGGCCGATGTCGCGGATGCGGATGGGGGCGCCGTTGCGATAGGCAAGGATGAGGTCGTTGTAGGGCGACGCGTCGGTAAGCTGGTCATTAGCGTAGATCGCGAGGCTCTGGCGCTGGCCGTCGAGGGTTCCTTTGGGGGAGTTGATGGTGGCGCTGGCGATGACGCCGCGCACGTCCTCCATGCCGAGCCCAAGGGCGGCGAGGCGGGCGGGGTCGATCTGGACGCGCACGGCGGGTTTTTGCTGGCCGGTGACGTTGACTTGGGAGATGCCGGCAAGCTGGGAGAGCTGCTGGGCGACGACGTTGTTGGCGTAGTCGGTGACCGTGGTGAGCGGAAGCACATCGGAGCGCACGCTCAGGATCATGATCGGAGCGTCGGCGGGGTTGACCTTGCGGTAGGTCGGCGGGGAGGGGAGCTCCTCGGGGAGCTGGCCGCCGGCAGCGTTGATCGCGGACTGGACCTCCTGCGCGGCGGCGTTGATCGGGATGTCGAGATCGAACTGGAGGGTGATCGAGGTCGAGCCGAGCGTGCTGCTTGACGACATCTGGGTGATGCCGGCGATCTGCGCGAGCTGGTTCTCGAGCGGCGTGGCGACGGAGGATGCCATGGTCTCCGGGCTCGCGCCGGGGAGGCTGGCGGAGACTTGAATCGTGGGAAATTCGACCTGCGGCAGCGGCGCGACCGGAAGGAGCGGGAACGCGATCAGGCCGACGATGAAGATGCCGATCGTGAGCAGCGTGGTGGCGACCGGACGGCGGATGAAAGGAGTCGAAAGGCTCATTCGGCGGCGGCAGGGGCGGCGGACGTTCCGGGGGCGGCGGGTTTGGCAACTTCGACATGGGCGCCGGGCTGAAGCTTATTCTGACCTTCGCGCACGACTTGATCTCCCGGCTGGAGGCCGGCGGTGATGACGGTGACGCCGCTGACGGTGGGGCCGAGTTTAAGGGGGCGCGGCTCGACCGTGGAGTCGGGTTTCACGACGTAAGCGAAGGGGCCGTCGAGTCCGGGTTGGACGGCTTCGGCGGGCACGGTGAGGGCTTGTTCGAGGGTTGCCACGAGGACGCGGGCGTTGACGAATTGGCCCGGCCAGAGCGACTGGTCCTCGTTGGGGAAAAGGGCCTTGAGACGGAGCGTGCCGGTGGCGGTATCGATCTGGTTGTCGATGAGTTCAAGTTTGCCGCGGGCGAGGACTTCGCCGTTGTCGGAGAGCGCTTCCACCGTCAGCGGCTCGCCGGCGGAACGGGTGATGCTGCGCCGGAGGTCCCGGAAGTTTTGTTGCGGCACGGTGAAGATGACCGCGCTGGGCTTGGTTTGAGTGAGCACGACCAGGCCGTTGTTTTGGCTGGCGGTGACGATGTTGCCTGCATCGACGAGGCGCACACCGGTATGGCCGTCGATGGGAGCACGCACGGTGGTGAAGTCGAATTGGAGCTGGGCGGTGTCGACGGCAGCCTGGCTGGCCTGCACGAGGGCGGTGGATTCGGCGAGGGTGGCTGCGCGTTGATCGAGGAGCTGACGGCTTTCAGTCTTTGTTTCCACGAGTTCGCGGATGCGTTCGAATTCACGGCGGTCATTGGCGAGACGGGCATCGTCCTGGGCTTTTTGGGCCAGCGCTTGATCGAGGGCGGCTCGATAGGGGCGGGGGTCAATGTGGGCGAGGATGTCACCCGCTTTGACCTCCTGGCCTTCGGTGAAGTGGATGGATTGCAATTCACCGCTCACCCGAGGACGGATGGTTACGGTGTTGTTGGCTTGCACGGTGCCGAGGCCCGAGAGCCACACTGGCACGTCCCGGGTTTCAACGGTCGCGATGGCAACCGCGATGGACCGGGGTTTACCCGCAGAAGCTGGTTTGGGCTTGTTAAACAGCGACCAGAGGATCGCGCCACCAACGAGAAAAATGAGAACCAGGACAAGGAAACGGGGGCGCTTCATGCGGCAGGCAAAAGAGAAGATGGAAGAGGGACGAGTTTGTGTCGGAAGAGACGTTGCAACAGGGACGTCGTTGGCGGCCCGAAATTACGAGAGGCCAGACAGAGTTTACTGTGCCAATTGTGTCAAACCCCGGGGTGGCTAAGTTCCTTTTTGTGCCAAAACGTGACAGGGTGGCACGCTTGGCAATGTCGCGAGGAAGGGGGAATGAGTGCTCTTAAATTTTTAAGCCACTTATTGTGAGGCTGTAATGGAGTAGGCGAGGCCTTGGGCGTGTGCATTGCTGAATGGATGTAACTATGAGCCGCATTATTGGTATCGATCTTGGCACCACCAACTCCTGCATGTCCGTCATGGAAGGCGGCGAGCCGGTGGTCATTCCCAACGCCGAAGGCGCCCGCACGACTCCGTCGGTCGTCGCTTTCACCAAAACCGGTGAGCGTATTGTCGGCCAAGCCGCCAAGCGCCAGGCTGTCACCAACCCTAAAAACACGATTTTCTCCGCCAAGCGCCTGATCGGTCGCAAATTCACCGAAGTCAGCGAAGAGGCCAAGAATCTCCCTTACAAAGTCGTTGCCGGCAAAAATGGCGACGCCGCGATCGAAGTCCAAGTGGGCGACAAGACCGAGCAGTTCGCCCCGCAGCAAATTGCCGCGATGGTCCTTGGCAAATTGAAAGCCGACGCCGAGGCCTACCTTGGCGACAAGGTCACCCAGGCCGTTATCACGGTCCCCGCCTATTTTAACGACGCCCAGCGCCAGGCCACCAAGGACGCCGGCAAGATCGCCGGTCTCGACGTCCTCCGCATCATCAACGAACCCACGGCCGCCTCGCTCGCCTACGGTCTCGACAAGAAAAAGGACGAAAAGATCGCGGTGTTCGACTTGGGCGGCGGCACTTTTGACGTGTCCGTCCTCGAAATCGGCGACGGCGTGTTCGAAGTCAAAGCCACCAATGGTGACACGCACCTCGGCGGCGACAATTGGGACGAGACCCTCATCAACTGGCTCGTCGACAGCTTCAAGGCCGAGCAAGGCATCGATCTTCGCAAGGACCCGATGGCCCTCCAGCGCCTCAAGGAAGAAGCCGAGAAGGCCAAGATCGCCCTCTCTTCGACCCAGTCCGTCGACATCAACCTTCCGTTTATCACCGCCGACGCTTCCGGCCCGAAGCACCTCAACGTCACGCTTACCCGCGCCAAGATGGAGCAGGTCTGTGACAGCCTCTTCGAGCGCACCATTCGTCCCTTCCAGAACTGCTTGAAGGATGCCGAGCTCACCTCTGCGAACATCGATGAGCTCGTGCTCGTCGGTGGCATGACTCGCATGCCGAAGGTCGTTGAGATCGCCAACAAGCTCGCCGGCAAACCCGCTCACCAGGGCGTGAACCCCGACGAAGTCGTCGCCATCGGCGCGGCCATTCAAGGCGGCGTGCTCAAGGGCGACGTCAAAGACGTGCTCCTCCTCGATGTGACCCCGCTCACGCTTGGCATCATGACCGCCGGTGAGGTCTCCACGCCGATGATCAATCGCAACACCACCATCCCGACCAAGAAGTCGCAGGTGTTCTCCACTTACGCCGACAACCAGCCTGGCGTCGAAATCGTCGTCCTTCAGGGCGAACGCTCGATGGCCCGCGATAACAAAAACCTTGGCACGTTCAAACTCGACGGCATTCCGCCCGCGCCCCGCGGCACCCCGCAAATCGAGGTCACTTTCGACATCGACGCGAACGGCATTCTCCACGTCTCCGCCAAGGACCTTGGCACCGGCAAGGAACAGAAGATCACGATCCAGGGTTCTTCCGGCCTGACCAAGGAAGAGGTCGAAAAGATGACCAAGGACGCCGAGCTCCACGCCGAGGAGGACCGCAAGCGCAAGGAAGGCGTCGAGACGAAGAACCAGCTCGACAGCACCATTTACGGCATGGAGAAGACCCTCAAGGAAAGCGGCGACAAGCTCCCCGCCGAAGTGAAGGGCAAGATCGAGGCCGCCTTGGCCGACGCCAGGAAGGACCTCGAGTCCGGCGACACCGACAAGCAGAAGGCTGCGATGGAAAACCTCCAGAAGGTCGGCGCCGAACTCTACGCGGCCGCCCAGCAGGCCGGCGCCGCCGGTGCGGCTCCTGAAGGCGCCTCCGCCGGGGAGCCGTCCGCGGGTGCCTCCTCATCGTCGAAGAAGACCGAGAAGAAGGCCGACGTCGTCGACGCCGATTTCGAAGTCGTTGACGAGGACAAGTCGGGAAAAAAATAAACTTTCAACGCTTTGCCAGTCCGGCGGCCTCCGGGTCATCGGACTGGCGTCGTTAAAAAACGAATACACAACTCCACACCAAACCAAAACCCAATATGGCCAAAGCTAAGATCAAGCCCATCGGCGACCGCGTGCTCGTGAAGCACCTCGACGATTCCAAAGAACAAGTTCGCGGTGGCATCATCATCCCGGAGTCCGCAAAGGAAAAGCCACAGGAGGCCGAGGTTATCGCCATCGGCACCGGCAAAAAGGACGAAAGCGGCAAGTCCGTTCCCTTCGAAGTCAAGGTCGGTGACAAGGTGCTCATCAGCAAATACGGCGGCACCGAAGTGAAGATCGACGACGTCAAATACACGATCGTTCGCGAAGACGACATCCTCGGCGTGATCGCCTGATTCGTTCCTTAAATTAAACTAGAAACTCAAACTTACCAAAATGGCTGCTAAACAACTCCTGTTCGACGAGGCTGCTCGTCAGAAGATCCTCCGCGGCGTCGAGCTCCTCGCCCGCGCTGTCAAAGTCACCCTCGGCCCCAAGGGCCGCAATGTCGTCATCGACAAGAAATTCGGCTCTCCCGCCGTCACCAAGGACGGCGTGACCGTCGCCAAGGAGATCGAGCTTCCCGATCCCTACGAGAACATCGGCGCCCAGCTCGTGAAGGAAGTCGCCTCCAAGACCAATGATGCTGCCGGCGACGGCACCACGACCGCCACCGTGCTCGCCGAAGCCGTCTATAAGGAAGGTCTCAAGCACGTCACCGCCGGCGCCAATCCGATCTACCTCAAGCGTGGTATCGACAAGGCCGTCGAGGCCGCCGTCATCGAGCTCGCCCGCATCTCCAAGAAGGTCAACGACCGCGAAGAGATCCGCCAGGTCGCGACGGTGTCCGCCAACTGGGACAACACCATCGGCGAAATCATCGCCGACGCGTTGGACAAAGTGGGCAAGGACGGCACCGTGACCGTTGAAGAGGCCAAGTCCATCGAGACCACCCTCGACGTCGTCGAAGGCATGCAGTTCGACAAGGGCTATCTCTCGCCGTATTTCGCGACCAACGCGGAAACCCAGGAGGCTCTTCTTGAAGACGCCTACGTCCTCATCCACGAGAAGAAGATCTCCAACCTTCAGGAGTTCCTGCCGATCCTCCAGGCCACCGCCAAGACCGGCAAGCCCCTCCTCATCATCGCCGAAGAGGTCGAAGGTGAAGCCCTCGCCGCTCTGGTCGTTAACAAGATCCGCGGTACGCTCAATGTCGTCGCCGTCAAGGCCCCTGGCTTCGGTGACCGCCGCAAGGCCATCCTCGAAGACATCGCCGTTCTCACGGGTGGTCGCCTCCTCACCGAGGACCTCGGCATCAAGCTCGAAAACGTGCAGGTCGCCGACCTCGGCAAGGCCAAGCGCATCGTTGTTGCCAAGGAAAACACCACGATCGTGGAAGGCTCCGGCAAATCCTCCGACATCCAGGCTCGCGTGAAACAGATCCGCCGCCAGATCGAGGAAACCACCAGCGATTACGACAAGGAGAAGCTCCAGGAGCGCCTTGCCAAGCTCGCCGGCGGCGTGGCCGTCATCAACGTCGGTGCCGCCACCGAGTCCGAGATGAAGGAAAAGAAGCAGCGCGTCGAAGATGCTCTCCATGCGACCCGCGCGGCCGTTGAAGAGGGTATCGTGTCCGGTGGTGGTGTCGCGCTCCTGCGCACCGCCAAGGCGATTGACGCCGCCATCGCCGCCCTCGAAGGCGACGAGAAGCTCGGCGCCCAGATCATCCGCCGTGCGGTTGAATCCCCGCTCAAGCAGCTCTGCTTCAACGCCGGTGTCGAAGGCGCGGTCGTCGTTCAGCAGGTGCTCTCCAGCAAGGGTGCCAACGGCTACAATGTCGCGACCGGCACGTACGAAGACCTCGTGAAGGCCGGCGTCGTCGACCCGACCAAGGTGACTCGTACCGCCCTGCAGAATGCCGCGTCCATCGCTGGCCTCCTGCTCACGACCGAGGCGATCATCACCGACGCTCCGGACAAGAACCCCGCTCCGGCCATGCCCCAGGGC
>JAQSWS010000125.1 GCA_029266495.1 Rariglobus sp. | reverse complement strand
GTGGTCGAGACGAATGACAACGAAACGACCGTATCCCTGCTCGAAGGCGACGTGACGGTGCGCGGCGATTTAATGGCCGGCGGCCAGTCGCTTAAGCCAGGCCAGCAGGCGATCATCACCCGGAAATCGAACTTCGAACCACCGGTCATTACGATTCAGCCGATTCCCAAGACCGACCTGAACCGCTTGGGAGAAAAAGTAGCCATCGCCTGCATGGCGCGCAAAACGGTCTATTTCGAAGTCGCCGAACGCCAAAACGACTCGTCGGACGGAGTGTTCGCGCAGACGGACGCCAGCGGTGAACAAGTCATCATTCCGGTTGAGGTCCTCCCGGGCACGATACCGCCCACGACTGCCATCAGTCCTTACAAGATTTCAGCCCCTGCCACGCCCTGAGCGGGCTGGCCCACTGATCATATGGGACTCAGGACCTTTTTGTGCTGGATGCCGGTCGGCGGCATCCTCCTCCACCTGTCATCCGCCCCGGCTTCCGCCCTCCTCAAGTTCAGCGAAGGACGCAACCAGCTCTTCGTGACCGGAAGCATGTCAGTCGGCTACGACTCGAACATTTTTGCGAGCGACGGCGGCCAGGGCGATATCTTCACCAACAGCAGCCTGGCTCTTGAATATGCCCGCCGCGCCGGACTGATCAGCGTCAATGGCAGCATCGGCTGGAACTTGGGAAGCTTCGCCTCCAATCCCTCCGAGGATTTCTCCAATCCCACCTTCAGCCTGGAGTTTGTCAAAAACACCGGTCGCACGACCGGATCGTTCACCCTCGGGGCCACCCGGCAAAGCCAGGCCGACGCCAGCGTCAACCAGCGCACGGACTCGTGGAACTATAATGCCGGCCTGAACTGGAAATATCCGGTGATCGAACGCTACAGCCTCGCCGGATCGCTGGGCTATGGAATGGTTGACTACGTCGACAACTCCTCCGGCCTGACCGACTTGGCGACCTACATGGCCAGCACCGATCTCTTTTACACCTACACGTCGCAGCGGGACATCCTCGGCGGTTATCGTATCCGCCTGAGTGATACATCCACCGGCGGCCGGACGACCGATCACTCCCTCACCGCCGGTGTGTCCGGCAAGATCCTGGCCAAGCTCAACGGCACGGTCCGCGGCGGATACCAAATCCGGCAGGAAGACACCGGGGAGACGTTTGGCAGCACCACGAGCAGCGCCTCCGTCACCTGGGCCGTCAACAAAAAGCTCTCGCTCACCGGCTCGGTCAACAAAGACTTCAGCACGACCGCCACCGACTCCAGCGTCGACACCCTCAGCTTCAACCTCGACGCGCAATACGCCTTGCGCCACCAATGGTCTCTCTACTGCGGTTTTGGCGCCGGCCAAAGCGACTTCCTCAACGGCACCGACAGCGGCCGGCACGACTACTACTTTACCTGGAGCACCGGCGTGAATTACAGCCTTAACGACCATTTCAAGGCTTCCCTCACCTACAGCTATTTCCAAAACTGGTCGAATCGCGCCGCCTCCACTTTTGATCGCCATTCGATCACTCTCAACATCACTTCCCGCTGGTAACGTCCCGTCATGATCACGCGCCTTCTTTCTTTTTTCCTATTCAGCGCATTCCTGATCTCCGCCTGTCTTCAGGCTCAATCCAAGGTCACGGTTCCGGTCAATCAGGCTGTGGCGGCTTACAAGATCACCATTACGGACCTCCTGCGCGTCGACATCTACCAGGAGGACGACCTGCGCACCATGTCCCGCGTCGATTCCAAGGGTAACATCAATCTACCGCTGGTCAGCGAGGTTCGCGTGGCCGGACTGACCATCAGCGAGGCGCAAAAAGCCGTCGAAACCGCTTACCGCGAGGGACGTTTCCTTCGTAATCCCCAGGTTACGATCAATGTCGAGGCCTATGCCGCGCGTGAGGTTTCCATCCAAGGCCAGGTCCGCTCTCCGGGCCGCTACCCGCTGCCGATCGAAACATCGATGACCGTCCTTGAACTGGTCACTCGCGCCGGCGGTTTCACCGACACCGCCAAGGGCACCGCCGTAAACATCACCCGGGTCTCCCCCGATGGGAAAAAGCAGGTCTTTACGATCGACGTCGACAGCCTGCTCAAGGGCAAGGACCGGGCCAATATCAACGATAACTCACTCATGCTTGAACCCGGGGACATCGTCTTCGTTCCCGAGCGCATCATCTAAACAACCATGTCTGCGGTTCAAAAGCCATCGCCCGCCCCGAAAGCTGTCGGCAAGGAAGACGAGATCATCGAGCGTCGCACGCTCCGTGACTACTATGTCATCCTGCGTGAACGCCTGTGGATCGCCCTCCCGCTCGCCCTGATCATCTCGATCAGCATGGCCTACTACCAGTCCCGCGCGGTGCCCCTTTATCGCAGCTCCGCCACCCTTCAGCTCGAGAAGCCGGAGAAGGTCGTGACGACCGACACGTTCATCGACACTGGCGTCAACAGCGACGTCGAGCTCAACACCTACCTCCAGGTGATCGCCAGTTCCAAGATGCGCAATCGCGTGCAGGAATCCCTCACCCCGCAGGAACGCCAGATCCTCCAGCGCCCCTACCTCAAGGATCTTCCCCCCGGAGCCACGCCCCCCACCGGCGTCGACATGGGATCCATGTCCGTCCAGTCCGTCCGCAGCACGTTCCTCATCAGCATCAGCGTCTCCCATCGCGATCCGGAGGCCGCCGCCCTTCTGGCCAATCGCTACATCCAGCAATTCATCGAAAGCCTTCTTGAAAATGTGAGCGGCGGTCACGACTACGCCGTGAAATACCTGAGGGACCGCTCCGGCCAGCTTGAGCAGGAGGCCCGCGTCGCCGACCAGCGCCTGCAAGACTACATGCGCTCCCAGAACCTCGTGTCTCTGGACAACAGCACCAACATCGCGCAGGCCCGCCTCACGGCCGTGAACGCCGCGTTGCAATCCTCCCGCCTCGAGCGCCTCGCCATCGAGGAACAGTTCAACCTCGTCGACCGTTACCGCTCCGACAAACGCAATCTCGTCGAGATTACCTCGATCGCGAATTACGGCTCCGTCCCCGATCTCAGCAAGCAGCTCGAGGCCCTGAACCGCGACCGGGCCCTCCTCGACGAGCGCTACCTCGAACGCCACCCCAAGATGATCAACGTGATCAACGCGATCGCCGTGGCCCAGGAACAGCTCGACACCGCGATCAAACTGGCCATCGCCGACCTCAAAACGGACCTCGAGCGTGCCCGCGCCAACGAAAAAACCCTCGAGCAGGAATACGCCGAGCAGGAAAAGGAACAGCTGCGCCTCCGCGATCTCTCCATCGAATATCGCAGTCTGGAATACCAGGCACAGGCCGCCAAAAGTAACTATTCCCAGATCCTCGACCGCCTTACCCAGGCGACCACCAGCAAGTATCTGGAAAAAATTCCCGTCCGCCCGCTGGATCCCGCGCAGCCGGCCTCCTCTCCTTACACACCCGATCTCGGCCGCATCACCCGCACGGCGGTCGGCGTGGGCCTGCTGGTTTTCTTCGGCGTGGCGATCGGCCTGAGCTTCATCGACGACCGCATCAAGAGCGCCTGGGACATCGAGCACTTCATCGGCGCCAACCTGCTTGGCATCATCCCCGACCTTTCCAGCCTGAAAGACTCGGAGAAATACAAGCTCGTCCTCGAAAACAAAAACACCGCGGGCGTGGAGCCTTTCCTCGGCGTCTACAGCTCCGTCAAGATCCACTCGAAACTCGACTTCCCCAAGTCGATTCTGGTCACCAGCACGATCCCGGGCGAGGGCAAGACCCTTATCTCCAGCAATCTTGCCGGCAGCTTTGCCCGCCATGGCAAATCCGTCCTGCTCATCGACTGTGATCTTCGACGTCCGATGCTTCACCGTCACTTCGAACACCCCAATGAATTCGGACTCATCAACTGGTTCGAAAAAGGTGCCAACCTCGACGGCGACCTCACCATCGACCCGCATTTGGGAATCACGTCGATCGGCGAAAACATTTCGCTCCTCAGCTCGGGCGGCCGCTCCAAGACGCCCACCCACCTGCTTGAAAGCCCGTCCTTCTCCCAACTGCTCGAAAAGCTCAAAAAACATTACGACCTTCTGGTCGTCGATTCACCGCCCCTCGGTGCGGTCACCGATTCATTGCTGATCGCGGAGCGCGTCGACGAGGTCATTTACGTCTGCCGCTTCAACCGGGCCTACCGCAAACACATCCGCCTTTACATCAAGGCGCTGCGCTCCGGAAAAAACGAGCTCCTCGGCGTCGTGCTCAATGGCCTTTCCCCGCGCCGGATCGAGTATTATTCGAATTACCGCTATTACCGGAGCTATAAAAAATACTACGGCACGCAGGACTGAAGCCTCGCACCTCCGGAACAGGCTTGAGGGCCCGAGCTAGAGCTGGCCGCGTGCGCCCCGCCTGCCGCCGCTGACATGGGCAGGCAAACCGCCGTAAACGTCCATGCGGCGAGAGCGCGTTTCAAATGAAACGCCAAGCCACTCCAAGGTAGGGCGTGACCGCTGGGCGCGCCGAATTGGAAACGTTTTACCCCTACGGATTCGCGGCGTGCCCGGCAGCGGTCTGCTCCAACGGAATCGATGCTTAGATTTTCAGGCCGAGTTCGTCCACCCGCTTGCGCAGGGTGGCCCGGGTCATGCCAAGTTTTTCGGAAGCCTTGAGCAGATTTCCCTCGGTGGCGGTGAGCACGCGCACGATCATCTCGCGCTCCAGACGCTCCATGATCGGCTCAGGACGCTGACTCAGCTCGACATGAAGGAAGTCCAGCGCGCGTTCGACGGTCAACGCGGGCTCGGTCGTGATGGCAGCTTCAAGGGAGCCCGGGATGCTGGCCGGCCCGGTGCTTTCCGCCGTTGCGGTGCGCGCCACATCGGACGGCACGGGAGCGGCGGCAGCCGCAGAAGGCAACGGAGTGCCCGCCCCCGCAGCCTCGCGCACTTCAACAGGAAGGTCCTTCAAAAGAATCGTGTCACCCTGTGCAATGACCGCGCTCCGGTAGATGACGTTTTCGAGTTCGCGCACGTTGCCCGGCCAGCGGTAGCGGGTGAGCACCGACATGGCTTCAGGCGAGACCTTGCTGGTGCGCGCCTTCTTTTGCTTCACGAGGTTCTGCAGGCAGAAATCCACGATCTGCGGCACATCGTCCACGCGCTCTCGCAACGCGGGCATGCGGATGCGCACCACGTTAAGCCGGTAATAAAGGTCTTCGCGGAAGGTCTTCGCCTTCACCATCTCTTCGAGATCCTTGTTGGTCGCGGCAAGGATGCGCACATCGACCTTGATCGTTTCGGTGCCACCGACGCGCTGGATCTCCCCCTGCTGGAGCACGCGCAGAATTTTCGTCTGGGTGGCGAGGGCCATGTCACCGATCTCGTCCAGGAAAATGGTGCCGCCGTCGCACAGCTCAAATTTGCCAAGACGCTGGCCGGTCGCGCCCGTGAACGAGCCCTTTTCATGACCGAAGAGTTCGCTCTCGATAAGGTTGTCCGGGATCGCCGCGCAGTTGACGGCGATGAAGGGCTTGGAGGCGCGATGGGAGTGCTTCCAGATCGAGCGGGCGACGAGTTCCTTGCCGGTGCCGCTCTCGCCAGTGATCATCACGGTGACATCGCTGGCGGTGACTTGTCCGATTACTTTGAATACATCCTGCATGACCGGCGACGAGCCGACGATGCCCTCCTTGTAGTCGTCGCTGTTGATGGTCGGCTTGTAGTCGACCACCGCACGCATGTCGGCGTGGGCCTTGAGGGCATTTTCGGCGATCGTGAGCACCTTCGCGGGGTCGAAGGGTTTCATGATGTAGTCGAACGCGCCGTATTTCATCGCTTCGATCGCGGTCTGCGCGGTTCCGAAGGCGGTCATCAGGACGACGAGTTGCTTCGGGTTGACGGACCGGATGTGCTGGAGCGCCTCGATGCCGCTCATGCCGCTCATGCGGATGTCGAGGAAGATGAGATCGGGATGCGGACCTTTTTTGACCGCGGCCACGCCAAGCTCTCCGCTGGCGGCCTCGACGACCTGATATTTTTTTGAGGAAAGCACGCGACCCAATGAGTAACGCACCTCGGCGTCATCATCGATCACGAGGAGGGTCGGCGGTTTGGTGGCAAGATCAGGCATGGGAACAGTGGGAACGCCTTGCGGTCGTCTGACAAGAACACTGGCGAATCCCGCAAAACGAGTGTTCACTACGCTCCCCATGCTTGGCTGGTCAATGAACTTGTTCCGCATCCGCGGCATTCAACTCTCGGTGCACGTGAGTTTCCTCCTTCTGCTCGCCTATGTGGCGTGGGAAGGCTGGACCGCCGCAGCCTGGCGCGGCGCGGTGTGGATGATTTGCGGGGTATCGTTGATGTTCGTTTGCGTCACGCTTCACGAATTGGGGCATGCCGCCGCCGCCCGGTGGTTTGGCATCCGGGTGCCTCGCATTCTCCTGCTGCCCATTGGCGGCATGGCCGAGATGGATGAAATCCCCCGCCGTCCGCGGGACGAAATCATCATCGCACTGGCGGGCCCGGCCGTGAATTACCTGATCATTGGAGCGTTGATGATCTTCGTGCGGTTTCCCCAAGGGATGGAACACTTGAGATACCTTGAGCTCACTCCGGCAGGCCTGGGTCGTTACCTGGTGCTCGCGAACGTCATCATGGGCGTGTTCAACCTGTTGCCCGCCTTCCCGATGGATGGCGGACGGGTGTTGCGGGCGTTGCTTGCAATGAGAACGTCTTACCTCCGGGCCACGCAGATCGCCGCAGGCGTGGGCAAGGTCCTGGCGCTGGCAGGCGCGGTGTGTTTCCTTTTCTATCACTACTACCATGGCGCGGTCCTGTTCGCCTTTATCATTTTCGCCGGTGAGCAGGAGTTGCGGGCGGTGGCCCGGATGGAAACCTCCGTTCGATACTGGCATTCGATCCGGGCGCGTTTCTCGCCACCGATCGATGTGACTCCGGTTGAGTCTCCTCGACCGCGGATTATATAAACCCAAGCCGGGATCGCACTTCGCCCGATAGCGGCCCCCGGTCCCAGGCGGCCGGGCATAAAAAAACCCGGTGTTTAACCGGGTTTTTTGTCCAAATTGGTGGACCCTAGCGGGGTCGAACCGCTGACCTCCTGCATGCCATGCAGGCGCTCTACCAACTGAGCTAAGAGCCCGTAACTGACGGGAGGTCGTGAAAATCAGGTTTTGATTAGCGAAGGCAAGCGGTTTTTTGGGTTTTTTGTGGCGAGTTTGGGAAAGTAGACGCCACCACGCATCCTTCCTGATCCATTCCCCAGCCCTGCACGATCAAGCGCGGCAAGATGCCGCGCCTGCTCAACTGTCCTCCTTCATTCTGAAGGGGATCGTGTAGTCGTTGGTTTTCAAATTAGCGGGTGGCGGCGGCAGCGTGATGCGCCGGAAAGCGGCCAGCACCGACTGGTCGAACTCGGTGTTGCCCGAGGAATGGATGATCGTGACGTTCGTCACGGAGCCGCTGGACGTAAGCCGGAACTTCACCATCGCTTGAAGAAGATCGCTAAGACCCTCGGGCCTTTGATGCGCCTCCCTCAGCCGTTGGACCAGAAGGGAAATGTAGGCCTCGGAAAGCTCGATATCCTGACGTGTAAGCGCCTTGCCACCCGCGCCACCCGTCTTGTTGGCGGTGGAGCCTCCCGCGACACCGCCGGCGATTCCCGCGGTATCGATGCGCTTGGTCGAGAGAGGCCCGGTCCCGGGTTTCTGAGAGGGAGATGACTTTCCTTTGTTGAGGCGGTCAAATTCCGCCTTGGTCATGCGCTTTGCGTTTAACGCGGCTTCCTTGGCGGCGGCCGCCTCGGCGGCCTGTTGCTCCTTCTTGAACTTTTTTTCGATGTTGGTCGCCCGTTTGTCCGAAATGCGGTCAACCATTTTGGCCATGTTGGGAATCTTGGGTTCCACGGGGGCCGGCTTGGGCGGGGTCTTCACCGGGGGGGCCACCGGCTCGACCGGCTCGGCTGCGGCCATGATTGGAGAGGGCTCCGGTTCCGGCGGGGCGGACTCAACCGGCGATGGCGAGGGAGCAGCCGCCTCCGGAATGTCGATCTTGACGCCCGGCACACCAAGTGCGGGCGCTTCGGTCGCGGCAAAGTTGTCCCCCTCGCCCGCCACCAGTTCAAAAATCTGCGGCACCTCCTTGGGTTGATTGTGCCAGGCAAACCAGACGATCAAGCCGATCAGCACCGCATGAAGCGTGGCGGAGGCGAAGATTGCGCCGGGAGTGCGGACGGAGGACGACATGGCTGTCTGGATGACGAGCGGACGGGCGGTTTCTTAGCTACCGGTCTGCGTATCGAAGGAGATCTTCGAAAGGTTGTTTTGTTTGAGGGCGTCCATCACCGAGATGAACTGCTGGGCGGTGGACTTGGCGTCCATGCGGATATGAAACACCGGTTGCTTCGACTGACGCGCGTAGGTGGCCAGCGCCTGGGGCAGGCGGGCCAGGGCAACGGGCGAACTGCCCAGCAGGCAGGTGCCGTCGGCACGAATGACGATCGTCTCTTTCTTCGCATCCGGATCGGGCGTCGACTGGGGGCTCTGCGACTCGACGGGCAGATCGACCGGCACAGTTTGCTCGGACTGGGTGATGAGCGGCGTCGCGATCATGAAGATGATCAGCAGCACGAATGCGAGGTCGAGGAGGTTGGTCACGTTCAACTCCGAGACTGCGTGCATCTGACGGCGTTGACGGAAAGTGCGGGCCATGGTCGGACGTGCCTTAGTTCTTCGACTCAAGTTCGAGGCGGTCGGCCAGTGAGCTGGCGTAATTTTCAAGCTCGGTGGAGAGCTGCTTTACTTTGCCGATAAGAAAGTTGTAGCCGAACATTGACGGGATGGCGACCACAAGGCCGGCAATCGTGGTCAGGAGCGCCGCCGACACGCCCGGCGCGAGGTCGCGAATGCTTGCGGTTGCCCCGCTCATCGCGCTGAACGCCTCCATCACGCCCCACACGGTTCCGAGAAGACCGAGGAACGGAGCTCCCGAAACGATCGTCGCGAGAAAAATCATGCTCGATTCATAGCGAAGCGCCTGGCGCGCGATGGCGCGCTGAATGGCGTTTTCGGAGTGTTCGAGACGGGCGCGGCTGTTGTCCTCGCCCTTTTCCTTGAGAATGGACGCCGCGCGCCAATAGGCCTCGACCGCATCGGCAAACAAATCGGCATAAGGGATCGAGCGCTTGTTGCGCAGCGATTCGGGCAGGTCGAGCAAGGTGCGTTCCTCACGGAGGCGCTGCTCGAAGGCGAGGTTAAGCTCACGCAGGCGTTTAAGTTCGTTGTATTTCCCGAACATCACCGTCCAGGCGACCAGACTGAATATCCCGAGACCGATGGTGAGAATCTGGCCGAAAATATCGGTGTCGCCGAAGATCTTCAGGAGGTTGGCGGAGGCTAAAAAAAGTGTCATCGAGAGGTGTGTATAGCGATCGATAAGCGTTGGAGGCTTTGCCCTGCACCTTCAATGGAAATCAAGATCGGCGCACACGAGAATCTGGTTGCGACAGGACGCGGCGGAATCTTCCCTGCCCATTCACCTTCCCCTTATGGATTTCAAATCTCGCACGCTGGAGACCTTGCGCACGCACGGCCCCGCTCTCACCGGAAAACTCTCGGTCGTCGGGCTCGACGGTTTCGTCGATACGATTGTAACCCCCGTTGCGTTGCGCACCGCGCAAGGCGAAGCGTTTACGCCCATCACGACGATCTCCGAGTTTGGCCAGCGCATCCTCGGCGCCGCCGGCAAGAGCACCAACATCGAGTTCTACCCGCGCATGGACAAACTGGGTGGCAACGGCCCGATCATGGCCAACGCCCTTCTCTCCGCCGGCGGCCGGGTCGACTACATCGGCGCCCTCGGTCGCACCGTGATCCATCCCGTTTTCCAGGAGTTCGCCGGCAAGGCCCGCGTCATCTCGCTCGCCGATCCCGCCTGCACCACCGCCGTTGAATTCACCGATGGCAAACTCATGCTGGGCCAGATGCGCAGCCTCGATGAAATCACCTTCGAGCGCATTGTTGAAAAAATGGGCCGCGCCGGCGTCGACCAGACCTTTGCCGCCGCCGACCTCGTCGCCCTCGTCAACTGGACGATGATCCCGAACATGACCGCGATCTTCCAATCGCTCGTCGAAATCGTCCTCCCCGCCCTCCCCGCGCGCGACCGGCTCTTCTTC
>JAQSWS010000124.1 GCA_029266495.1 Rariglobus sp. | reverse complement strand
AACGATCACCACACCCAGGTCGCCAAAAAGCGTGTCGTCTTGAGGAGCTTGGAGGGTGCCGGGGAGTTCCGATGGGCAGCGGAGAAAGAGACGTGCGAAGTAAAAGAAATCAGCACGCCCGGCGTTGAGAGTGAGTCCTGTCTCCGCAAGCCGGCGATAGTTGATACCACCTTGGATGCGGCAGCTCTCCTCCTGCAATCGGTCCCCGAGATAGGTGAGGGTGGCGGGGTTCAGGATTCCCGTCGGAGCCGAGTCGGAAAAATTTACAAAGTTAAAACCCGGCAAGGAGACCGCAGGGCCATACCTGGCGATTTGTTGGACATGCGCATCGCCCTCGACGAGGGACAGCCGTCCGCCGCTGCGGTTTTCAAGCTGCTCGTTGAGCACGGTGAACCACCCGAAACCGTAGCCCCAATAAGAGGGCCCTTCCGAGGACGCTCCATCTTTGCCGAAACCCGAGAGGTAGAACGGCAGCGATTTGCGGAGGAGGACGAGGAGTTTTGCCAGCCGGCCGGTATCCGCATCCACCGCCAGCGCCGCACCAACCACGCCTTGGTTGCAAACGGCATTCCAGTTGTTGAGTCCGACGGGCCACCAGAACTCGTGATGGCGCTTGATGTAATTATCGAAGACCTGCGTGTTCAGGCGTTCCTTGATGAACGTTTGAAGCTCACCCGGGAGGACCTTCCCGAATACTGTGATCATCTCTCCCATCAGGTTTGCCGTCTCGGCACAGAAGAGGTCGATCTCCCGTGCATCTTTGCCCGTGGCAACGGTTCTTAGGCACGCAGGCAGCGCCCACGATTCCTCATGGGCAATGTCGTCGAGCTTGCTGATCACGGAGGTGATCCAGTGGTCGCCTGCCGAATCCCCATCGATGAGGGCGCACATCGCAGCCCGTGCGAGCCTTCTGCGGCGCTCGAAATAGAGGACTTCAAATCGCAGCCGGACACCGGTGGCATAAAAATCCGCATACAGGGCGTCGGTTAACACCGGCAACGGTTCCAGGCGTTCGCGTTCCGCCATTTCCCGCAACGGCGCCATCCAGCTTCTAACCGTGGGGTTGTCGGCAAGCCGGCGCCAGTCGGGGGAACCTAACGGAGGCAAGAGCGGCCGCTTTGGCGCGGATTCAAGAATCCCGGCGATCTCGGCTTCCGTAAGCGTGGAGTTGAGCAGATTGATCATGTGGTGATGATGGAGTGTCACTCGGTTTCACCTTGTTGGGCGAGCAGCCAGCGGCGCAGTTGTTTTTGGAACGTGTTGGCAAGGGTATCGCCGGGTGTCACGAGCACGCCCCAGCCGCCGCGGCCAGGGTTGATGGGAATTTCGCGCGGCGACTGCAACTCGCACATCCGCCGGTCCTCGTCGAGCACGCCGACGGCGAACTCGATCTGCTTGTCGGCGGGCGGTCCCTTGAAACCGGGTGAGATCGACACCGACCAGAAGCACGTGCAGCTCTCGCGCGTGTTGGGTGAGGGAATGTGGACGAGCACGCGTTCATCTCCATCGGTGAATGTCTGGCGGATGGTGGTGAAGTTGGGCAGCCAGGAGCGCTGCAGGCGCCGGTGGGCGCTTTGGAGTTTTCCCTGCATCTCGTGCGACGTGTCGAGCGCGGGGAAGGGTGCGTCCATCTGGTATCCACCGTCCGGATGCACGGTGATTTTCATGTCGCGGATGCGGGGATCGGCGCAGAGGCCAAGGCTCGATGCATGGGCGAAGGCGAAGTGGGTCATGTCGAGGTAGTTTTCGACCTCGCGACGCCAGCCGGCGGCGAACTTCATCGGCGGCCCCATGACATAGGTCCAGCGAGGATCATCGAACTCCGGCACGGCGGGCAATTCGTGCGGTCGTCCGTCGGCGAGCGGACGGTTGTCGAGTTTCACCCAGATGAAACCATAGCGCTCCTGGATCACGTAGGTGTGCAAATGAGAGAGGGCGAGTTTCTCCGGGTTGGGCTCGAGCAGCGACGGGATGGACTGGCAGGTGCCGTCATTGGAAAACTCCCAGCCATGGTAGGGGCACATCAGGTGGCCGTTGCGAAGGCAGCCTTGGGCGAGATCGGCGCCCTTGTGCGGGCAGGCGGAGTCGGCGGCGAGCAGGCGTCCGTCGGCAAAGCGAACGATGACGAGCGGGGTTTCGAGCAACGTGTAAGCGATGATCCTGCCGGGCGGGAGATCGGCGGCGTTCGCCGCCGGCTGCCAGGTGCGACGGAGCGAGGAGACGACGTGGTCTTCGGTGAGGGGCATGCGGGGAGCATAGCCGGACGGCGGAGAACCGTCTTCGCGTCCCGGGTGATTCGCATTTGCAGATCGGGCAATCATCGGAGAGAAAACCCTCGTGAAAACGAAGATCGCCAAAACCCGCCGCCCGATGTCCGTCAGCTTTCCGGCGGCCGGGGTGGTGGCGTTGGAGAGCCGTCACGCGAAGGGTTTTTTGATGAAGCCGACGACCCATGATTACCTGAAGGTGATCATGGTTTTCTCAGGTGAGGGAATGATGTGCGGCCCTGGTTGGGAGCAGCCGTTGCGGCCGGCGGATGTGGTGGTCGTTTTGCCCGGGTGCGAACATCGCATCAAAGACCGGCGTCCGCTCTTTCTGTATGTGCTGTGTTTCCGGACGGCTGATTTTGAGAATGGCTGGAAAACATGGGCAGGCAAATCAGGCATTCGATGCATCCGGGATGGGGCGGGACCGGTCCTGGCGCTGACGCGCCGGCTGTTGCATGAACAATGGGTGGCGCAGCCGGCCGGCGATGTGATGTCGCGCGGCCTGGGCTGGGAGATTCTGGCCTGGCTGGCACGGGCGCCGGTGGCCGCCCGGCCGGCGGGCGCTGCACATGATCCCACGGGCAGTCGGGCCCGGGTGCTGGAGGCGGCACTGGAATTGAGCAGCCGGTTTTATGAACCGTTGAACCTGGAGGATGCAGCCCGGCGCGCGCGATTGGGGCGCCGGCGCTTCACGCAGTTATTCAAAGAGGTCAACGGCGTGACTTGGTGGGATGCGTTGAGCGCCGCCCGGCTCGCGCATGCGGAGCGGTTGCTCGGCGAGACGGACCGATCGGTCGCGGCCGTGGCCTTCGAGTGCGGATACGGGGATCTGTCGGGTTTTTATCGCGCTTGGGCGGCGGGTCACAAGGCGAGCCCGCAAGTGTGGCGGCGGCGAGGGCAAGCACGAGAAAACGTGTCTTAGGCGCGGAGACGGTTATCTTTTCGGCTCATATCGCATCGCGACCGCCCCCGAGTTGAACTCCTGCCGGCCTACGAGCTTCAAATCGACATGCTTCGACAGTCCGGCGAACAACGTCGGCCCACGGCCCGCGAGTCTGGGCTGCACCACGAACTCATATTCATCGATTAGTCCCAGCTCCGCCAGCGCCAGCGGGAGTTTCACGCCCCCCAGGAACAGTTCGTTGCCCGGCTCCCGCTTAAGCTGTTGAACGGCCTTCTCTAAATCCCCGCGCACAAGCTCGGCGTTCCAATCGAGCTGGTCCAAGGTGCTCGATACCACGTATTTTTTTGCCGCGTCGATCGTCCGGGCGAAAGGTTCCATCCATTCGGCCATCCAATCAGGTTTCACTCCCGTCGCCGGCGGCCGCCATGCTGCCTCCATCATTTGGTAGGTTATCCGGCCAAAGAGGAGAGCGTCGGCCTGCGCGAGGCGCTTGGTAAAGTGACGATGCAACTCTTCGTCCGCCGGGCTGGCCTGATGATCGCAGCACCCGTCCAAGGTGATGTTAATGGAATATCGAAGGAGCCGCATAATGTAGGAGTATTTATGGCGATGGGGCCGCCCAACTGAAGAGCACGGTGGCCGAAAGGGAGGGCACTTACTTCGCGGTGCAACTCAACATCCACTCGTTCCCGTAGCGATCGATGAGGCTGCCCCAATAGGCGCCCCAAGGCATTTCGGTTGGCGCGCATTCCACCGTGCCGCCTTCCTTTAATGCGGCAAACAGGCGATCGGTCTCGGCGCGGCTGTCGGGCTCGAGGTTCATCGTGACGTTGTTGCCTTGAATCCGCCGGCCCATCGAAGCGGGGGCGTCGTTGCCCATGATCACGTGGCCGCCGAGGATCGGGAGCGAGATGTTCATGACCATCCTGGCCTGCTCGGTCGGACACGACGGCTGCCCGGGCTGGCACGGCAGGTCGCCAAAGCGCATGATGGGACCGACGAACTCGGCTTGGAAAACCGACTTGTAGAAGAGAAAGGCCTCCTCGGCATTGCCGGCGAAGTGGAAGTAAGTGGAGACGCGAGCCATGGTGAGTGGGATGAGGCGGGTTGAGTGAGGAGCGGGTTGACTCTTTCTCAACGAACCAAGACGCCGCGCCCGGACAACGGTGCTGAGATTTTTCGCCGTGGGCAGTCTGCGACTTACACGCCAGAATTCGCCGGTGCGGTGTTTTCGGGACGTTGAGGTTTCAGCACTTCTCGAACAGCTTCCCGGGTGCTCCCTAAAACTATATTGTGCTGCTTCAACACGGCTCCAGCGATGCCGCACCGGCCGCGTAACATTCCGAGTAGCACATGTTCTGTTCCGAGGTAATTGTGATCCAAAGCGGTCGCTTCAATTGATCCGAGCTTCAACACCTTCTTGACCATGGGCGTATATGGAATGGAGGGAAGAATCTCTCGCACGGTGCCGACTTGGGCTTTCGCATCCAATGTTTGTTGCAAAGCGGGGAAATCGACCTGCATACGCTGCATGGCAGAATAGGCGAGGCCCTCCCGAAGCTCCAGCAACGCCAGCAGCAGATGTTCGGTGCCTACATATCTCTGATGCAGGCGATCGGACTGTTTGCGCGTCAACATCAAGAGCCTCTGCACTCGCGGCGAGACGTTATCCAAAGGCCCTGGCCCTGAAGTTGGCCGCGCAAAGAGGCGATGT
Organism: Rariglobus sp.; assembly: GCA_029266495.1. Lineage (GTDB taxonomy): Bacteria > Verrucomicrobiota > Verrucomicrobiia > Opitutales > Opitutaceae > Rariglobus. The sequence continues at coordinate 5,332 of JAQSWS010000124.1, read as the reverse complement.
AGCCATTTGATCATTTTGTTCTATGAAGTCGTTCTGGAACGGGTCTGTTTGCAGTCCAATAGGGTTGGCCCGTAAATTGGCAATTAGTATAGAGTTTGGGCATCCTGTTGCCCATTTACGGGCTGCCCTTCGACTCGACCGTTTTTCATGTGTCCGGATCGCGCTGGGCCGTTCGTTGAATGATTGTCGCCACTTCGATTTTCCGACCTTCTTTTTTGATCCCATGAGCACCCACGCCCTACGATCCAAACTTCGCGTCAACAGCTTCAGCGTTTCGCTCGACGGCTATGGGGCGGGGCCAAACCAGGCTCTCGAGCACCCGCTTGGCGTCGGCGGCATGGCCTTGCACGAGTGGGTTCTGCCGACGCGCATGTTTCAACAGATGATCGGGGGCACGGAGCCGGGGACGACGGGCGTGGACAACGAGTTCGCTACGCGCGGCATGGCCGGGCTCGGCGCGTGGATTTTGGGGCGTAACATGTTCAGCCCGCACCGCGGCGAGTGGCGCGATGATGGCTGGAAAGGGTGGTGGGGTGACGAGCCGCCTTATCACTGCCCGGTCTTTGTGCTCACTCATCATTCGCGGGAGTCGATCGAGATGAAGGGCGGCACGACGTTTCACTTTGTGACCGAAGGTATCCACGTGGCGTTACAGCGGGCACGCGAAGCGGCGCAAGGCAAGGATGTGCGCCTCGGCGGAGGCGTCGCGACGGTTCGCCAATACTTGGAAGCCGGTTTGATCGACGAGCTGCATCTGGCGTTCGCGCCGGTTTTGCTCGGACAGGGAGAAAACCTGTTTGCCGGCCTCGATCTGCCGAAGCTGGGCTATCAGCGCACCGAGCACGTGCCGTCGCCTAACGCGACTCACGTTGTCCTCACGAAGTGCATGCTGTAGATGGATGCTGACAAGCTCGACCTACTGCGTTGCCCGTTTACGGACGACGTCATCGGTTCGACTGACACCGTCGGCTTGTTCGTTTGGTCGTGACAGCGAGCCGGCCGGCCATCTGGGTTGATGTGATGAAGTTGGATTGGCGCGTAATCTTGGCGGGAGGAATGATTATCGGGATTGTGGGCGTTGTTGCTTTCACCCGGTGGCGCGTGATGGAAATCGACACCCTCCGCTGCACGCCGGCCATGTGGCTGCAGGTGCAGCTTTCGATTTGGCGCGGCGAGCGGGTCGAGGCTGAAATGGGAAAGGTCGAAACGCTGCCAGTGCGGGAACAGGCGCTTCGGTTGCTCAGGTTGCTTGAGAAGTGTGACCGCAGTTTGTCTGACGAAGCGAAGAACATTCTGGACCAGTTGGACGGTCGCTGGCTCAGCGTGGGCGACTTGGTTATTTTGGGAAAACAACTGGCTGAAAAAGGAGATTGGCTGGCCCGGCTGGCCGCCGATCGTTTTGCGGAGATGGCCGAAGAAGGAGCGTTGAGCGAGGACGTGCGTGCCGGAGCTTTTAAAATCTTCGCGAATATCCTGCCATCGTGTTTCGAGCGCGACGGTGACACCCGTGCCGTGGGACGTGCGCTGTTGATCCTCGGGGGTGAGCAAGGACAGCAGCTTCTGGAAGCGCAGTTGGACCGCCGGTCACCGGGATTTGGGGCGCTTCTCGAGGTGTTGGAACGATCGAAGCACCCGACGAGTCCCGCGCTTGTGGAGCGCTTGTTGCGTGAAGACGAGGAAGCGAGGCGCGGGGAGGGGCGCACGCCTTCGGCACGAACTGTTTCACTCTTGGCTCTTCTGGCCAAGACACGCCCGGAGATTGCCGAGCCGCGGTTGCTGGCGGTTCTGGCCTTGCCTGATCACCCTGCGACGTCAGCGGCCGAGGTGTTATTCGATCTTTATAATCTGCCGCATCCGCGAGGAAGCCTGATGGACTGGGGTGATGAAAACGGTCTGGCGAGCTTGAGCGAAGACGAAGCGACGACGTATTTGGCAGACAGGTTCGGCTATTATGCGGGGCATCAGTTAGCCCACACTTTGTTGGAGGAGATGGGCGGCGAGCTGCCGCGCATGCGGGATGCGGTGAGAAAAGTGAACGCTCCGGTGGGTGCGCAACTGCTGGATAAAATCATCGCCGTGCTCCCGGCCGGCGGATTGCCCAAGGATAACCAGGCGCGTCTGAAATATCTAAGGAATGAGGGGAATGAACTGGAAACCACGGTGTTTCGACTGATGGACGCACATGAGTATGCCGGAGAAGATTTCGTGCTTCTCGCCTGGCGTTACGAGGTGGAGAACCGAAATGGTTTTCGGAAGCTCCCGTCCAAATAAAGCGGAGGACCGCACGGGCATGTTTACCGTTTAGGGTCCGCCCCCTTCGGCTGACCTGGCGCGGTGTTGCCAGCGGCGTGAGCCCTTAGCAGCTTGGGCCGAGTTTTTATGAATACGCACGTCGCCCCGGTGGAACTCGGCAAGGCTTACAGGTTGATCAACCACGGTCCCACGGTGCTCGTGTCCGCCAGCCATGACGGCGTGGACGACGTGATGGCCGCGGCGTGGTCCTGCGGATTGGAGGCATTCCCTGCCAAGCTGACGGTGGTCTTGGACAAAAGCTCGAAGACGCGCGAGCTGCTCGAGCGGAGCGGACGCTTCGTCGTCCAAGTCCCGACTGTGGCGCAGGCGAAGCTCACCCATGCGGTGGGCACGCGCAGCCTGCGCGACGATCCTGACAAACTGAAACGTTGCGGCGTCGAGGTGTTCCGCCTCGCCGGCCACGACACGCCCTTTGTCCAAGGATGTTCGGCATGGCTCGCGTGCCGGTTAATCCCCGAGCCGCATAACCAGGAGACCTACGATTTGTTCATCGGCGAGATCGTCGGTGCCTGGGCGGATGCGCGCGTCTTCCAGAACGGCCACTGGATGTTTGAAAACGCGGAGCCCGGCCTGCGCAGTATCCACTACATCGCGGGCGGCCACTTTTACGTGATAGGCGAGCCGTTGATCGTGCCCACCGAGGGGCAGGTGTAAGGAGGATCGGCTTGGCTCCAGTGTGTTGTTCGACCGCCACGATGAATTGACGACCCTCCGCTCGCTGGGTTTTAGCGTTTCCCGCTTTTGCTGGGGGACGGGGAAATCGCCGCGGCCTGCGCTTTTTTCAGGAGCTCTTTCACCGCCCGGCCGGTCACCCACTGGCTCGCGCTATTGTTGGGATGCGTGCCATCCGGCACCACCTTTTGGAACTTCTCCGGGTCGTCTTTCTGCATGGCCCGCCAGGTGACATAATTATCGACCAGCGGTAGCGAATGCTCGCGCGCATAGCTGCGATACACTTCGTAATAAGCCTCGAGATTCGGACGTTCACTGGCCGATGCTTTCTTCGGCGAATCCCAAACCGGATTCATGGTTTGCAGGACAATATCCACCTTCGGATTCTGCTGGCGCAGAGCCTTAACCATTTTGTCGAGATTCGCCTTCGATTCCGCCAGGCTGATGTCACCGCGGGTCACCGCGTCGTTTATGGAGAACTCGATGAGGACGAGGTCAGGCCGGTGCGCGAGAACGCGCTCCTCGAAATTGGCCAATGCCCATTTGGAGTTCTTCCCGGATTGCGCGGCATTTTTGAAAGTCACCTGATCCGGAAATTGCGTCGTGAAAAACCTGCCGAATTCGCCTGTCCAGGCACCTTGGTGAGTCAGGCTCGTGCCGTAGGCGATGACCGTCTGCTTTTTCCCGGCTTGGAGATTCTTGAAAACGGTCGTCGGCAGCGGTGCAGCGGACGCGTCTTCAGCCCGGATCGGCATTGTCCACGCCACGACGACGCAGGCGACGAAACAGAGCGAGGTAAGGTAACGGTTCATCTCTAGCATCTCCGAAATTTTGCGGCATCGAGCAACTGGATTCAGCTCAGTGCAACTGCATCAACGACGACGCGAGATCGCGCTGGCCGCGTCCATCGAAGGCCTTGCTGTCCCGGCCTGCGCCGCGCTCAGAAATGGGGTCGGATCGTAAATCGGCAATTGATTGTGGTGCCTAGTTACCGTGTGGCCCGTTTACGGACAGACCTCCTCGGCTCGACCGACCCCCTTGGCTCGACCGGAAGCTGCTTACGCTTAAGCCGTGGGAGCGTTTCCTTGAACAACGTTCATAGTCACTTCAGCGGAAGCTCCCGCTGCTTATCTGCGGCGGCGCGCCAGGGCGAGACCCAAGGCCGCGACGGCGGCAAATGCGGTATAGCTCGCGGGCTCGGGAATGGGCAAGGTCTGAAGACTAAAGTCATCGATCGCGAGGCCGTCATCGGCGCCGGAGGCGTTTAAATCCAGCCAGCGGAACCAAAAGGTGGCGCCATCGGCGATCGAAACACCGGTGAGCGTGTAGCTGATGGCTAAGCGGTTCGCCGCGTCGTTGCCATTGAGGGCAATGGCTGTCGCGTTGGTCTTGATGGGTGAGGTGAAGTCGAGCTCGTTGACATTGGTCCAAGTGCCGGTGATCAGGGAGGTGGCATCCGCGCTGTATTGAAAGTCAATCCGATCATCCCGAGCAGCAGCGGCAGTGTTGGATATCCGCCATTGCTCGCCGGTGTAAGCGATCATCAGTGAGGTGAGGGTGACTCCGGTATCATTCTTGAAATTGACGCCAAAGCTTGGAATCAAGGTTCCACTCTGTAACGAGCCGAGGGCACGGTCAGTCTGCCCAGCGGAACCGTAGCTAAAGGTGTCGCCCGTGTTGCTGCCTCCGGTGTCCACGGCATACCTCTCATTGTCGCGCACGCCACCCCCACTCTCATTCATGGACCAGCCGGGCATAATTAGGTCAGTTAGCTCATTCGTCGTGGATCCCGCCGTGTTCGACAGCGTGTTGAAGTTCTGGGTGTAGGTGCTCCCGGGGGTGGTGAGGGAGATTGCCGCAGCGTGGAGCAGCGGTGAAGCAGCAAAGATTGCGAAAGCGAGGGTCAGGACGGGGAGCGAGCGGAGCACGAGATCGGTAGTTGAAGGCTTGGGAGGCGCTTGGCAGAATCCTGCCCCAAAGGTGAATTGCCACAAAAAACAACGTTCATCGGTTGTATTAGTCCAAACGAGGGTAAGGAAGCAGAGCTGGGGCCGGGCGTAGCTATGTGGGGTCGGGCCGTAAATCGCGCATTGGATGCGAGGCCGTCTTATAAGTGACAAAAAACGCCCCGACCCCTTTTTGATCCCCTAGGTCCCCGGATCATACCGCGCGACTGACCCCATTGGCTCGACGCAGGGAAATTTTATCAGAGGTGTTCATTTGGTTTCAGTGGGTAGGTCGTTTTTACCGGACAACTCAGATATGACTTTCCGTTGGATTTTATCGGGACCCTCGATGTTGAATTTACCCGGACCAATGATATTGATCGTGATCTGCTTTTTCTCTT
>JAQSWS010000123.1 GCA_029266495.1 Rariglobus sp. | reverse complement strand
GCCGTGCATCTGATAGGAGATGCCGATCGCGACGACTTGGGATTCGTCGCGGCCGGAGCAGGCGGCGCGGATTGCAAGCACGGTGTGCTCCCACCACAGTGCAGGATCCTGCTCGGCCCAGCCGGGGCGCGGAGCGGAGATGGGCATCTCGTGTTGCGGAGATTGCGCGGCGGAAACGATGCGACCGCTGGCGGCATCAAGAAGAGTGGCTTTGACGGCGGAACTGCCGAGATCGAGTCCGAGGAGGAGCATGGCGGGGTGGGAGTGCCGACCACCTTATCATGATGTTGGACCCCGCGCCTTCACAAAAAGACCAGAATGCCCGCCAATTAGCACAAAAGGACAGGAATGATCAAAAAGTAGACGCGGCATCTTGCCGCGTTTGCCATTCCCATGGGCTTCCAACGCGACGGACCGGCGTCTCTGCCTTCGCTTACGCCCGCCCCGCCCGCCGGAAGGCCGTCGGCGTGCGCCCGGTCATCAGGCGAAACTTGCGGGCGAAGTAGTTGCTGTCCCCGAAGCCCGTCTCCAACGCGATCTCGGTCATCCCCGACTCGCTTTGACGCAGCATCCGCTTGGCCGCCTCGATACGCAGGCCGATCAAGTAATCGATGGGCGATTTGCCCGTGGCCTGACGAAACACCCTCAGCAGGCTGGTGCGCGACAGATGGGCGAAACGCGCCAGTTGCTCCAGCGTCCATGGCTCGCGGTAACGTTGCTCCAGCGTGCTGATGAGCCGGCCCATTTGGAGCAAGGCACGACTCTCGTTCACGTCGCTTTCACCATATCGCCGGGAGAGAAAGACCATCAACTCCACCAGCAGACCGAGCAGGACTGCCTCGTGCCCGGGTTGCGCCGCGGAGGACTCCTGCTCGATCCGCTCGGCGAGGGCTTCCGCCGCCCCCAAATCCTTACGGTCGAGCTGCAACCGGCTAGAAAACCGGTGTGCGCTGCGGAACGTCGGCTCGAGCATGAAGAGCGCGCTGTAACCAGGCAGACGACGCAACAAGCCGGCCGGCAGCGGCAGACGCAGGGGATCATACATGACGTTGACCAGAACGAGAGCGTCCCGGTCCCGGAAGCTGTGCACCTGGCGCCCTTGAACCACGAACACGTTGCCCGCCGCCACGGGAAACGACTCCCCTTCCAACACGTGCCGCCCGCGCCCGCTCAGCACCAGCACAAGTTCGCAGAAATCGTGATAATGATCCTTCTCGGTGACGTCATGCGGATGCGAAGGCCGTCCGCCGGGCTCCGTGCGCACGCGCCGGGCAGTGACCGGAAAACCGTCCGCGCCGAAATAATCGATGCCTTGGGCGAGCAGGGCCATGAGGTGATTAGCATTAACGGATGCATCCCCTCGGGAGCAAGTTTCGCCCGATGCATACTCGCATCTGGATTTGACCCGGCGAAGGGTCGCGTGGAATGTCGGCCACTCATGACGTTGGACGACATCACGAAAGCGCTTCTCGCCTCCTACGAAACCGAGGGCGGCATCAATCACCTCGACGGGATCAATCTGCCGTCCGACGAAGCGGTCAACCGTCTGGCCTCCGACTTCATGCACCTGCTCTTCCCGGGCTTCTTCGAGCAAAAGTCCCTCACGAAGAGCGAAGTCCCGGCCTTCACCGCCGCACGGTTGAATGCCGTTCACACCAGCCTTGCCGACACGATCGGGAAGTCACTGCGACACACCCGCGATCCCGAGGCGGACACCCGCGCCGCGTCGCTCGCAATGCAAGTGCTCGGCAAGCTCCCCCAAGTCCGTCAGATCGTCCAGACCGACGTCCAGGCCGCCTACACGGGGGACCCCGCCGCCCGCAGCGTCGAAGAAATCATTCTCGCCTACCCGTGCGTGCTGGTGATTTCGCTCCAGCGCATCGCCCACGAACTTTACAAGCTAGGTGTGCCCATCCTCCCCCGCATGCTCACCGAGTATGCCCACGAACGCACCGGCACCGACATTCACCCCGGCGCGCAGATCGGCACGCACTTCTTCATAGACCACTGCACCGGAGTCGTCATCGGCGAAACCGCCCGGATCGGGAATCACGTGAAGATCTACCAAGGCGTTACCCTTGGCGCGAAATCCTTCGAGGTGGACGGCGATGGCAATCCGATCAAAGGCGTGAAACGCCACCCTGATATCGACGACCACGTCACGATTTACGCGCATGCCACCATTTTGGGCGGCGACACGCGCATCGGCGCGCACTCGATCATCGGCGCCAACGTCTGGATCCTGGAACCCGTGCCCGCCAGCAGCATCGCCTACTATAAAAACGAAAATCTCGTCATCCGCTCCCGCCGCAAAAAAGAAAAAGCGGTGGAGTGCCGCGAAGCCAGTGAACTGCAGGCGTGGGACTGGTCGATCTGAAGGCAGGACGGGACCGCTGCGCCCGCCGGAAACACTTGAGATCTGCGTGACTTGGGCGGACCGGCGGGGCAGCCCGGCGGTCCGCCCCCACCTCGATTTCCGGCGTCAGATGCGTTGACGCTCACTCACGCCCCAGGCCAGATCTCGCGCAAAAAACGGTCCGCGATAAATCATTCCCGTGTAAACCTGCACGAGCGTGGCGCCGGCATCGAGTTTCTCGGCCGCACCGCGTGTGTCGCAGATGCCGCCCACCCCGATGATCGGGAGCTTCCCGCCGGTCACACGTGAAATATAGCCCACGATTTCAGTGGATTTCCTTTCCACCGGACGGCCACTGAGGCCGCCTGCCTCATTGACCCCGGCAAAGAATCCCGGGCGCGCCAGCGTTGTATTCGTGGCAATGATACCAGCAAGGCCGAACTCCGTGATCACCCCCAGCGCGGCGTCGATCTGCGGCCAGGTGAGATCAGGGGCGATTTTCAGCAAGACCGGCAGCAGCGCCCCGCCGTGCCTGGCCGCACGCTCGCGGTTCGCCGCCATGACCGCGCCGAGCAACTCGCGCAGCGGTTTTTCGTCCTGCAGGGTGCGCAACCCCGGCGTATTGGGGCTGGAGACATTCAGAACCAGGTAATCCGCATAATCGGCCAGCCGTGCAAAGCTCGCGAGATAGTCCGCCACTGCGCCGTCGAGCGGGGCAACCTTCGACTTGCCCAAGTTGATCCCCAGCGGAATACGGCGCCTGCCCGGCCCCGGCTGTTTCCCAAGACGCGCGGCCACCGCCTCGGAGCCCTCGTTGTTAAAGCCCATGCGATTGATCACCGCCTCCTCCGTCGGATAACGGAACATGCGCGGCTTCGGATTTCCCGGCTGGGCGAGCGCCGTCACCGTGCCGATCTCCACATGGCCGAAGCCGAGCGCCGCCGCGGCTTCCCAAGCCCGGGCGTTTTTATCGAAGCCCGCCGCCAATCCAATGGCATTTGGAAACGTGAGCCCGAACGCCTCGACCGGTTTGTAGCGCGACGCCGGGAGGCGATTGGCTGCCTCCAGCAGGCGACACAGCAGCGGCAGCCGGCCTAGCAACGCGAGCGCGTTGACCCCGACTTCGTGCGCAGACTCGGAGTCCATGGCAAACAACGCGCGGCGAGCCAGCTTCTCGTAAATAAAGCCCATAGATGGGGCGACACTGGGAACCGGGGGCCAAAAATCAAGTATCCCTCCTCTCCGGACATCCCATTCATTCCGGCTTGGTTTTGTGCTTGTTTTTAAAGTCGCCCCTCGCACGCTGCGCGCCGAAATCCCCCTTGCGCCGGCGGTTCCCGGACTTCCCCAAAAAACTTTTCAATAAAGTTGGTTTCGCGGTTTGACTCCTTCGCTGCGCGCGCTCTTTGCTCCGACAACTCTTAAGAAAAACCGTATGGCAAAATCCTCCGCAACTCTCGACTGGTGCATTGTTCGTTTAGGTGAAGACCACAATTGGTGGGTCGACGAAGTCAGCGATCCCGTGCGTTGGGATGTCGATGGTCTCAGCATCATCGACCCGCGCCAGATGGCCCACCTCATCGAACTCGTCGAGCCCCTGCGCGACTACGGCTTCGATCAGGACATCATGGAAGCCGCCTTCATCGCCTTCCGCATTGAGAAGGAAGCCGGTGAACAGCGCGTTCGCCTCAAGCGCGTAAAAGACTCCTTCTTCGAGTCCGAGGAAAAGCTGTTCGCCCTCGCCGACATCCTGGACGAGGAAAACGGACCCTACGCCGATCTGCTCGACCACCTCACCCGCTGCCGCGTGAAGATGCTCAACGATATCTTCGACTTCGAGTCCAAGCTCACCGTTGACGAGGTCGAGGACGAGATCCGCGAGGACCAGAACACCAGCTTCATCGAGGGCAAGGCCATCCACACCTTCGACGAACTCAGCGCCATCCTAGATTATGTTCCCGCCGGCTGGGAAACCGAGGAAGGCGAGGAACGCGCCAGCAAGGGCGACGAAGATATCGACGACGAAGACCTGCCCGAACTCGACGAGGAGGATGAAAAATCCCTCGAAGGCGATGCCACCCTCAAATGGGACGAGGACGATGAGGACAAGGACGACGACGAGGATGGCGCCAAGAAAAAGTCCGGGGATGACGACGACGATGAGGACGAGGATTCGGACGACGAGAAATCCAAGGACGATGACGACGAGGAAGACGAGAAGCCCAAGGCCAAGCGCAAGAAGCGCTGAGTGCCCGCTCAATCTTTAAAAACGCCAAAGGCGGCTCCGCAAGGAGCCGCCTTTTTTATGGCTTCCGTGGCGGGAACGGATCGCCCTCACCCCAACTCCGCCGCCATCTCCTTCGCGAAATACGTGAGAATCATGTCCGCCCCTGCCCGCTTGATCGCCAGCAGCGACTCATGCCGCGTGCGCGCGAGGTCCAGCCAGCCGAGCTGCGCCGCCGCCTGGATTTGCGCGTATTCACCCGATACCTGATACGCCGCAACCGGCTTCCGGGTGGCCTCCCGCACGTCACGAATAATGTCCAGATAAGCACCCGCGGGTTTCACCATCAAAATATCCGCCCCCTCCGCCTCGTCCAACGCCACCTCCGCCAGCGCCTCGCGCCGGTTGGCCGGGTTGAGCTGATAGGTGCGTTTGTCCAGGCTTCGCGTGCCGGCCGCCGACGCACTTCCAACCGCGTCGCGAAAAGGTCCGTAATACGCCGAGGCAAACTTCGCCGAGTAGGCCATGATGGCGGTCTGCGTATGCCCCGCTGTGTCCAGCGCACGACGGATCGCCCCAATGCGCCCGTCCATCATGTCTGATGGCGCCACGAAATCCACGCCGGCCTCCGCATGCATCACCGCCATTTTCACGAGAATCTCCACCGTGGCGTCGTTCGCCACGTCGCGTCCATCGGAAGCAAGCACCCCGTCGTGGCCGTGCGTGGTATAGGGATCGAGGGCGATGTCGGTCATCACAACGAGTTCCGGCAACGCCTTTTTCACCGCCCGCACCGCCCGCAGGATCAACGCATCACCCGCCAGCGCCGCCGTGCCGGCATCGTCCTTGAATTTTTTGTCCAGCTTCGGAAACAGCGCCACCGCCGGCACGCCCGCTTTTGCCAGTGAGCGGCATTCCTTCACCAAATCGGTCACATTGAAACGCAACACACCCGGCATCGAGGCGATTGGCTCGGGCGCTCCCTTGCCATCGACCACGAAGAGCGGCGCGATGAAATCCGCCGGACGCAGGACGGTTTCCTCCACAAGGGAGCGCACGGTGGCATTCCGGCGGAGACGACGCGGGCGGTGAACGAGATCAAGTTGGAAGGCCATGACGAGTGTCCTACCCAAACACGCCCGCCCCCGGGCTGCCATCCGTTTTTCAACCCTGCAAAAAACACCTTTCCGCCCCCGTTCAAACCCTGTAGCCCTTCCCTTCCCTCTTTCATGGCCATCAAGCTCCACGACTCGCTCAGCCGCGAGACCCGCGAACTCCGCCCCGCGCAACCCGACGGCATCTTCCGCTTCTATAATTGCGGACCGACCGTCTATGCCGCCGCGCATATTGGCAATTTCCGCACATTCGTCGTCAACGACCTCCTCCGCCGCCTCCTCGAGCTGGAACTCGGCGCAGACAAGGTGAAGCACGTCCGGAACCTCACCGACGTTGACGACAAAACCATCCGTCGCTCCCGCGAGGAAGGCCGCCCGCTGGCCGAAGTCACCTGCCAGTGGACGGAGAAATTCCATGCCGATTGCAAGGCGCTTAACTGCCTCCCTCCTCACGAGGAACCCCGCGCCGCCGATCCGAAATACATCCGCGAACAGGTCAACATGATCGAAGTGCTGATGGAAAAAGGGAACGCCTACCGTGCCGCCGACGGCTCGGTCTACTTTAAGGTTTCCTCCTATCCCGACTACGGCGCCCTTTCCCGCGTGAAGGAACGCGAACTCCAGGTCGGCTCCGCGCTCAAGGCCCATGCCGCCGACGCCGACGAGAAAGAGGACGTCAGCGACTTCGCCCTCTGGAAAGCCCACAAGCCCGAGGACGGCGATGTCAAATGGCCCGGCCCGCGCGGCACCGGCGAAGGCCGTCCCGGCTGGCACATCGAGTGCAGCGCGATGAGCAAGGCGATCCTCGGTCCGACCATCGATCTCCACACCGGTGGCGTCGACCTGCTCTTCCCCCATCACGAAAACGAGATCGCCCAGAGCCAATGCTGCAACGGCACGACCTTCTCGCGTCACTGGTATCACAGCGAACACCTCCTCGTGGACGGCAAGAAGATGAGCAAGTCGCTCGGGAACCTCTACACCCTCGACGACCTCAAGGCCAAGGGCTTCAGCCCTGCCGCACTCCGCTACACGCTCCTTTCCGGCCATCCGCGCAAGCAGCTCAACTTCACCCTCGACTCCCTGCACGCCGCCGAAAGTGCGTTGAAAACGCTCCGTGCCTTTCGAAGCCAGCTCACACCTGCCGGAACCGACGATCCGTTCGCACCGATCTTCGCCTCCCTGCAAGATGATCTGAACACGGCGGGCGCGCTTGGTGCACTGTTCACAATCGTTAATCGTGGAACCGCCAGCATCAGCGTGGCGGCATTCGAACGCGTGCTGTTCGCCCTGGGTCTCGATCTCACCGAGTCCACCGCGCCCAAGACCGATATCCCCGCCGACATCGCCGCCCTCGCCGAGAAGCGTTGGGCCGCAAAACAAGCTAGGGACTTCGCCGCCGCCGACGCTCTCCGCAAGGACCTAGCCGCCGCCGGCTGGTCGATGCTCGACCGCAAAGACGGCTACGAACTCAAACCGGTAGCGAGTAGCGGATAGTGAGTAGCGAGCATTCAAACCTGCCAAATCCCGACTACTTTCAACTTCCTCCTACGCGCCACCCGCTACTCACTACTCGCTACTTTTCCGCCATGTCCATGTCTCCTCTCGAAGAACTCCGCCACTCCGCCTCGCACATCCTTGCGACGGCCATCCTGCGCATCTACCCGGATGCCAAGCTCGACATCGGGCCGCCCACCGACACCGGATTTTACTACGACATCGATCTCGACCAGAAACTCACACTCGAGGACCTCCCCAAAATCGAGGCCGAGATGAAGAAGGTCGCTGACGAAAACCAGGCCTTCATCCGCAAGGAAGTCTCCCGCGAAGAAGCCGTCGAGATCATCAAATCGCGCGGACAAGAACGCTACAAACTCGGACGTCTCGCCGACATCCCCGAAGGAGAGAAAATTTCCTTCTATCAAAACGGCGAATTCATGGACCTCTGCGCCGGCACGCACGTGCGCTACTCGTCCAAACTGAAAGCGTTCAAGCTCCTCTCCATCGCGGGCGCCTACCACCGCGGCGACGAAAAAAACAAACAGCTTCAGCGCATCTACGGCACCGCCTTCCCCACCAAGGAAGAGCTCGCCCAATATCTTGAACGGCAGGAACAGGCCAAGGCCCGCGACCATCGCAAGCTCGGTCGCGACCTGAAGCTCTTCCACATCGACGAAGATGTCGGCCAGGGCCTCATCCTTTGGACGCCCAACGGGGCCATCGTTCGCCAGGAATTGCAGGACTTCATCATGAGCGAACTGCGCAAGCAGGGTTACTCGCAGGTCTTCACTCCGCACATCGGCAAGCTCGGTCTCTACAAAACCTCCGGTCACTTCCCTTACTACAAAGAGTCGCAATTCCCCGCGATTCCCGAGCCCGACCAGCTCGCGCAGATCGCCTCCGAAGGCTGCGGCTGCGCCGAGATGACCGCGCGCCTCGAGGGCGTGTCCGCCGCCTTCGCCGCCACGCTCAACGAACGCGCTGGCAAGGAAGTCGTCACGCCCGACCGCGTGATGGACCCGACCAAGCTCCTCGACGGCTTCATGCTGAAGCCGATGAACTGCCCCCACCACATCAAGATCTTCGCCTCGCAACCGCATAGCTACCGCGATCTGCCCGTCCGCCTCGCCGAGTTCGGCACCGTCTATCGCTGGGAACAGTCCGGCGAACTCAATGGCATGACTCGCGTGCGTGGTTTCACGCAGGACGACGCCCATCTTTTCTGCACGCAGGAGCAAGTCGCCGCCGAGATCCAAGGCTGTCTCTCGCTCGTGAAAACAGTGCTCACCACCCTCGGCATGTCCGACTACCGCGTGCGCGTCGGCCTGCGCGATCCCGACGGCAAGAAATTCGCCGGCAACCCCGAACAATGGGACCTCGCCGAAGCCGCCTGCCGTGATGCCGCGAAAACGCTCGGCGTCCCGTTCACCGAGGAGCCCGGCGAAGCCGCGTTCTACGGACCGAAGATCGACTTCGTCATCAAAGACGTGATCGGCCGCGAATGGCAGCTCGGCACCGTCCAGGTGGATTATGTCCTCCCCGTGCGCTTCGACCTCCACTACATCGGCGCCGACAACGAAAAACACCGTCCCGTGATGATCCACCGCGCGCCCTTCGGCTCGATGGAGCGTTTCTGCGGCGTGTTGATCGAACACTTCGCCGGCGATTTCCCGGTGTGGCTCTCGCCCGAGCAGGTGCGCCTTGCCCCCATCAGCGACAAGATCGGCGATTACGGCACGCAGCTCCTCAAGCAGCTCCGCGATGCCGGTATCCGCGCCACGCTCGACGAGCGCAACGAGAAGCTCGGAGCCAAGTTGCGCCGCGCCGAACTTGAGAAAGTTCCCTACACGCTCGTGCTTGGCGGCAAGGAAGCCGAGATGCAGTCGGTGAGCGTGCGCAGCCGCGCCAAGGGAGACGAAGGCACGATGCCCTTCGCCGACTACCTCGCCCGCGTGATCAACGAGATCAATACCCGCGCCCTGCCCGTCAAAATCGAGCGCAAGGTCACCTAGGACCTCCAGCCCGGTTACACAGAGGGCACACGAGGAAACACAGACCACCGAGAACAACGCCGACTCCTCCGTGACCGCTGTGAACCCGCTCGTGTCCTCTGAGTAACTTTCCGATTCAGCCATGTCCGACTGGAAGCCTGAACTCGACGCGATTGTCGGAGCCCGCCACGGCGGGCGCACCGAACACTTGCTCGATCTTTTACGGAAGCTCGACGCCAGGCATCCCCATGTCGCCGAGATCAATTACCAGCTCGCCTGGACTCTTGAGACCGGCGGCAAATTCGCAGAGGCACTGCCCTACTACGAAAAAGCCGTCACGCTGGGTCTGGCCCCCAACGAACATTCCAACGCATTGATCGGGCTTGCCGGCACGCTACGCCAGCTTGGCGATGCCAGGCGCGCGGCGGAAGTTTTGCGTTCGGGACGGCTCCAGTTCCCCGATAACCGCGAGTTCGACGTCTTTCTGGCCCTCGCCTTGCACGATCTCGGTGAACACACCGAGGCCATGCAACTTGTCCTTACCGCCCTTGCCGACACAACGGAAGATCCCGGCCTGTCGGCCTATCAACGGACGATCCGCCACATGGCCTCGCGGCTGTAAAGGCAGGGACGGACCGCCGGGCGCCGGTCAGGACATAAGGAGGCCAGTCAAAACCAACCGGTCAAATCCACTTGGCCTGGAAGCGCGATCCGGCGTTGCCGCCTCCGGTCATTTACCTCCGGTAAACTCCCTTGTCGGCGCCTTGGCAGGCACTCCCATTCCGGCGCGCCTTTGTCCAGTTTGTTCTCCCTGGCCTCCCAAACATGCGCTCGCTGATCAGGGCTACAAACGCATCACGTGCCGTTTCTGTATTCAAGATTCGGACACAAAAAACCGGCTCCGCCTTGCGACGGAGCCGGTTGCCCTGAATCAGATGGTTACGAGACGATCAGACGGCGGCGTCGCCGCGCTCGTCGGTGCGGATGCGGACCGCTTCCTCAAGGGCGAGCACGAACACCTTGCCGTCACCGATCTTGCCGGTCTTGGCGGCCTTGACGATCGCGTCGACCGTCTTGGCGACGAGGTCGTCGGTCACGACG
>JAQSWS010000122.1 GCA_029266495.1 Rariglobus sp. | reverse complement strand
GACGCCAGCCGCATGGCCAAGGACGTCGACACCGCCCTCCACCAGGTCGTCGAAAAGGCCGGCGGAAAAACCGCCGCGGAGGCCGCCGCCTACATCCAGGCCCTCAAGACCGCCAAACGTTACCAGCGCGACGTGTATTGATGCCAGAAGTAGCGAGTAGCGGGTAGCGGGTAGTGAGTAGCGAGCATTGGACAAACTCAACACCACCCCCGCCGCCTCCGACCCACTCGCTACCCGCTACTCACTACTCGCTACTTCACTCCCGCAATGACCGACCCGGTCCGCACGCTCATCGACGAACTCATCGAGTCGCAACGCCGCCTCGACACCCCCGTCGCCCGTTTCGCCGCCGCTCACGACGCCGGCGGCGCCCCGCGCTCGCAACTCATCCCCCTCTCCGCCCCCGGCCCCGGCGAACAATACGCATTCCAGGTCGACCTCGATTCCTGCACCGGCTGCAAAGCCTGCGTCGCCGGCTGCCACTCCCTCAACGGCCTCGACGAAGAAGAAACCTGGCGCGACGTCGGGCTCGTCCTCGGCGGCACCCCCGCCCATCCGTTCCAGCAGACGGTCACCACCGCCTGCCACCATTGCGAAGATCCGGCCTGTCTCAACGGATGCCCCGTCCTCGCCTACGAGAAGGACCCGGTCACCGGCATCGTCGTCCACCTCGATGACCAGTGCATCGGCTGCAGCTACTGCGTGCTCAAGTGCCCGTATGAGGTTCCCAAATACAACGACCGCCTCGGAATCGTTCGCAAGTGCGACATGTGTCACGGACGGCTCTCCGCCGGCGAAGCCCCCGCCTGCGTCCAGTCCTGCCCCACCGAGGCCATCGCGATCGTGAAGGTCTCGACCTTCCGCTCCGAAACCCCGAACCCGGAACTGGCGGAGCTCAGCTCGACCGATTCAAACTACACCCGGCCGACCACCCGCTACATTTCCAAAAACCCGCTGCCCGCAAACCTGCGCGCCTCCGACGCCGACACGCTCCGCCCCCAGCACGCCCACTACGCCCTCGTCCTCCTGCTCGTCCTCACCCAACTCGGCCTGGGCCTGATGATCGGCTCCCAACTCTCCGCTCTCAACGCCCAACCCCTGGCCCTCACCGGTCTGGCCCTCTTCACCGCGGGCCTCGTCGCCAGCGTCGCCCACCTCGGCCAGCCCTTCCGCGCCTGGCGCATTTTCCTCGGCCTCCGCCGCTCCTGGCTCAGCCGTGAAGCCGTCCTCCTCGGCACCGCCTTCCCGCTCCTGACTTTTGCCGCGCTGCACCCCCTGATCCCGGAGCTCCCCTTCATTGGTCATTGGTCATTGGTCATTGGTCATTTCGCGCCGACCATCTCCATCGTCGCATTTCTTCTGGCCGCCTCGGGCGTGTTTTGCAGCGCGATGATCTACACCGACACCCGCCGCTACTTCTGGCGCTTCTCACAAACGTCCGGACGCATGGCCGGCACCGTGCTTGTCGCCGCCTGTGCCTTCGTTCACCCGCCGCTCGCCGCCGGCGTCCTGATCGCCAAGCTCGCGCTGGAATTATCCACCTCCAGGGGACACTCCTCTTCCGCCCGCCTGCAACAAGGCCCGCTTCACCGTCAGTGGGGCTCGCGCGTCATCGTCGGCCTCCTCACTCTGCTTCTTTTCTTCGCAAACCATTCCGTCATGGGCTTTCTCCTCTTCACGATCGGCGAACTTCTCGAACGCACCCTCTTCTTCCGGGCGGTCGATTCCCCCAAAATGCCCGGCGTTCCCTCCGTATGAAGAGCGTGGTCGAAAATCTTCTCCGGGCCCGCACCGGTCCCATGACAACGGAGCTCGTGCGCCATCCCTCCGCACACGGCCTCGGCCTGCCGCAGGTCCCTTCCCGCCTCACTCCCGTCTCGACCACCCGCTCCATCTGCGGCTTTTGCAGCACCGGTTGTTCGCTCAACGTTCACCTCGATGCAGACGGTCAGGCGATCAACCTCAGTCCCGACCCCTCCTATCCCGTCAATCTCGGCATGGCCTGTCCCAAGGGATGGGAAGCCCTCACGCCCCTGGCCGCCACCGACCGTCTTAAAACCCCGCTCCTGCGCAACCCGTCCACCGGCCGGCTCGAACCCGTCTCCTGGGAGGTTGCCCTCGGCGCCTTCGTTCAAAACTTCAAGGCCGTCCAGCGCACCCACGGCCCGCACAGCCTCTCGTTTCTCTCCACCGGCCAGATCGTCATGGAGGAGATGGCCCTCCTCGGCGCCCTCGCGAAATTCGGCATGGGCATGCTCCACGTCGACTCCAACACGCGCCAGTGCATGGCCACCTCGCACGTCGCGTATAAACAGAGCTTCGGCTTCGACGCCCCGCCCTTCAGCTACGCCGATTTCGAGGAAAGCGACGCCCTGATCTTCATCGGCGCCAATCCCTGCATCGCCCATCCCATCATGTGGCAGCGCGTGATGATGAATCCGCGCAACCCCGAGATCGTCGTCATCGACCCCCGCCGCACCGAAACAGCTGTCGCCGCCACCCACCACGTTCCGCTCCGTCCCAAGAGCGATCTCACCCTTCTCTACGGACTCGCCCACCTGCTCATCGCCCGCGGCGCGGTGAAACGCGAATTCATCGACGCCCACACCAAAAACTACGAGGCCTTCGCCTCCTTCGTCGACGCCTTCACCCCCGAACGCGTCGCCACCGAAACCGGCCTGCCAGTCGAAACACTCCATCGCGTCGTCGAGATCATCGCCACCAAGGAGCGCGTTTCCTTCTGGTGGACGATGGGCGTCAACCAAGGCCACGAATCCACCCGCACCGCCCAGGCGATCATCAACCTCGCACTGATGACCGGGAACATCGGACGCCCCGGCACCGGTGCGAACTCCATCACCGGCCAGTGCAACGCGATGGGTTCGCGTCTCTTTGGCAACGCCTCGTCCTTGCTCGGTGGATACGACTTCGGAAAGGACTCCGATCGCGCCCACGTCGCCGCCATTCTCGGAATTGATTCCGAGCGGATCCCCTCCGGGAAAAGCTGGGCCTACGATCAGATCATGGACGGCATCGACAGCGGCGCGATCAAGGGTCTCTGGGTCATCGCCACCAACACCGCCCACTCCTGGATCAACCAGAAGCGCTTCCCCGACCTTCGCCGCAAACTCGAATTCATGGTCGTCCAGGACATGTATGCCACAACCGAGACCGCGCAGATGGCCGACCTGGTTCTCCCCGCCGCCGGCTGGGGCGAAAAAGAAGGCGTCTTCATCAATAGCGAACGCCGCCTCGGCGTCTCGCGCAAAGTCTCCCGCGCCCCCGGCCAGGCCCTTTCCGACTTCGCCATCTTCACACTCGTCGCCGAGGCCTGGGGCTGCGGCGACCTCTTCCGCAAGTGGGAGTCCCCCGAGGCCGCCTTCCGCCTCCTGCGCGAACTCTCCCGCGGACAACCCTGCAACTTCACCGGAATCGAGGGCTACGACCACATCCAGCGCGAAGGCGGCATCCAGTGGCCCTACCCCGCGAGCCGCAAATCGGAGACCGCCTCCAACTCCCCCATCCCCCCGCAAAGCCAGCGCCGCCTTTTCTCCGACGGCCAGTTTTTCACCGCCGACAAACGCGCCGTCTTCCACTTCGACGAACCGAGGCCGATGGCCGAGCCCCCCGACTCCGCGTATCCGTTCCTCCTCAACACCGGACGCGGCTCGTCCGCCCAATGGCACACCGGCAGCCGCACCAACAAAAGCGACGTTCTCCGCAAACTCGCACCGGTCTCCCTCTACGTTGAAATCAACCCCGCCGACGCCTCCCGCCTCGGCATCGCCAACAACGACGACGTGGTGGTAAGCTCGCGACGCGGCGACGCCCCCGCCTTCGCCGTGGTCACCTCCACCGTCCAACCCGGCCAGCTCTTCATGCCGATGCATTTCGACGCCGTGAACCGCCTCACCTTCCCGTCCTTCGACCCCCACTCGCGTCAACCGTCCTACAAAGCCTGCGCCGTCCGCATCGCGCGCACGTCGAAACGTCATGACGCCTGATTGGCTGTATCTGCTGCTTCCTCTTTTCTTGATCGCCGTCCTCTACGGCATGGTGGGGCATGGCGGCGCCTCGGGTTATCTCGCCATCATGGCCCTGGCTGGCATCGCCCCGCTGGTGATGAAGCCCACCGCGCTCACCCTTAATCTCGCCGTTTCGCTGATCGGCACCGTGCTCTTCCTTAAAGCCGGTCATTTTGCATGGCGGCTCTTCTGGCCCTTCGCGGCCATCTCGATGCCCTTCGCCTTTCTCGGCGGACGCATCGATGTGTCCACGTCCCTCTTTAAACTCCTCCTTGCGCTCGCCCTCGGTTTTGCCGCCCTTCGCCTGCTCCTCCCCGCACCGAAATCCGACGAACTCCGTCCCGTGTCCCTTGGCTGGGTTTTATTCGCCGGAGCCCTCATGGGGCTTGCCTCCGGCCTGATCGGCGTGGGCGGCGGCATTTTCCTCACCCCGCTGCTCCTCCTGATGCGCTGGGCCGGCACCAAGACCGCCGCCGCCGTCTCGGCGCCCTTTATTTTCGTCAACTCCGCCGCCGGCCTCGCCGGACACTCCGCCTCGCTTCACCACTTGCCCGCCGTCTGGCCGTGGCTCGCCCTCGCTGTCGTCATCGGTGGATTCATCGGCGCCCGCTGGGGCAGCCTTCATGCCCGCAGCACCCAACTTCGCCCCGCCCTCGCGCTTGTTCTCGGCGTCGCCTGCGTCAAGCTCGTCATCACCACATGACCGATCCCTTCGGACGCACCATCGATTACCTGCGCATCTCCGTCACCGACCGGTGCAACGAGCGCTGCCTGTATTGCATGCCCGAAGGCTACAAGGGCTGGGCCCAACGCCCCGACCACCTCACCGCGGACGAACTCGTCCGCATTGCCACCGCCGCTTCCCAACTTGGCTTTAAAAAATTCCGCCTCACCGGGGGGGAACCGCTCCTTCGTCCCGATCTCGTTTCCATCGCCGCCGGCATCGCCGCGCTTCCGACCACGCGCAGCCTCGGCCTCTCCACCAACGGCACCCGCCTTGCCGCCGTCTCCCGCGAGCTCTGCGCCGCCGGCGTCACCTCGATCAACGTCAGCCTCGACGCCCTCGACGCCGACACCTACCGCCGCGTCACCGGCGGACGCCTCGCCGACGCCCTCGCCGGCATCCACGCCGCCCTCGCCGCCGACTTCGAGGTCGTAAAGCTCAACGTCGTCCTCATGCGCGGCGTCAACGAAGACCAGCTCGTTCCTCTCGTCCGCTTCGCCGCCGAACATCGCACACCGGTGCGTTTCATCGAGCTGATGCCCCTCACCCGCACCGACGTCCTCAACGCGGACAACTTTCTCTCCTGCGAAGACGCGCGCGCCCGCATCGAGTCCGAACTCGGCCCGCTCGAGACCTTGCCCGATTATCGCGCCGGTCACGGCCCCGCCCGCTACGCCCGCGCCGCCAACGGTGCGCTCATCGGTTTTATCGGCGCGCTCACCACTCCGGATTTCTGCGGCTCGTGCAACAAGCTCCGTCTCACCGCCGACGGCAAACTCCGCCCCTGTCTCGGCCGCCACGGTGAAATCGATCTCCTCGCGCCCCTCCGCGCCGGCCACGCCAACCTCGACGCCTTGCTCACCGGCGCCATCGCCAACAAACCCGCCGACCACACCTTTCAAAACGACTACCAACCCGACCGCCCCATGACCGCCATCGGCGGCTAAAACCTGCTTCATGAAAAAACTTCTGACCTTGATTATTGCGGCAATCTTTCTCGGCGCACTCGCCTGGCTCACTCTGCCTGCTTCGTCCCGCTATCGGGAGTGGAAAACCAACACACGTGTTCGCATTACCGATACGGTGGAAATGGAGATTCAAGACGCATGGATCGTTCGCGCTTCTGACTCTCAAAACCTGATCCGAATCCGCACACGCTGGGTAGGTGGCATGCCCTTGGATCATCACATTATCAACGCGTCCCTGACCGATAAGACGGGCAGAAAACTATACACCAAACGCTGGTATGTCCCGTTGCCGCTGGGTTCTAAAAACGAAGATGGCCGGCTGTTTATCTGGGAGTTCGAACCAACCCTCGAAAAGAAATTCGATCGGACGTTGGTTCTTCAAGTCTTCGTTCATCCAAACAAAGACCAAACTTCCACACCGGCGATGATCCCTGCTCCGTTTTATTTCTTTGGCGTGACGACATCCGATCTTTCGGCATTTCCCTTTGACGGCAAAAACTGAGCGCGAACTTCCGGGTAACCCCTCATGACCGTCCTCTACTTCGCCCACGCCCGCCGCATCACCGGAGTTTCCCAGGAAGAAATCCCCGCCACCGCGCCCCTCACCGTCTCGGCCTTCTGGGATCGGCTCATCCAACACCACCCCGACCTCGCCGCCCTCCGCACATCCTCCCGCCTCGCCCGCGACAACGACTTCCTCCCATCGTCCGCACACATCGAACCAACCGACGAGATCGCGGTCATCCCGCCCGTTTCTGGCGGCTGATCCACTCCGTCATCCGTGCCCATCTGTGTAATCCGTGGTTAAAACTCCGTCTCCCCGCGCGTGCACATCGAAGTCCTCATTTCCCCGTCCCCCATCTCCCCCGCCTCCCCTCACTCGCGTCCCGACGTCGGTGCCCTCGCGACGTTCACCGGCCTCGTCCGTGGCTCCGAAAACGACCTCCCCATCTCCGCCCTCGTTTACGAAGCCTATCAGCCCATGGCCGAGATCGTGATGCATCGCCTCCTCACCGAACTCGCCGCCGCCCACCCCTGCCACTCCGTCTTCGTCCAACACCGCATCGGCGTCGTCCCCGTCGGCGAAACCGCCATTCACATCGCCATCCAAGCCAGGCACCGCGCCCCCGCCTTCGCCCTCCTCGCCGCCTTCATGGATCGCCTCAAACAAGACGTCCCCATCTGGAAAACCGACACCCTCTCATGACCCCAAGTTCTAACGCAAAGACGCCAGGCCGCGATGATCGCCAAGATTAAGCCCTCCTTGTCTTCTTTGCGTCCTTTGCGTCTTCGTGTCTTTGCGTTAAAACTCCGTCTCCGATGATCACCGTCGCCGATCTCTGGATACGCCTCGACGCCCTCGCCTCCCCGCTCCCCGGCGAACGCGCCCCTCTTGTCTCCGCGCAGGACCGCATTCTCCGTGAACCCATCCTCGCCCCCGAGGACCAGCCGCCTTTTGACCGCTCCGCCATTGATGGCTATCTGGTCCACGCCGACCAGCCCGCCGGTCTCGTCACCCTCGAAGGCACGATCCCACCCGGTTCGCCGGCTCCGGCCGCCGCCCCCGCGCCCGGCACCGCGGTGCGCATCCTCACCGGCAGCGCTCTCCCTCCCGAAAACGCCGCGCTCATCATGCAGGAGGATACCAAAGCCACCGACACCGGTCGCATCCACCTCCTGCAGTCTCCCTCCGCCAAACACATCCGCCGCCGAGCCTCGCAAGCCCGGGCTGGCGACACGCTCCTTTCCCCCGGACAAATTCTCAACGCCGGCGCCCTCGCCCTTCTCGCCTCCGTCGGCGCGACCACTCCGCTCGTCAGTCGCCGCGCCCGCGTCGCCCATCTCGTGACCGGTGGCGAACTCACCGCCCCCGATGCCGCGCCCACTGCCGGCCAGATCCGCGACTCCAACTCCACGCTCATCGCCGCCCTCCTTCGCGATTCCCACGCCGGGCTTGTCTTTCATCAACGCGTTTCCGATTCCCGCGCCGCCACCGCCGATGCCCTCGCCGCCGCGCTGGCGACTTCGCCCGACATCCTGCTCGTCAGCGGCGGCGCCAGTGTCGGCGACCACGATCACACCGGCGCGCTCCTCGCCGCCCAGGGTTTCACGATCCATTGCGACAAAGTCGCCAGCCGCCCCGGCAAGCCCTTCATCGCCGCCTCGCGCGACGGCTGTCTCGCCTTCGGACTTCCCGGCAACCCGCTCTCGCACTTCGTGTGTTTTCACCTCTTCGTGCGCCGTGTCCTCGCCCGCCTCGCCGGCACCGAACCTGTCGCGCTCATCCGCGCCAGACTCGCCCCGCGCGCCGAGCTGCGCCCCGACCCGCGCGAAACCTGGTGGCCCTGCATCTGGGCCGATGAAGGCGCAACTCGCCGCGTGCTTCCGCTTCCCTGGCGCGATTCCTCCGATCTCACCGTGCTCGCCACCACCGAGGGACTTCTCCGCGTCCCTGCCACCACCGGAGCTGGCGCCGAAGTCGAGGTTCTGCCATGCCGGTAAAATCCGGCTGTTGCCTTCCGCACAACATCTCGAAAACTATCCACATGCCAACGACACTTCCCATCGAAAACATGTCACGGCAGGAAAAGCTGCGAACCATGGAACTGCTCTGGGTTGACCTCACCCGCGACGAAACCACCTATAAGCCTCCTGCCTGGCATGCCGCTGTTCTCAAAGAAACCGAGACCGCCGTCCGAACAGGCAAGGCTACATTCTCCGATTGGTCCGATGCCAAGGCGCGCCTCCAGCGCCAAAGCCGGAAAAGAACGTGAATCTCCGGCTCCTCAGCCTGGCCGAAACCGATCTGATGGACGGTTTCCATTTCTACGAATGCAACGCCCCCAATGTTGGATCGTATTTTTTAGAAAGCCTGTTTTCCGACATTGAGTCCCTGCGACTCTACGCGGGCTATCACCGCAAATCCGCCGGTTTTTATCGGGCGCTCTCCAGGCGGTTTCCCTACGTGATCTACTACCGTCTCACCACCACCGAGATCCAGGTGTGGCGCGTGCTTGATGGTCGACGCGACCCTGCGTGGATCAAACGCCAGTTGAAAAAACATAGGAAATCATGAAAAAAAAATTCTCCCACCTCGACGCCTCGGGCGCCGCCGCGATGGTTGATGTTGGCGCAAAACCCCCGCAACTCCGCCACGCCGTCGCGGCCGGGGAACTGCGCTGCGCCCCCGCCACGATCCGGCTCTTAAAAAAACAGGCGCTCCCCAAGGGCGACGTCCTCGCCTGCGCCCGTCTGGCCGGCATCATGGCCGCCAAAAAAACCGCCGGCCTCATTCCGCTCTGCCACCCGCTCGCATTGGACAAAGTGTCCGTCGATTTCACGGTCAAACGTGATCGCATTCTCATCACCGCCGAGGCGCGTCTCACCGGAAAAACCGGCGTGGAAATGGAAGCCCTCACCGCCGTCTCCATCGCCGCCCTCACCCTCTACGACATGATGAAGGCCGTGGATAAAAACATGGTCATCGGCGAAATCCGGGTAACCGCCAAAACCAAATCAAATCCGAAAACCGGTTAACCACGAAGACACAAAGCTCTCACAAATCGCACATGCTGATTTCTCCATCCGACCTTTGTGCCTCCGTGTCTCTGTGGTGAACACTCTGCTCCTATCTCCCCGTGGTTAAAACGTCGCTTCCCCTTCGCATCGCCCGTGTCACCCTCAGCGATCGTGCCTCCACCGGCGTCTATGCGGACCTCAGCGGCCCCGAGATCGAACGCATCCTCGTCACCGCCTTCACTCCCGCGCCCGTCGTCCTTTCCCGTCTCATCCCCGACGAGCGCGGGCTCATCGCCGACACGTTGCGCACCCTTTGTGATGATGAACACTGCGACCTCGTCGTGACCACCGGCGGCACCGGCCCTGCCCCGCGCGACGTCACGCCCGAGGCCACTCGCGACGTCCTCGAACGCGAACTCCCCGGTTTTGGCGAAGCGATGCGGGCCGTTAGTTTTTCAAAAGTGCCCACTGCCATTCTCTCCCGTGCCACCGCCGGCACGCGCGGTCGCACACTCATCATCAACCTTCCCGGCAACCCCCGCGCCATCGGCGAGTGTCTTCTCCCTCTCCTCCCCGCGATCCGCGAATGCTTGAGACACCTTAATGGTCAGTAGTATTCCCTACTCACTACTCGCTACTTTCCGCCCCCCGATGATCCGCATCGAACACCTCTACCTTTCCCCTGGCCACAACTACTTTGGCCATCATGGAAAGCCCGCCGACGAACACCCGATCATAGCCGTGCCCGAACTCGAATGCGTCGCCGGCAGCGGCATCCGCGGCGACCGCTTTTTCAATTACAAACCCGACTACAAGGGCCAGATCACGTTCTTCGCCGCTGAAATTTACGACGAGCTTTGCGCCACTTTGCTTTCTCCGAGCCCTCAACTCTCAGCACTCAACTCTCAACTCCCTCCCCCCTCCGCTTTTCGTCGTAACGTTATCACCCGTGGCGTCGACCTGAACACGCTCATCGGCCAGGAGTTCATCCTCCAGGGGATCACCTTTCTGGGCACCTCCGAGTGCTCTCCTTGTTACTGGATGGATCAGGCCTTCGCCCCCGGCACCGAAGC
>JAQSWS010000121.1 GCA_029266495.1 Rariglobus sp. | reverse complement strand
GGCCACGGCAAACTCCAGCTGCCCAAACCCCGCCCCTGGTCCCTCGACCTGAAAACCGGCGAAGTCACCTATCCCTAAAAAACCGCCCCCACCCGTTCGCCATGCCCTCCCTGTTCCACCTCCTTGTCCTCCTTCCTCTCGCCTGCGTTGCCGTTCTTGCCACCGGCTGCGCGACCACCGCGACCGCCGCCCCCGCCGGCTTTCTTTTCGTCACGTTCAAAGGCGAACAAACTCCATTGACCGAACAGATCTACTTCGCGCTCAGTCCCGATGGCCGCAACTGGACCGCCCTCAATCGCGGCGAACCCGCCCTCGTCAGCCCGCTCGGCGAACAAGGCGTGCGCGATCCCTATCTCCTCCGCGCCCGTGACAACAAAACCTTCTACCTCGTCGCCACCGATCTCTCCATCAACCGCAATCGCAGCTGGGACCGCGCCGTCCGCAACGGCAGCCGCTCCCTCGTCATCTGGGAATCCACCGACCTCGTGAAATGGTCCGAACCCCGCCTCGTCGCCGTCGCCCCTCCCGACGCCGGCTGCGCCTGGGCCCCCGAAGCCATTTACGATGAAGACACCGGCGACTACCTCGTCTTCTGGGCCTCCACCACCCGGCGGGACCAGTTCGCCAAACACCGCATCTGGGCCGCCCGCACCCGGGATTTCCGCACCTTTGGCGAACCCTTCATCTACATCGAAAAACCCACGACCATCATCGACACCACCATCATCCGCGACGGCGCTGACTACTACCGCTTCACCAAGGACGAAAAGTTCAAGGCCATCACCCTCGAAACCGCCCCCAAACTCGCCGGCCCCTGGCGCAGCATCCCCGAATTCTCCCTCGCCGGACTCCTCGGCCACGAAGGCCCCCAGTGCTATCTCATCGAGCCCGCCGCCAGCGGACGCCCACCCGTCTGGGGGCTCATTCTCGACCACTACGTCAAGGGAGCCGGCTACCAGCCCTTCGTCACCCACGACCTCGCCTCTGGTCGCTTCGAACCTGCCGCGGGCTTCAGCTTTCCCTTCCGCTTCCGCCACGGCTCCGTCCTGCCCCTCGAATCCGCCGAATACCAGCGCCTCCTCACCGCCTACGACCCTCCACGGCCGTAAGCAGCCGTCCAAAGAAAGCCGGACATTCCAGTCCGTCAAAAGTCAGCCGCTCCGGCTGCGCCCCAGTTCACTCCGGACCATCGGCGCGACCCGGGCGCCGATCAGTTCGATCGCATGCAACGCCTGCTCATGAGGCAGCGCCGCCACGCTCATCTGAAAAGTCACCCGTGAAAGCCCGCCGAGCTTGGCGTCCAACGCGACAATCTTCTTCACGACGGTTTCCGCGTCACCCACCAATAACGCACCGCGCGGCCCCGCCCCGGCGTCAAAGTGGGCCCGCGTGGTCGGACTCCAGCCGCGCTCCCGGCCGATTTCGTTGAAGCTGCGGAGATAACCGGGCGAAAATTCCTCCGCCGCCCGCTCGTTGCTATCGGCGACGTAGCCGATCGAATGAACGCCCACGGTGAGTCGATCCGGAGCGTGACCCGCTTCCCGGCCGGCTTTGCGGTAAAGATCGATCAGCGGACGAAAATGCTCCGGATATCCGCCAATGATCGCCACCATCAAGGGCAGCCCCAGCACGCCGGCGCGCACAAACGACTCCGGCGTCCCGCCGACACCAAGCCAGACTGGCAGTGGGTCCTGAAGCGGCCGGGGATAAACGCCCTGCCCGGTCAGCGGAGCACGATGTTTGCCGGACCAGTGAACCGTCGGGTTCTCGCGGATCTTGAGCAGCAACTCCAGTTTCTCCGTGAAAAGCGAATCGTAGTCCTCAAGCGCGAGTCCAAATAGCGGATACGCATCGATGAAGGAGCCGCGCCCGACGATCATCTCCGCGCGCCCTTTCGAAATCAGGTCGAGCGTGGCGAAATCCTGAAACACCCGCACTGGATCATCGGCGCTGAGCACCGTCACCGCGCTCGTCAGCCGGATGCTCCGCGTGCGGCCCGCCGCGGCCGCAAGAATCACCGCGGGCGCCGAGTCCGCGAAATCGGACCGGTGATGCTCGCCAATGCCAAAGACATCGAGACCCGCCCGGTCCGCGCATTCGATCTCCTCCAGCAGATTGCCGATCCGCTCGGCGGTGCTGATCCCGCTGCCCGCGCCCGAGGCCGGCGTGTTGATGACGAAACTGTCGATGCCGATTTGCATGCGTGAAATTGGGAACGTTGATCCGGTCGCACCCGGACGCAACGTCCCGACGCAAATTGGTCCACCGGGCAGCCAGGCGCAGCCGGTCTTGCCGGCAATCCAGGGTCTCGCTTGCGAAGTCCGTCCGGGCTTCACGCGCATTCCCGCATGTTACCATTAACGCATCCTCGCACTCGGATGCCTCGCGCCCGTTCTTCATGGTTCCTGGACTGCCTTCGTCCACGTTACCCCGCCACGCCCCGCCATGAAATTACCCGCGCTGGTTCTCGCGCTCCTCGCCCCAATCGCCCTCACCCACGCATCCGACATGCCCCTGTCCGCCCCCACGCCGCCCCCCGTCGCCGACCTTCCCGGACATTCCCGCGGCTCGGCCAATCCCATCATCGCCGGCTACTATGCCGATCCCTCCCTCCTTGTGTATCAAGGAAATCACTACCTCTACGCAACCCTCGATCCCTGGGGCGGAGAAACCCTCGGTTGCTGGGAGTCCGGTGATTTCAAAAACTGGACTTACCGCACCCTCAACTGGCCGACGAAACAAGCCTGCACCAGCCCCACCTCCCTGCAGGCCAAAGTCTGGGCTCCCTCCGTCGTCCGGGGCGCCGACAACCGGTTCTACATGTATGTGTCCGTGGGCAGCGAGGTCTGGGCCGGCGTCGCCGATCACCCGCTCGGCCCATGGAAAAACGCCCTCGCCGGCAAGCCGCTCATTCCCTCCACCTACAACCCGGTCTACCACATGATCGATGCCGAGGCCTTCATCGACACCGATGGCACCGCCTACCTCTACTGGGGCTCGGGCTGGAACTGGAAAAATGGCCGCTGCTTCGCCGTGAAATTGAAGCCCGACATGGTCACCTTCGACGGCGAACCCCGGGATGTCACCCCTCCCAACTACTTCGAAGGGCCGTTCATGTTCAAACACGGCGGCCGCTACCACCTCATGTATTCCAGCGGCAAGACCACGACCGAAACCTACCAGGTCCACTCCGCGGTCAGCAACACGCCCTTCGGCCCTTTTGTGGAAGAACCCGCCAGCCCCGTGCTCGTCTCCGATCGCGCCACCGGCGTGCTCAGCCCCGGTCATCACGCCGTCTTCGAAAAGGACGGACGCGCCTACATCCTCTATCATCGCCACAGCATTCCCTTCGATCCGAAGTTCATCGGCCGCCAGCTCTGCGTCGATGAATTGAACTTCGACGCCGACGGCCTGATCGAAAAGGTCACGTCTTCCCACACCGGTCCCGCCTTTCTGCGCGATCGCAACCTCGGTCGGGTCAACCTCGCCGCCGGCGCCATCGCCACCGCCTCCAGCCACAAAAACAGCCACACCACGCCCGCCCGGGCGCTCGACGAAAACTACGCCACCCGCTGGGCCGCCACCCCCGATGCCGCCGGCGGCTGGCTCCAGCTCGATCTGCGTGAAGTCCGCAACCTGTCCCGTCAGGAACTGCGCTTCGAATATGCGTGGAAACCCTGCGCCTTCACCCTCGAAAGCTCCCTTGACGGCGAACGCTGGACGGTGCTCGCCGATCACACCACTGCACCCGTCAGCGGATCGCCCGTCGTCATCGCCCAGCCTGCGCGCGCCCGCCACCTCCGGCTGGTTTTTCCAGCGTCCAGCCGCGGAGCCAACCTCTCCGTTATCGACTGGCTCGTCCTTCCCTGATCTTCGCCGCCCGGCCTCTCCAACGAAACGGACATCCCGCCCGTCTGGTTCGTCCCTCGGTAAGGTTACAATTAACCTCACTCAGTCCTAGGCGTTTCCGTCGCGGCTAGTAATCATTCATCCACCCCAACGACTCCGGGGTTTTCCACGCCCCTTTTTTACCCCTCCGACCTATCGGCGATGAAATTGCACGCACTCTACGCCTCCACCCGCGACTTCATCAACGGGCCAAATCAAAAGGAAATCCAGCTCTTGAACGACGACTCCGTCATCCCAAAAAGTATTGGCATCTCAAATACAGATGACCAGGCCCCCTGCAACCGCTGGCTCTCCGCCGCCGCAATCTGCACCTTCATCATTTGTGTTTTCCTGGCCGCCATCAGCCGCGCCCAGGACACTTCCGTCAAATCGCTGGCCCAACCGTTCCCTCTCTCTCAGGTCCGGCTCCTCGAAGGCCCCTTCAAAGACCGTCAGGCGATCAACGCCCGCTACCTGCTCGACGAGGTCGATGTCGACCGCCTCCTCGCCGGCTTCCGCGCCCAGGCCGGCCTTCCCGAAAAGGCAAAACGCTACGGCGGCTGGGAGGCGCGCGGCATCAACGGCCACAGCCTCGGCCATTACCTCTCCGCCGTCTCCGCCCACTACGCCACCACCGGCGATGCCCGCGCCCTCGAACGCGTCCGCTACGTCGTCGCCGAACTCGCCGCCTGCCAGCAGGCCAACGGCGACGGCTACGTTCTCCCCGTCAACAAGCGCGTCTACGACGACCTTCGCGCCGGCAGGATCAAGGCGTCCGGTTTCTCCCTCAACGACGAATGGGTGCCCAACTACACCCTTCACAAGGTCTTTGCCGGTCTCCACGACGCTTATCACCTCGCCGGTAGCAAGGAGGCCCTCGAGGTCGGGCGCCGCCTCGCCGACTACCTCGCCGGAGTCTACACCCACCTCACGCCCGCCCAGGCCCAGGAGATTCTCAAATGCGAATTCGGCGGCCTGAACGAAGTCTTCGCCGATCTCACCGCCGACACCGGCGATCCCCGCTACCTCCAGCTTGCCCGCACCGTCTTCAATCACGACGCCATCCTCGGCCCGCTCGAACACGGCCGCGATGAACTCAATGGCAAGCACGGCAACACCCAGATTCCCAAGCTCGTCGGCCTTGCCCGCGCGTATCAGCTCACCGGTGACACCGTCGCGCTCACCGGCGTGAAGACCTTCTGGAACAGCATCGTGGAAAAACGCTCCTTCGCCAACGGCGGCCACGGCGAGGCCGAGCACTTTTTCCCGCCCGAACAGTTCCCGCAAAAGCTCCTCCCGCACACCTCGGAAACCTGCAACTCCTACAACATGGTCAAGCTCACCGGCTTCATGTTCGCCTGGGAGCCGAAGGCCGCGCAGATGGACTTCGTGGAGCGCGTCCTGCTGAACCACCTCATCGCCAACATCGGCCAGAAACCCGGCGAATTCGGCTACTTCCTCAGCTCCGCCCCGGTCGGCGTAAAGGTCTTCTCCCGTCCCAACGACGCCTGGTGGTGCTGCGTCGGCACCGGCATGGAAAACCCCGCCCGCTACGGCGAACAGGTGTATTACCATTCCGGTGACACCCTCTGGGTGAACCTCTACCTCGCCAGCCAGCTCGACTGGAAAGAACGCGACGTCCACCTCCGCCAGGAAACCCGCTTTCCCGACGCCGACACCGTCCGCTTCACGGTCGCCGCCGCGAACCCCGTCCGCTTCACCCTCAACCTTCGCCACCCCCACTGGTGCGCAAAGCCCGGGGTCACCGTCAACGGCCAGCCCGTCCCCGTCACCTCCACGCCGTCCTCCTATCTCGCCCTCGACCGCGTATGGAAACACGGAGACCGCATCGAGGTGCGCCTGCCCATGACCTTGCGCACCGAGCCGCTGCCCCACTCCAACGACAGGATCGTCGCGTTGATGTATGGTCCGCTTCAACTCGCCGCGATCGTTCCCACGAACCCCGGCGTGCCCGACCCCGCCACCAGCCGCTACTCCGACCACCTCAAGGCCCGCGGCAAAACCGACGAAACCCCTCCCGTCCTCGTCGCCGCCAACCCCGCCGATCTCCTCGACGGCCTCAAGCCCGCCGGCACCGCCTTCGCGTCCTTCCGCAGCGATGGCATCATCCAACCCGCCGATCTCGATTTCATTCCGCTGCACCGCGTCTACGAGGAACACTACGCCAGCTATTTCCCGCTGCTCACGCCCGCCGAGTGGACCGCGCGCCAGGCTGAAATTCGCACCGAACAGGAGCGCCTCGCCCGCCTCGAAGCCGCGACCGTGGACACCGTCCAGCCCGGCTTCCAGCAAGCCGAGGTCGAGCACCGCTTCGCCTCCGAACGCAGCGAGACCGGCGATCACCGCAACCGCAAATGGCGCGACGCCCTCCCCGGCGGCTGGTTCTCCTACGAGATGGCCGTCGACCCCTCCAAACCCGTCGCGCTTGTATCCACTTATTGGAGCGACGACCGCGGCCGTGAATTGGAACTCCAGGTCGACGGAAAAACCCTCGTCCTCGCCAAACCCAACCACGACAAGCGCGGCGTCTTCTACGATGCCGCATACACGATTCCCGCCGAGCTCACCCGCGGCAAAAAAACCGTGACCGTCCGCCTTGTGGCCACCCGTGTCCGCGCCGGCACCTTCGGCTTCCGCACCGTGCTCGCCGACGCCATCACCCCCGAGCAATGGGCCGCCGGCCAGCGCTGAATGCACCCGCCTTCTTCGATGAAAACGCGCTGCCCGCACTGCCGGCATGAGCAAGACGTGGATCCCGCCCCCACCGGCCGGGTGGCCGGGTGCCCGTCCTGCCGGCGCCGCTACGCCGCCCGCGTCATCACACCGGACACACCTTCCCGACGCCGCCGCTCCGGCTGGGCCGGCCCGTTGGTCTTGCTCGTTCTCATCGTCGCAGGCGCCTTCGGCTACGTCTTTTGGAAACAACAGGCTTCGCCCGTTCAACTCGTCCGTGAGTGGCTCGATCATCTTCAATCCCGCCCCGATCCGGATGCACCGCCTTCGCCCAAAGCCGAGATGCCACCCGAGCCCGATCCGGCCCCGGATGAATTGGTTTCGCAGATGCCCACCCCTCCCTTGCCCCTGCCCGCTCCCGTCGAAACCGAAACGATCGTAACGCCCGTCCCGTCTCCCGCCGCTCCGTCCGACCGGCCCGCTCCGCTCGCCTGGCTGCTTGCCGACCAGACCCGCTGGCCACGCCAGGTCACGCTCAAGGATTCCGTGCGCTTCACGCTTAAAGTTGAAGGCCGGGCCGCCGGCTCTCTCGACCTTCCCCCAGGCCGTGTGGTGACCCTCACCGGCGTCGACAAAGACTACGTCATCGTCACCCATCAAAACGACCCCCGGGTGATTACGATCGAATCGACCGACCTGCTCGAACGCGCGCGGGCGGAAATGAACCGTCGCGACACGCTCATGCAACAAGCGTCCGAACGCACCGTCGCCAAAAGTGCGGCGATCGCGACCGCGAGTGCCACAGCCGCCGCCCTCGCCGCCCTGCCTCCCGCCGATCCGCTCGGACGTATCCACCTCACCTCCGAGTCCCTCCCGCCCTACCGCAACGGTGCCTTCGTTCACCCCGGCACCCTGCACACCGCGGAAGACCTCAAACGCATGGCCACCCGCGTCACCGCCGGACAACAACCGTGGAAACAAACCTGGGACATGCTCGAGTCCAGCCGCTTCGGCCTGGGCTGGCGTGCGCGTCCGGTGGAGCGCGTCATTCGCGGGATCCCTGGCAGCAACTACACGGTCACCCAGCTGGACGCCAACGCCGCCCACCAATGCGCCTTGCGCTACAAAATCACCGGCGACACCGCGCAGGCCGACAAAGCCATCTACATCCTCAAGGCCTGGTCCGACACCATGAAACACGGCGTCGGCGGCAACAGCAATTTCGCACTCGGCGCCGGCATCATCGGCTATGAATTCGCCTGCGCCGGTGATCTCCTCCGCGGTTACCCCGGCTGGAAACAAAAGGACTTCGACGCCTACAAGGACTTCCTGCGGCTCTTCCTCGCCGGGAACCGCGATTTCCTCGTCCGTCGCAACGGCACCGGCGGCACCCACTACCGGCTCAACTGGGACACCTGCAACATGCTCTCGATGATCTCCATTGCGGTGGTGCTGGATGAACCCGCCACCTTCGACGAAGCCATCACCTACTTCCTGCGCGGCATCGGCAACGGCTGCATCGACCGCGCCATCTGGTATGTCCACCCGGATGGCTCCGGGCAGACCGAAGAGATGGGGCGCGACCAGCCCCACAACGTCTCCGGCCTCGAATGGATGGCCCTCTTCTGCCAGGTCGCCTGGAACCAGGGCATCGATCTCTACGGCTACGACAACAACCGCCTTCTGCGAGGCTTCGAATACGTGACCCGCTACAACCTTGGCGACGACAGCGTTCCCTACGCTCCGCACACCACCTACCACATGAAACATGTCGAAAATCCCGTCTCCCCCTCGGGACGCGGGACCCGACGCGCCGAGCTGGTTTACAATCACTACGTCAACCGCCGCGGCCTCGCCGCTCCGTTCCTTGAGGAAGCCGCCCTGAAAGACCGCCCCGTCGGCGGGCCGCACGGGCATCCTTCGGCGTATGATTTTTTTGGTTTCAGCACATTGACCTACACCCTTCCGCCGATCGAAAAAGGCGCCCCGCCCTCGGGCCTGCGCGCCGTCCGGCATGGTCGCCAGATTGATCTCTCCTGGTGGGGCTCCGCCCGGGCCAAGAGCTACCTGGTCAAACGCGCCTCCGGCGAAACCGCTCCCTTTGCCACCCTCGCCACCCTCGACGCCGCCGAAAAGAAAACCAGCTACACCGACACGCCGCCCGACGGCGACACCTTCCGTTATCAAATCGACGCCGTCGACGCCTCCGGCCGCGAACTCACCGGCGAACCGCTCACCGTGCGCCGTCAACTCATCGCCCGCTTCCCTTTCGACCACACCCTCGCCGAAACCGACGGCCCCCGTGTCGCCACGCACTCCGGAAAACCCGCCTACACCCCGGGCCCCCTCCCCGGCAGCCAGGCCCTCGTCTTCGATGGCGAATCCGACTTCGTCCGGCTCCCGCGCGCGGTCGCCGACACCCGCGACATCACCGTCGCCGCCTGGGTTTATTGGAATGGCGGCGCACCCTACCAGCGCATCTTCGACTTCGGCGGCGATATCACCAAATGCTTCTGGCTGAGTCCCGACGCCGCCGGACAACTCCGCTTCACCATCACGACCACCCGCGGCATGGACGGCACGTCCACGCTCGACGCTCCTCGCCTCAAAACCAACCAGTGGGTTCACGTCGCCGTCACTCTCTCCGGCGATACCGGCACGCTCTACGTCAACGGCCGTTCCGCCGCCACCGGTCCGGTCACTCTCGATCCCCTCTTCACCCAGAACCACTGCTACATTGGAAAGAGCCAATACCCCGACCCGCTCTTCAAAGGGAAAATCGCCGACTTCCGCATCTACAACCACGCCCTTCCTCCCGCCGATATCGCCGCGCTCCACGCCCAGCGCCGCTGAGTTACCTTTCGTCATGCGACGCCTCTCACTCACTCCCGCCTCCGCTCCCGCCGGATTCACGCTCTCCGTCCATTCCGGCGCCCCTTCGGGAACGCTCGTCCTCACCGGTGCCGTGCTGCATCATCCTCGCAGAGATTGAACGCCGCCCCTCTCCCGCTCCCTCACGATCTCATGCTTCGCCCCACCCTCCTCCGGTTCATTTGCCGACTCCTGCTCCTCGCCTCGGTGTCTCATGCGACGTGCGCCGCGCGTGAGACGCTTAATTTCAACCGCGACTGGCGATTCCAGCTTGGCGACCCCAAAAACGCCGAAGCGCCCGCCTACGCCGACGACACCTGGCAGCCCGTCGGCCTGCCGCATACGTTCAGCCTGCCTTATTTTATGAGCACCGACTTCTACGTCGGTTACGGGTGGTATCGGAAGACCTTCAACCTCCCCTCCGACTGGTCGGGCAAACGCATCTCCCTCGAGTTCGACGGCGCTTTTCAAGACGCCGAAATCTTTGTCAATGGCCGCAAAGTCGGCTCGCACCAGGGCGGCTACAACGGCTTTCCGGTGGACATCACCTCCGCCGTCCAGCCCGGTCGCAACCTCGTCGCCGTGCGCCTCAACAACCACTGGAACGCCCGGCTCGCCCCGCGCGCAGGCGAACATGTTTTCAGCGGCGGCCTCTATCGCAACGTCCGGCTCGTCGCCACCGATCCGCTGCACATCGCCTGGTATGGCACGTTCGTGACCACGCCGAAAGTTTCCGCCGGTTCCGCCACCGTCAACGTGAAGACCGAGGTGCGCAACGACTCCGCCGCCCCGCGCACCGTCGAACTCAAAACCGCCCTCCTCAATCCCGAGGGTCGCGTCGTCGCGATGCTCGTCGGCAAACAAACGATCCCCGCCGCCACCACCGTCACCTTCGACCAGACGAGCCCGGCCCTCCTCACTCCAAAACTCTGGCACCCCGGTCACCCTCATCTCCACCGCGCCGTCAGCCAGGTCAC
>JAQSWS010000120.1 GCA_029266495.1 Rariglobus sp. | reverse complement strand
GGACGCGGCCAAATGCGCCGGTGAGCTGGGTGAGCTGGCCGAGCGTGATGGTGCCGGCGAAGAAGCGCGGGGCGGAGAGCAGGAGCGGAACGGAATCGGACAGTCTAAAATAGACGGCCTTGAAGGCGTTGAGGTGAATCTGCTTCACGAGGCGGGCGTTGAAATTGCCGACGATGCGCGAAAAACTCGCGCCGAGCGTGCGCCGCTCGGCGATCTCGCCCTGGATCAACGCGGTGCTCTCGCTGTTTTCGCGCAGGCGGATGAGACCGAAGCGGAAATCGGCTTCGAGTTTCTCCTGCTCGTAGGCGAGGCCGATGATCGGACGGCCCACGCGATTGACCAGCCAGCTGCCGAGCCAGGAATACAGGAAGCAGAACCACACCAGGTGACCGGGGATGGACGTGAGGAACGCCATGCTGGTTTCATACGCACTCCACAGGGCGAGGAAGGCGGGTTGGAACCACGAAAAATTTTCCGGCAGGCCGATGGGGGGCGGACGCCCGACGGGAGTGGGGGATCCGTCGGAGAGCGTCCACAGAATGAATACGAATGCGACGAGGCTGATGATCGCCGAAAGCAGCTGCATGAGCAGGTCGAGCGACGTAAACACGAAACTGCGGATATCCTCGCTGATGCGCTGGTCGGGGTTGTCCCCATGAACGGAGTCGAGCTGTCCGAGATAATGGGCACGATCACCGAGCCATTGGTCGAGGAAGCGCGCGGTCATCCAGCGGCGCCAGCGGATCTTGAGCGAGGAAAACAAGTAGTCCTCCGCCAGCCAGAACAGGATCGACAGAAAAATCAGTCCGATCATCACGCCGCCGAGATGGACGAAGTAGCCGTAGTCGCCGCGCTGGACTGTATCGAAAAAAGACCGGTTCCAGTAGGAAAGCCGGATGCCGATCCAGTTTTGCGCAAACGTGAGGGCGATCACCGACGTGAGCAGCGCCCACGCGGACTTCGGGAAAGGACAACCCCGGAGCACGCGTGGTTGCGAGCGAACTGTTTGGAACGCCGCGGGGTGTGCGCCCCGCAGTGCAAGCGGAGGAGGGCGGTTGCCGCATCCCTCGGGTCACGTCTCGGGCCCCGGAGGACAGAAGCGACCCACGAAAAAGCCGCCGGGGTGACCGGCGGCTTCTCGTGGAGCTGGCAGCTATAAGCCAGCGGGTATTCTGGCTTACTTGCCGGACTTTTTGGCCTTGAGGCGCTCGCCCGTGTTGAGGATGCGCTTGCGGAGGCGGAGGTTCTTCGGGGTGACCTCGAGGAGTTCGTCCGATGCGATGTATTCGAGCGCGCGCTCGAGGGACATCTTGGCGGCGGGGATGAGGCCGGTGGCCACACCCGAACCCTGCGAACGGAAGTTCGTGAGGGCCTTTTCGCGCACGGCGTTGACGGCGATGTCCTCGTTGCGGGGATTTTCGCCAATGATCATGCCTTCGTAAACGAGCTCGCCGGGTCCGATGAACAGCTTGCCGCGCTCCTGGCACA
Source organism: Rariglobus sp. (assembly GCA_029266495.1). Taxonomy (GTDB): domain Bacteria; phylum Verrucomicrobiota; class Verrucomicrobiia; order Opitutales; family Opitutaceae; genus Rariglobus. The sequence goes on along the minus strand of JAQSWS010000120.1, from coordinate 10,068 downwards.
TGAGCAGCGCGTAGGTGGTGGTTTCACCGGCCTCGGTCGCGGTGATCACGCCGGTCATGCGGGTGAGCACTTCGCCGGCGTAGGGGCCGTATTCCTTGAAGAGGTGGCTCGTGATGCCGCGGCCGCTGGTGGCGTTGATCACGTCGATTTCCAAGCCGATGAGGCCGCGCGTGGTGATGGTCGCCTCGATCATCGTGGTCGCGGTGAGCTTCTCCATGTTGGTGAGCTGGCCCTTGCGGTTGGCCAGGTTCTGCATGATGGAGCCGACGCACTCGTCGGGCACTTCGATCCAGACGGTCTCGTAAGGCTCGTGGCGGGCGCCATCGACGACCTTTTCGATCACGGTGGGGCGGGAGACGAGGAGTTCGAAACCTTCGCGACGCATGGTCTCGACGAGAACGGCGACCTGCATGGTGCCGCGGGCCTTGACGTTGAACACGCCGGCGCGGTCAGCGTCGTCGATGTAGATGGAAACGTTGGTCTTCAGCTCGCGCATGAGGCGCTCGCGGATCTGGCGCGAGGTGACGAGCTTGCCTTCCTGGCCGACGAGCGGGCCGTCGTTGACGGCAAACTGCATCTCCAGCGTGGGCGGGTCGATCTGGGTGAAGGGCAGGGCGTGGGCGTCTTCGCGCACGTCAAGGGTGTCGCCGATGTCGACGTCTTCAAAGCCGGCGAGACCGACGATGTTGCCGGCATTGGCCTGTTCCACCTCGCGCTGGCCGAGACCGGTGAATTCGAAAATCTTGGTGACCTTGGAGCGGACCTTTTTGCCGCTCTCCGCATGGCGGATGACGAACATCGGGTCGCCCACCTTGATGGTGCCGCCGAGGATCTTGCCAACGGCGATACGGCCGACGTAGTCGGACCAATCGATGTTGGAAACGAGCATGTGGAAGGGCTCGTCGGGCTTGGCGAAAGGCGGCGGAACGTGGTCGATGATCGTCTGGAAGAGGGGGGTCATGTCCTTCTTCTCTTCGCCGAGGTGATACATCATGTAGCCGTCGCGGCCGGAGCCGTAAACGACGGGGGCGTCGAACTGTTCCTCGGTGGCCTCGAGTTCCATGAGGAGTTCGAGGACCTTGTCATACATCTTCGCCGGATCGGCGTTGGGACGGTCGATCTTGTTGATGACGATCACGACCTTGAGGCCGTGGGCGAGGGCCTTGCGGAGCACGAAGCGGGTCTGCGCCTGGGGGCCGTCATAGGCATCGATCACGAGGAGAACGCCATCGACCATGCGGAGGGCGCGCTCGACTTCGCCGCCGAAGTCGGCGTGGCCGGGGGTGTCGAGAATGTTGACGATCTTGCCCTGCCAGTGAACGGAGGTGTTCTTGGCCTTGATCGTGATGCCTTTTTCCTTTTCGAGGTCCATGGAGTCCATGGCGCGGACTTCGACGGCTTGATTGGCGCGATAAACGCCGCCTTCCTTGAGGAGCTGGTCAACCAAGGTGGTCTTACCATGGTCGACGTGGGCGATGATAGCGATGTTGCGGATGTTCTGGTTCATGGGCGCGGAGGGCGTTCTGTCTTTGGAAAAAGGAAGAACGTGCGCGCCGCGCCAAGGGTTGGCAAGGCCTAAGGCGGGGTGTGACGAAAACGTCGCTAATGGAGGGGGTAAGTGAGGCCACTGTGCAGGCCGATACGCCACTGGCCCATGCCTTTCAGAGCGTCGGTCCCAGCGGCCCGCCCTACCTTTCGATGCGCGGGATGGCGCTTAGCAGCGTGCGGGTGTAATCGTGCTGCGGGCGTTCCATGACCTCGAGGGCGGGGCCCATTTCGACGATTTTCCCGCGATACATGACGGCGATCCGGTCCGAGATGTGTTTCACCACGGAGAGATCGTGCGAAATGAAGATCAGCGTGAGATTCAACCGGCGGACGAGGTCCGCAAGGAGGTTGAGAATTTGCGCCTGAATGGACACATCGAGGGCCGAGACCGGTTCGTCGGCGACGATGATCTTGGGATTGAGCGCGAGGGCGCGGGCGATGGCGATGCGCTGGCGCTGGCCGCCGGAGAACTCGTGCGGATATTTTTGCATGTCGCGCGCGGGCAGGCCGACCTGCCGCATCAACTCGACCACACGGGCGGTCACCTCGGAGGACTTGCACACGCGGTGGGCGAGGAGAGGCTCGGCCAGCGCGGCAAAGATGGTCATGCGCGGATTGAGCGAGGCGAACGGATCCTGGAAGACCATTTGCAAGTCGCGGCGCACGGCGGCGAGTTCGGCGGGGGAGCCTTCGGTGAGATTTTTGCCTTCGAGCAGGACTGCGCCGGATGTGGGCGGAATCAACTGCATGATGGTGCGGCCGAGGGTCGATTTGCCAGAGCCGGATTCGCCGACCAGGCCGATTACTTCGCCCCGCTTGAGCTCGAAACTGATGCCGTCGACCGCCCGCACCGAGGCCGATGGTCTGCCAAAAAGCCCGGAGGTGCGGCCGGTGAAATGCGTGGAGACATCCTTCACCTCGAGGATGGTGTCGTTTGGGTTGACCGGTGGGCGGGCGGAGAGCGCGGCCGGAGCCTCCGCGGAAGAAAAGTCGAAGCGGGAGAGCAGCTCGGTTTCGGAAATGGGCTTGGACAGATCGGGCGGCAGGCCGGGAATGGTGAATAGCGGACGGCCCTTTTCCTGGAGGGCGGGAACGCAGCGTTGCAGCGCCTTGGTATAGGGATGCTGCGGGTTACGGAAAAGCGTGCGTGTATCGGCGGTTTCCATGATGCGACCGGCATACATGACCTGCACTCGGTCGCAGAGGCCGGAGACAACGCCGAGATCGTGGGTCACAAAGATCACCGCCATGCCGAACTCACGCTGGAGTTTCTTTATGAGCGCCAGGATTTGCGCCTGCACGGTCACGTCGAGGGCGGTGGTGGGTTCGTCGGCGATGAGAATGTCGGGACGGGTGATCAGGGCCATCGCGATCATCACGCGCTGACGCATGCCGCCGGAAAACTCGTGCGGGTAGCTGTGCATGCGCTTGGCGGCATCGGTGATGCCGACGGCTTCCAGCATGGCGAGAGCGCGGGCAAGGGCGTCCTTGCGGGAAATCTTTTCGTGGATGAGGAGGGGCTCGATGATCTGATCGGAGACGCGCGTGTAGGGGTTAAGCGACGTCATCGGATCCTGGAAAATCATCGAGATGCGCCGTCCGCGAATGGAGCGGGCCTGTTTCGCGGAGCAATGCAGCAGATCGACGCCATCGAACATCGCGGTGCCGCTCTCGATGCGTCCGGGGGGCTGCGGCACGAGGCCCATCAACGAGTAGCAGGTGACGGATTTGCCGGAGCCTGATTCGCCGACGATGCCGAGGATTTCGCCCCGATCGAGGTGAAAGCTGACTCCGTCCACCGCGCGATAGACACCTGTGCGCGTGTGGAAATAGGTGCGAAGGTCGGAAACCGTGAGCAACGACATGAGGCACCGCCAAAGGGCGTCAATTTGCGCCCGAGTGCAAGCCTGCAGCAAGGCGCGCAGGATTGACTTCGATTTTGCGAGTGCACACTTCCGAGCAACCATTTGCCTCCAAGCACCTCACTCCGTCCGCACTTGAACCCCTCCCAATCCAAGAAATTCCTCGTCACCGGCGGCGCCGGCTTCATCGGTTCACACCTCACCGAGGCGTTGCTTGCCGCAGGGCACGAGGTCGTGGTGTTTGACGATTTCAACGACTACTACGATCCGGCGATCAAGGAGGGAAACCTCGCCGGCGTGAAGGCGGAGGTCGTGCGTGGCGACATCCGCGATGACGCGCTGGTGGTGCGCACGTTTGCGGCACACCGGTTTGACGGCGTTTTCCACCTGGCGGCGCGGGCCGGCGTGCGTCCTTCCATTGCGGACCCCCGGCTGTATTTCAGCACCAACATGGACGGCACGCTCAACCTGCTCGAAGCCTGCCGGCGAAATGGGGTTAATGACTTCATCTTCGCGTCCTCGTCCTCGGTCTACGGGGTGAACTCCAAGGTGCCGTTCGCCGAGAGCGATTTGATCGAGCGCACGATCTCGCCCTACGCCGCGACGAAAATCGCGGGTGAGCAGATGTGCTCCAACTATGCCCATCTCTTCGGGCTGCGTTGCATGTGCCTGCGCTTTTTCACGGTGTATGGCCCGCGCCAGCGACCCGACCTGGCGATCTCGAAGTTCACCGCGGCGATCCTCGCGGGGAAGCCCATCGATCGTTATGGTGATGGCAGCACCGCGCGTGATTACACTTATGTGGAAGATATCGTGCGGGGCATCGTCGCCGCGGCGCGTTATACGGAAAAATCCGCGTTCGAGATTTTTAACCTGGGCGGCTCGGCGACCACGACGCTCAACGAACTGATCGCACTGGTCGAAGATGCGACCGGTCGCAAGGCGATCATCAACCAGCTGCCTGATCAGCCCGGCGATGTGCCTCGGACGTTTGCCGACGTCGGCAAAGCCCGGAGGCTCCTGGGCTACGAACCGCACACGCCGATCAACGAAGGCGTGCGCAAATACGTCGAGTGGGCACGCCGCACTCATCTGGTATGAGGATCGCTGTCATCCGCGAAGAGTGCTCCTTCACCAAGGGTGGGGCCGAACGCTACGCGGCCAACTTGTGCAACAGCCTCGCCTCCCTCGGCCATGAGGTGTTCGTGCTGTCGGCGAAGTTCGGCACGGGATTGAATCCGGCAATCCGCCATGTGCCGATTGCGGTCAACCGCCTCACGTCATCCAGCCGCACGCGTTCCTTTCACGAGAACGCGCAGAAGGCGCTCGTCGGGCTCAACGCCGACCGTGTTTTTGCACTTTCGCGCAGTTTTCCCGCGGATGCATTCCGGGTGTCCGATCCGATTCACCGGTTTTGGATGCGAATCCGTTATCCCAACCGGGTCGTGCGCGCTTTGCAGACACTCAATCCGCGTCATCGCACGATCTTGAAGCTCGAGGACAATATTTTCGAAGCCGCGCACACCGGCGTGATCGTGACCAACTCGGAGTTGTCCAAGACGATCATTCTCGCGAATCACCCGTTTCCTGCGGAGCGGATTCATGTCGTTTACAACGGCGTCGACTTGAAGACGTTTGCCCCTTCGGTAGGGATGCCTCCGCCGGAGCCGGATGGCGGCGCGCGCCTGCTTTTCGTCGGACAGGATTTTAAACGCAAGGGCCTCGGGCCACTGGTGCGTGCGATGGCGGTGCTTAAATCCGACGGCGTAAAATGCCGGCTGCGCGTGGTCGGACGCGACAAGACGGAGCCTTATGAGCGTCTGGCGCGTGAGCTTGGCACCGCGGATGTGATCTCATTCGAAGGTCCGTCGGGCAAAATCCAGGAAGCCTACCGCCAGGCGGACCTGCTGGTTTTTCCTTCGCTTTATGATCCGTTTGCGAACGTTTGCCTGGAAGCACTGGCGTGCGGACTGCCTGTGTTGACGACGACAACCAACGGTTCCTCCGAAGTCGTGACCGACGGGCATGACGGCTATGTCGTGGACGGGGCCGAAACCGGTCTGGCTGAAAACCTCATCGCCAAAATCAAGGCGTTCGCCAACCTCGAACAGACCCAACAGCAAGCCATGAGACAGCATGCACGGGTCAAAGCGGAGCGCTTTACCACCGAGGCCAACGCGCGTCGCATCGTGGACGTTCTGACGGAGGCGCGGTGGAAATGAATCCATTCAAACCCCATCTCACGTATAGCGAAGTGAACACCGCGCTCTGCGACGCCGGGCAGCAGGCGGAACTGACACGTGTTGCAGTGCGCCCTCCCGCCGGCATGGTTTTGTGCAAATACGGTTCGCGCTCAGTCGTCGGCACGATCGCGGTCGGAAACCGGCAGGCGGTTTTGAAGTATTATTATCCGCGCAACTGGCTCAAACAGCTCACCTATGGGCTGGTCGGTTCGCGCGCGCGCCGCAGCTGGAAAACCGGACTGGAACTGCTCCGTCTCGGCGTGGCCACGGCGGAGCCTCTTGCGTTTTTCGAGTGGAAGAGCCTCGGCGGATGGGTGCTTGACCGTTCGTTTCTGGCAATGCGCCATGTGGAGGGGACCGACTTGAAGACCTTTGCGAGGAGTCATCCTGAGGACACGGTTCGACTGACTGCGGTTGCGGCGAACTTACGGAGCGCCTTTGCGGTGATGACCCGGAATCGCGTCGCGCATGGAGATCTGAAGGCCACCAATATCATCGTCGGGGAAGACCACTCGGTGACCTTCATCGATCTTGATGCCACCACGATTCACGCCTCGCCATCGGCATGGCCGGGATTGCGCGCGCGGGACGAGGCTTTGTTCTTTGACAACTGGAAGCGCCAGCCTTGTGCAGCCGAGGCATTCCGGGATGTATTCAAACCGATCGCATGAGCAAGTTTCTCAAACTAAAGGATACGCCGCCACTGGCCAAGGGACACAGCCGTCTGGTGTATCAATATCCGGGTGAACCCGACTGGCTCGTGAAAGTGATCCGTCCCGACATGATCGAGAAGCGCTGGGGCAGCGGAGCCGCCTGGTATAAACGCAAGCGCCGCTACGGCCGGTTTATCTCCTACGTTCGCGAGACCCAGGAATACATCGCGGGATGCGTGGCTTCGGGCAGCGGTCCGGCGTTTCTCCAGAAGGTGGTGGGGTTCGTTGATACTGATTTGGGACTTGGCCTTGTGAGTGAAGCGGTCCGCGCGCCCACCGGCGAATTGGCCCCCGATATCGCAGCGTTGATCGAACGCGGGCATTTTGATGCGACTGTGCGGCAGGCGTTGAATACCGTTTGCCGACAAATACTCGAGAGCGACATGACCCTGAGTGATCTCAATGTCGGCAACCTGGTCTATACTGGAAACAAAACGACACCCGGCCACTTTGTGCTGATCGACGGCCTTGGCACCGCGGCGATTTTCCCGCTGAAGCGTTTCATCCGCTATTTCAACCACCGAAGCAAACTCGGGAAATTCAAACGGCTCGAATTGCGGATATCCCAACGACTGGAAAAGGCGCGTCAGGCGGGAGTCATTCAAAAGGACTGACGCGCCCGGCTTGCCTCGGCGGGCTCCGCGTATCTAGCTGCCACCCACTCCTCCCAATGAGACTACCGCCCCGCGATCACAGCCACATCGAGCTGACTTACATCACCCATTTTTACTGCAACAAACCGGGGTCGTTTGAGCATGTTCGGTCCCTGCTGGAAGCCTACGCGAGTTATCCGGCGGAGATCCTCGATCGCATGCATTTTGTGTTGGTGGACGATGGCTCGCCGGTGCCTTACGAGATCCCTGATTTTAATCTTAACCTCACCTGGTTGCGGATCACGGAGGACATCCCCTGGAACAATCCCGGCGCGCGCAATCTCGGTGTGACTTACGCGAAATCGGACAAGGTCGTCCTGACGGATTTGGATCACCAGTTTCCCGCGGAGACTTTCCGCCACATTGTCGAACGCGGGGAGTGCGGGCGGAATTTTTATAAGATTTATCGCACGGGCGATGACGGGAAGATCATGCGTTCCCATCCCAATTTGTTTTTGATGTCGCGCGCGCGTTTCATGCGGCTGTGGGGTTATGACGAACACTTTTGCGGACACTACGCCCACGACGACATGTGGTTTGTGAAGTTCCAGAAATGGCACGGCTCCCGGCAGTGTCATCTGCCGAAAAAGGTGCGAGTGTTTATTCGTCTCAAGGAAGCGCGGACCTTCACGCATTCGTTGCAGCGGGATCTTTCGACGAACGAGAAAATTTACGAAGAGAAGCGCGCCGCGATCGAAAACTTCGGCCGCAACCAGGGGCACACACGCCGCTTTCTGGATTTTAAGTGGAATGTCGAACTTGAGCGTGCCCGGCCCACCGTGCCGCCATTGAAGAAAAATCGTGCGTGGAAACTGTTGTGGTGGTTCCGACTGCTGCTGCCCTCTCCCTGAGCAGGTCGCTCATCCCGCATGCTGAAAATCCACCAACACCGGCCTTTGTCGAAAGAGGCCATTGACCAAGTCTTCCGCTATCGGGCCTGGCCGCCTTTCAAGCGGGTGCTCTGGGCAAATCCCTTCAAGCACCGGTATGTGTTCCCGCTGGAGGCGGACGGGCAGAACCTGATCGTGAAGGTGTATCACCACGGAAGTCTGCATTACCGCCTCGCCGCGCTGCTGGGGTGGTCCCACGCCGATCGTTATTACCGGCATGCGACGCGGCTGGCGGCCGCGAACGTGGCGGTGCCCGGACCGATCATGCTCATGAAGTGGGGCCCGCGGAACCTGCCGCATCAGACGCTCTTCGTAATGGAGTATGTGGATGGGCGAGAGATGACCGAGTTGCTGGCGGAGATTGAACAAAGCGACGAGCGCATCAAAAAGGTTGCGAGCCAGGTGGCGGGGCTGATCGATGGTTTGAGCCGGGCGCGCGTATCCCATCGCGATTTGAACGTGAAAAATTTCCTGGTGTCTCCGGATGACACGGTGACGCTGATCGACCTGGATTCGGCGAGTTACCACCGAAGCGGGGGACGCACGTTTGCGCGGAAGCATCGCCGCGACATTCAAAGCTTCCTAACCGCCAGCCGAGGGGCGCCGAAGTTTTCGGCCGCCGTCGCCAGCAAACTCAAAGACCGGTGACGGGAGGCGCCGACTGATCGCGTTTGCGAATGACCTTGGCCGGAACGCCGACGGCGACGGACATGGACGGAATCGACCGGGTGACCACCGAGCCAGCCCCGATCACCGAGCCCCTGCCGATTGTCACTCCGTCGAGGATGCGGCAGCCGGCGCCGATCCATACGTCGTCTTCGATGATGATGCCCCGCTTGGATTCCGGCTGCAAATGAATGGGGGTTTGCAAATCCTCAAACGTATGGTTTGCGGGGACTATCACCGTGTGGGTGGCAATGCGGACGAAGTTGCCTATGCGCAACCCGCCCAAGCCGTATAACACGCAGAAGGGATTTATGCTGCAGTCCGCCCCGATCTCGATGTCGCCACCGTGGGTCATGAGCATGGCATTTGATGCAATGTGCGTGCGCGCTCCGATATTGATGCCACCACCTCCGCTCGTTTGCAGGGAGGCACCGCCGGAAATTTTGCACAACCAATCCAAATTGATATTTTTTCCGAGCAAACGGGCGCGCCAATACAGCCCTCTGCAGAAATGCTTGAATTTAATGCGCTCGTTCATGCAGAAGACCGGGCCGGCCGTCATTAATTCACCCGCGGGCGAATGCGAGGACGTTGCCAATATATCCCCCCAGCCGAAAACCGTCATCAAGGAGGGCTTGGGCGCAACGGGCGGCCAGTTCAGGGCCGGTATATTGGGGATGAAACTCCACAATCACTGTATCGATCGATCCTGGAAATCCAACGGGGCCTTCGGTCCAGACGGTTTCGCTACCCTCGATATCCACGACAAACGCGCTCGGCGTGAAGTTATTTTCATCGCAGATGACGCGAGCCGTTTTCCATGGCACTTGAACGCCTTCGCCCGAGGACTCAAACCGTCCGGAGAGTTTATCTTCCGAAGGCTTGAAGGTTTTTTTCATCAGGGAGGAGGGCACCTCGCGGCTCCAAGTCGGAGCCACCAAGGCGTTGACGCAGCGTCCGGAGAGCTGGTTGTCGGCAAGGTTTCTTTGCCAGAAAGGCAAAAGGGAGGCGTCCGCCTCGACACTCAACAAGCTGCCCGAAGCACCGATCTGCCGGGCGATCACTGTCGAGATGATCCCCAGGGAGGCGCCGACTTCGAGCACATGCATGCCGGGACGGATGAACTTCGAAATGAGAATTCTCTCCGGCTGCTCGTAGTCCCCGCGACGTAAGTGACGTCTTTTTTTCAGAGGCATCGGCATGCCGCGAAGATTGAAATTCAACCCGTCGACGCGGGCGGTGGTGCAGAAGAAACTCACAAGAGGGTGAAGGTGCTCAAACTCCTGTTTCACTGTCAAGTGCCGCAACAGCGGTGGCAAGCGCGGTCAACCTCTCCCGGCCGGACAATCGCCTGGCCCTCAGCTGACACTGGCGTAAATCTGGTTTACGTCCGCAAGGCATGTGGTTCACCTTCTGAGCCGCTTAACCTCACCCGACTAAACCGTGGCAAGACGATCGATTACATCCGTGAAGAAAAAACGAGGCGATCGGCC
>JAQSWS010000169.1 GCA_029266495.1 Rariglobus sp. | reverse complement strand
TGGGGTTGGAGCGAACCATGAAACAAGCGGAAGACACGAAAAAATTAAGCGATCCCGACGAGGAGGCCTAGGCGCTGTCCTCGAAATAACCCGACGCTCTGCTGACGCCTACGGGTGGGAGGGAAACCAGGCTGGGCCGGCGTTGCCCTCGGGGGCACGGGCCGCTGGCCCGCCTCCGCCTCGGTCGCCTTGGCCGAGCATGGTTTCCCTCCCGCGTAGCATCGGTTTATTTTGAGGACAGCGCCTAAGTTGTCGGGGATTGCGTTGTGCCGGAGTTTGGCTGTGTTCGGACAGGTGTTTCTTTCGCCAATGAAGTTCTCGCTGCCGAGGTTTTCCCTGCTGTTTGTGCTGATGCTGCTGTGGGGCTGTAAAAGCACGCCGTTGCCCGAGGAGAAACCGGAGGTGCCCAAGGCCGCGCATTCGAAATTGTGGGGGCGCGAAGGCGAATTCTGGCTGCAGGCGGGGCGGCTTCCCGACTTTTCCTACGCGGGCTATCGCAGCGGTGAGAAACCGATTCCCGATCATCCCATCGCGACGAGTGTCGACGCCTTCGGAGCGCGGGGCGACGACAACATCGACGATACCGAGGCCTTCAAGGCCGCGCTGGCGGCGACACAGGCGGGGGCGATCGTCGTGCCGCCCGGCCGCTATATCATCAATGCGGTCCTGCGCATCACCCGTCCCGGCGTGGTATTGCGCGGAGCCGGCGCGGAACGCACGACGTTATTTTTTCCGCGGCCGCTGGAGGCGATCGAGCCCAACCATGGCGAGACCACGTCGGGGCAGGCCACCTCGAATTATTCGTGGTCCGGAGGCTTTGTGCGGTTGCAGGGAAATTTTGGCGCCGACGAATTGACCCCGATCACGGCGGGCGCACAGCGGGGCGACCGGGTCATCACGGTTGGAAAACCGCAGGCGCTCGCGGTTGGGCAGGTGGTCCAGGTGTGGTTGACGGACACGCCGGAGAACACCCTTGCGCAGCATCTTTATTCGGACGACGCCGGCGACACGGCCAAGCTGAACGGCAAGACCTCGACGTCGCTGGTCACGAAGATCACCCAGATTGACGGTGACCGGATTCAACTGGAACGGCGCCTGCGGTTTGACGTGCGCCCCGAGTGGCGGCCGGTGGTGCGGGCCTTTGTCCCGACGGTGACGGATTCGGGCGTGGAGGATCTTACGTTTGCATTTCCGGAGACGCCTTACGGAGGTCACTTTACCGAGCAGGGGTTCAACCCCGTGGCGTTTGTCAACGTGGCGCATTGCTGGGCGCGCCGGTTGAGGTTTATCAATCCCGAGAGCGGACCGATGGTGGGCGGCGTTTTCAACACGGTCTCGGACGTGGTGTTTGAATCGAAGCGCGCGACGGACAAGCACGGCAACCAGGGGCATCACGGCATTTACCTGCAACGCCTCGGGGACCACCTGTTCACGCGTTTCGACATCCGCATGCGGTTCGTGCACGACATCTCCGTGAGCGGATGCGCGGGCGTGGTGGTGTCGCAGGGCAAGGGCGTGGACCTGTGCTTCGACAATCATAAACGTGCGCCTTACGAAACCTTGTTCACCGCGATCGATGTGGGGAAGGGGACGCGCCCGTGGAAAAGCGGCGGCGGCGATGCGCTCGGCAAGCACGCCGGCGCGCGCATCACCTTTTGGAATATTCGCGCCGCCGGTCCGCTGGCGGAGCCGCCAAAAGCCTACGCACCGTGGTCCATGAATCTGGTCGGCGTGGATTTGGGCCGGCCCGGAGTCGCTGGTCCGATGGGAACGTGGCAGGAGTTCTCCGCAGGCGAAGTCGTGTATCCAATGGATTTGCACGCCTCGCAGCTGGCGCGACGCCTGAGCGGCGCGGGTGCCGGCAAGTAGGAAAAGCCACGCGCAAAAAAACCGCGAAGCCGTTAAGCTTCGCGGTTTAATGAAAGATGGTGGACCCTACTGGACTCGAACCAGTGACCTCTTCCATGTCAAGGAAACGCTCTAACCAACTGAGCTAAGGGTCCGACGAAAACGAGTCGCGGAGTAAGCAGGACTTCACCGGCACTCCGCAAGAAAAATTATCGGCCTTGTGCATTCTCTTTTTCGGGAGGTCGGGGCGCGCAAAGCGACTTGCTCCGCGGCGTGCGAACAAGCTCACTCGACGCGCCTCCATGCTCCAATCGCTTCGCATCAAAAACCTGGCCCTGTTGGAAGAAGTTGCCCTCGATTTCGAAGCGGGCTTCACGGTCGTCACTGGCGAAACCGGCGCCGGCAAAAGCATTCTCCTCGGCGCGCTTTCACTTCTGGCCGGCGAACGCGCCGACAAGACCCTCATTCGCCAGGGCGCGGCCGCCTGCGAAGTCGAGGCCTCGCTTTTCTTTGAGAACCCGAAGGCGATCGACGCGCTGCTTGCCGAGCTTGATCTGCCGGCGTGCGAGGATGGCATTCTCATTCTCAAGCGGAGCCTTCCGCGCGACAAGGCCCCCAAGCTGACGGTTAACGGCGGGCTCGCCACGCTTGCCGCCCTGCAACGTCTCGGCGAGGCGTGGATCGATTTTCACGGACCCAGCGAACCGCGGCGCCTGCTCAAGGAAAGCTGCCAGCTCGACTTGCTCGATCTCTACGGGCGCTCCGGTGACGCCCTCGCGGCCTACTCCGAAAAATACCGTGTCTGGCGCGATCTCCTGGCCGAACGCGAGCGCATTGCCCGCGAAACCAAACTCTCGCCCGATCAGATCAAATTTCTCGAAAACCAGCTCGCCCGTCTCGACGCGCTCGATCTCACCGAGGAGGCGATCGAGGCGCTGGAGCGCGATTTCCAGCGGTTGAGCAAGGCCCAGGAGCTCACCGGGCTCGCCTCCACGCTCGCCCAGGGGCTCACCGGCGAAGACGGCGCGACCGGTCGCGTGGCCGGCCTGGTCCGCGAGGCGCGGCAGCTCGAAAATCTCGACCCCGCGAGCAAACCGCTCGCCGACCGCCTCTCCGCCGCGAGCATTGAACTCGCCGACCTGGGCGCGGAGTTC
>JAQSWS010000119.1 GCA_029266495.1 Rariglobus sp. | reverse complement strand
GAGGAACGCCTGGGCGAAGTTTCCCCAAAACGGGAGTGACGCGATGAGGCCGTAGGTGGAGGGCGGCAGGTGAAACATCTCCACCAGAAGCGCGGCGATGATAAAGTTGCCCGGTTGCAGCAGGAAAACGATCGGAGTCGCCGCGATGCCATCGTAGGAGCACAGACGCAGGTTTCGACGGAGCGACGAGGTGGACATTGCGAAGGCGGCGCGGTTAAAGGACCGTTCAGCTAAAACCATGTGCGCGGTTATTAAAGCGAAAGTCGTCCAATCGAAAAATACGGTTGCATTGGCACGCTGGCTTCTTGGCAAGGTGCTTGCGACCACCGGTCCGGACGGCCTGACGCGCCGCGTTCGCATCTGCGAGGTCGAGGCCTACCACGGCGAAAGCGACATCGCCTGCCACGCGAGCAAGGGCCGCACGCAACGCACCGAGGTCATGTATGCCGCCGGCGGCGTGTGGTATGTTTACCTTTGTTACGGGGTGCATGAGATGCTCAACCTGGTCACCGGACCGGCCGGCCAGCCGTCGGCGATTCTCATCCGCGGGGTGGAAGGCATCGAGGGGCCGGGACGGTTGACGCGTGCCCTCGGCATCGACCGGCGGTTCAACTTCCGTCCGGCGGAGCCTGCGACGGGGTTGTGGCTCGAGGATGATGGCTGGGTGGTGCCGCGTCGCGCGATCACCGCCACGCCGCGCATCGGCGTCGCCTATGCCGGGCCGGTGTGGGCGGCAAAGCCCTGGCGGTTTTTCTACACGCCGGTCACTTCGCCTCCGCCGGCGGCCGATAGTCGGTGAGCACGGCGTAGGCGGTGCCGACCTTGAGCTTTACCTCGAAACGCAGGGGCAGCCGGTCTTCGTCCGCCGACACCCATACGCGCACTTCGCCGCCGCGCCGGAACATGCCCTTGGGTTTTCCGATCATGCGGGGGATCAGCAACAGTGTGCGGCGGGGGCCCTTGGGGGTCGTGATCGTTTCCTCGCGCTCCGCGGTGATTTTCAGGGCGTAGAACTCATCGTCGAACAACACCATCGCGTCGCGCGACTGTCCCGGTGTGAGTCCCCAGGCGCGGGCTTGGATCAAGGCGGTGATCAAGTCCATGGGTCTGCCATCGGGCAGGGGCACGGCGGCGGACCGGGAGGCATTCAGGTGGTCGACGTAGCTGGCCTCTCGTTTCTCGTAGTCGAAGGTGATCGTGGCGTGGGTCTTTTCCTTGCTCGAACGGGTGGTGGCGGAGGCGCCGAGCAGCCGGCCGTCGTGCGGGTCGAACAAGGTCCATACGTCACCATCGAATGGATACAGCATGCGCACCAATCCGCGCGAGCTGCTGGTGGTGGTCACGCGCAGCCGCGCGGCGTCGTCGATGGTTTCGGCCTGCGCGGAGATCTTGAGGTCGCCCGCATGACCGAGCACGCCCCAGCCGACGCGGTAGGTGAGCGTTTCGCCCGGGCGGAGCAGTGTCACGGCTTCGTCTGCGCGGGCCGCCGCATGCCAGAGCAAGGACGATAGCAGCAGGAGGCGGAGGAAATTCATGGGGCGGGGTGAGTCGGCTGGAGCGTGCCGGCGGGCGGTGGTTCGTCCATGTTTTTCAGCTACCGTCGAACCTCTCCGAATTCGCGCCCGGCACCGCCTTGCCCGGCGAGCTTTTGGCAGGTGGCCAGCGTGTCGATGTCCGCCACGGTCTTGTCGGGGCGGATGCGCGCAATGCGGGGGAAGCGCAGTGAAAACCCGCTGGCGTGCCGTGCACTGGGCTGGATCGAATCGAAGGCGACTTCCAAAACCACGTTGGGAACGACGGTGCGCCGGCGCTCGTTTTCCTCGATCGTGTGTTCGATGAAATGCTGCGTGAGTTCCGCGATCTCGGCATCGGTGAGCCCCGAATAGGCCTTGCCGACGGCGAGCAGTTGCCCACTGGCATCGTCGCGCACGGAGAACGTGTAATCGCTCAACACGCCCCGGCGTTTTCCATGGCCGTATTCAACGGCGGTCACGACCACGTCGAGCGTGGCATAGGCTTTCTTTAATTTGAGCCAGGCCTGTCCGCGCCGGCCCGGGCTGTAGAGGCTCTGCGGGTCCTTTGCGAGCAGGCCTTCGTTGCCGCGACGGCGTGAACCCAGGAAGGCCGCCTCAATATCCGTGGCGGTGCGGGCGAGGGTGACCGGCGCCAGGTGGAGGCGCGCGCCCGGGTCCGAAGCGAGCAGGCGTTCGAGTTCACGACGCCTTTCGCTCAGCGGCACCTTCAAGAGGCTCCGGCCGTCGAGCCACAGCAGATCGTAGCAGGACACCGAGACGGGAATTTCCTCGCCGAGAAAAAAATCCCCGCCGCCGGTGCGCCCGAGACGTTTTTGCAATTCGGCAAAGGGCAGGGCCCGTCCCTCGCGCCAGGCGAGGAGTTCGCCGTCGATGATGAAATCTCCCGGCAGGCCCGCGGCGAGTTGCACGATGTCGGGAAACTGCCCGGTGATGCGATGAAGGTCCCGCGAGAAAATCTCCACGCGCCCGCCCTGTTTATGGACCTGACAGCGGATGCCGTCATATTTTTCCTCCAGCCACACGGGAGCGCCCAGCCGCGCGAGAATGGCCTCGGCGGTGGGCTCGGGGCTCGCGAGCATGAATTGCAAGGGGTGAAACACGCGCAGTTCGATCGTGGAGAGCCGGTCCGCACGCGCGGCGCGGGACACTTCACGGAGATCGCCGCAAAGAAGATTCGCCTCACGGACGGCATCGATGCCCCGTCCGCACGACACGGCGATGGCCTCCTCGACCAGGCCTTCCTTCAGGCCGATGCGAAGGTCTCCGGTGATGATCTTGATGAGGTATTTGGCGGCGACGGGTGACAGGCTGCGCAAGCGCTCGCGGAGCAAATCGAGTTTCGCGGCCGGCCCCCGGGTGGCCGCCAGCGTTTCGAAAAAACGGGTGATGGCCGCGAGCGGCGCGGGAGCGGGTTGCACCCGGCCGGTCAGAATGGCTTCCGCGGTATCGCCGCTGTCACCGAAACGTCCGTAAGCCTGCCGGAAATCGCCTTCATTGAGTGCAGTGATTTCCAGCAGTGCGCGTTTGATGACCGCCCAGCCGAGGTTGAGCGTGCGGGGATCGGCCTGGGGAAAGGCGCGTCCGGTGAAATAGAGCGCGGCCTGCGCGGCTTCCTCGGTGTCGAGTCCGGCCAGATATTCGGACAGCAGGCGGATTTTTTCCAGTTTCCCGGGTGACGTCTTGATGCGCTCGGCCACCGCGGCGAAGGCGGCGAGGTCGTCGGATTTTTCTTCAATGGACGGGTGGGCGGCATCGATGTCCACGCTGATCTTTGCGGAGGGCACGGGCGTCGAGGGCAGGAGAAATTCGAGCTGATTGTCGCGTCCGATCGCCCAGGCTTCGACTCCACGCTCGCGAAGCGTGCGCGCGAAGTCTTCCGCGAAGCCGTGGAGGGTGAGGACTTTTTTCGGGTTCACGCGTTCGACGAAACGCAGCAAATCCGGGAAATCCGCGTGATCCGAGAGCGGGAAGACGGCGTCACATTGATAGCGAAACTTTGCGCCCGGATCGAGCGCCCAGCCGGTGATCATCGCGGTGCGGGGCTT
Organism: Rariglobus sp.; assembly: GCA_029266495.1. Classification (GTDB taxonomy): domain Bacteria; phylum Verrucomicrobiota; class Verrucomicrobiia; order Opitutales; family Opitutaceae; genus Rariglobus. The sequence goes on along the minus strand of JAQSWS010000119.1, from coordinate 7,088 downwards.
TGGGATCGACCTGAGAAACGCCGAGCCGGGCGCATGCGGCGGGGCAATGACGACATGGCCGGGCGCCTCGGTTGCGTCGAATTCGCGATGCGCGGGAAAGGTGAGTCCGCATTCTTCGTAAACGCGCGTGAGGCGCGCCGCCTGCCGGTGCAGCATGATGGGCAGGGCCGCGCCGGCGAGGCTGCTGAGGAGCTCCTGGCTTTTGCCCAGGCTGTATCCGAACAACACGGGCGTTTCCCCGTCATCCAATGTGTCGTGGCAAAATTGAACGATGGCACGCAGCACGTCTTCGGTGGGAGGGAGGACGTAGTGGGGACGTCCATACGTCGTCTCCATGATGAGCACGTCCGCGGGAGGCGTGGCGCAGGGTTCGGCGGAACGCCCGGGGCGCAGCTTGAAGTCGCCCGTGTAAAGCAGCCGGCCGAGGGCGTCGTGTTTCAACAGGATCTGGGCCGAACCGAAAATGTGGCCGGCGGGGTGCAAGGTGACGGTGGTGTCGGGGGTCAACTGCTCGGTGCGCCCGAACGGTAGCACGTGCTCGCGCCTGGCGGCCGGCAGACGCGCGTGCATCAGTTTCGCGGTGCCGTCGGAACAGATGATCTCCTTGTGGGCGGCGACATGATCGGAGTGGGCATGCGAAACGAATGAGCGTGCGACCGGTTCGTGCGCGTCGAGCCACCAGCCGGTTTGCGGCAGCCAGACACCATTGCGAAACTGAACGTCCCACGCCATGCGTGCCGACAAAGTTCCCACGCCCGCGCCGGGCTCAAGCGTGCCTGCGTGAAAACCTCAACTTTTCGCGTCGAGTGAATATTTGCCCGGCCCGGTGAGGAGCAGGCCCAGGCACACCACCGCCATCGTGATCGGATGGGCGGCCGCACTCCATCCTCCCAATATCTCGGGAAAATATTTCCAGATCGAGGCAACCGCCATGGTGACGAACAACGCGAGCGCGGCCGGGCGATGTCCCCAGCCGAGAACGAGGAGCAGGCCGCCGAGTGTCTCCGCCACCGCGGCGGCAAAGCCCCACGCAGTGTGGCCAAAGTCAACGCCGAGATAACCGACCGCTTTTCCGACCGACTCCCATTTGGCCGGGCCACCCGCGAGCTTGGGGAAGCCGTGCACGATCATGAACAATCCGCCGATGCCGACGCGCATGACGAGCAGGCCCGCGTCGGACCACCGGTCGAGAAAGGGCCATTTCAGGTTCATGAGCGCAATCCCAGTGCACCGAGGATGAGAATGGCCAGCACCAAGATGAACGCGCCGATCCAATACCAGGGCAGGCCGTTTTCATGGCGGGGTGCGGGCTCGTCCGCGTCCTCCGGCAAATCCAGCCCGTCATAGAGCGAGGTTTCGCGCCAGCCGGTGCGTTCATCCGCGCCGCACTCGGGACAGGCGCGGGCATTGCGCGGGATGGCGGCTCCGCAGTTGGCGCATTCGTCGGGCGGTGGCAGCGGACGGGCCATGCGTGATATTTAACCCGTCGTCACCGCCGCGGTGTCGGTGCGATTGAAATATTTCCGCTTCAACAGACGCCAGGCCGTCACGAAAAACGCCGTGAGCGGAATCGCCAGCACCATGCCGAGAATGCCGTTGAGCGCGGTGCCCCAGAAGAAAATTGAAACGATGATCGCCACCGGATGCAGCCCGGTGCGGTCGCTCATGATCTTCGGCGTGAGGAACCAGCCCTCGATATTTTGCACGAGGATGAAGACGAGCAGCACGAGTCCCACCAGCGGCATGCCACCTTCCGGCTGCAGCAGGGCGAGCGGCAGCGCGACACTCAGCCCGATGATCGTGCCGAGGTAAGGCACGATATTGAGGATGCCGAGCATCAGCCCGATGATCAGGCCGAACTTCAGTCCGACGAGGCTGAAGCCGACCGCCAGCATCGCGCCCATGATGAGGCCGATGACGAGCTGGCCGCGGAAAAAGGAGATGACGATGTCGATGAACTGGCGGACGAGAAACACCACGTCGGCCTGCATGTCGGGCTTCAGGAACGGGAGCTGTTTTTCAAGGTTCTTGGTCGGCTCACGATTCGAGAGGAGGAAAAAGAAAAGGTAGATCGGCACGACCGCGAGATGGGCGACAAAACCGACGATACTCAGCACGCCATGACCGGCGGAGCGCAGGGTGGGCAGTGCGTGAGCGGTCAATTGCTTGAGTTCCTCAAGGGCTCCGTCCACGGCATTGCGGACGGTCGGGTTTTCAAGCTGCTTGTTAACGAGCTCGATCCATTGCGGGTAGTTGTCCTGAACGTAGGTGATCGCGTTTTGCCAGAACTCCGGAATGTAGGCGATGAAGGCGAACAACTGCGCCAGCAGCGGCGGAGTGACCAGCATGAGTCCGCCCGCCAGCACCAGCACGAAGACGCCGTAGAGCACGATCACCGAGGCGAGGCGCCGCAGGCGGAGCTTTGTTTCCAGAAGCTCCACGACCGGCCGCATGATCAGCGCAAGAATGCCCGCCACCGCCAGCGGCCAGAGCACCCCGGAAAAATGTCCAACGAGAAACGACAGCACCAGGAAGACGCCGGCGAGCAGCGCGATGGTGCCGACCAAGGCTGCCAGCCCGAGAGCAAAACCCACCAGGCGGCGCTGGCTCGGGGTCAACAGACGCGGTTCTTGAATTTCGGACATGGCGCAAACAACAAGCATCCGCGCGCGCCGACGCCAGCCGAAAGGACGGGCCGTCGCCGCCCCGCCGTGCCGGGCTTGCGTTCGCGGCAAATTGATTACCGTGTCGGTTCCGCCACATGCAGGCCGCGACTCACATTCACGTCAAAGGCGCCCGGGAGCACAACTTGAAGAACCTCGAGCTGCGCATCCCGCGAGGGAAGCTCGTGGTCATCACGGGGCCGTCGGGCTCCGGAAAGTCGTCGCTGGCCTTCGACACGATCTACGCCGAGGGCTACCGTAAATACATGGAGTCGCTCTCCACGCAGGCCCGCCAGGTCCTGGAGCAACTCAAGCGCCCCGACGTCGACTTTATTCATGGGCTCTCGCCGGTCCTCGCCATCGAGCAGCGCACCGGCGGTGGATCGCCACGCAGCACGATCGCCACGGTCACCGAGATCGCCGACTACGCGCGACTGCTTTGGGCGCTGCACGGCGAGCAACGTTGCCCCAAGGATGGCGGCCGTGTGGTGCAACGCTTCCTCGATGACAACGTCGCCCGTGTCCTGCGCGAAGTGCCGGGCGAACGCATCATGATCCTGGCGCCCGCGCTCAATGCCAAGCCGTCCGTCCTGCGCGACGAACTGCCACGGCTTCGCCAGCGCGGTTTTCAACGCGTGCGGCTTGACGGTGAAATCAAGAACCTGGACGACGCCCGCATCCTTCCCGCCGGCGCCGGCTCGGCGGAGATTCAAGTCGATCTCGTGGTTGACCGTCTTGTCGCGGTCGCCGACCAGCGCAGCCGTCTCGCCGACTCACTCGAACTCGCCTTTCGCGAAGGCAAGGATCGCGCGCTCATTCTTGCGCAGAAGTCCGCCGACGCGCCGTGGCGCGAGTTGAGCCTCAGCCAGTCGCTCGCCTGCGAGGTGTGCGGCGATATTTTCGAAAAACTCACGCCGCGCCATTTCTCGTTCAATCACTCCGAGGGAGCGTGCGGCACCTGTGGTGGACTGGGTCGCAAGCTCCGCTTCATTCCCGAGCTTGTCATCCCCGATCCGGAGAAATCCGTGCGTGGCGGCGCGATCAAACCGTGGCGCATCGGCGGAAAAAATCTCATCATCAAACACAACGCGCAGCTGAAGCAGCTCGCCGAGCAGCTTCCCTTCGACGCCGACGTCCCGTGGAAGGATCTGCCGCAGAAAACCCGCGATGTGTTGCTCAACGGGGCGGGGGAGCGGTTGTTCGCCTTCAAGCTGAAGCGCATGCGGGAGCCCAAGGCCATGCCGTTTGCCGGCATCCTCGGCGACCTGGAGGAGAGTTTTCGCGAGACCGACAGCGATGGGTTTCGAGCGCGCCTGACCACGTTCATGATCAGTGGCGAATGTCCCGAGTGTCATGGCACCCGGCTCAACGCCCGCAGCGGCGCCGTGACGGTTTCGGGGAAGACCATTCCGCAATTCTTCGCGCTCGATGTCGGTGACGCCCATGCCTTCGCCACGGCGCTCGTCGCCGGGCTCGCCGGCAACGAGGCATTGCGCGAGATCGTCACCGGCATCGAGCAGCGTCTGCGTTTCCTGCTCGAAACGGGCCTCGGTTATCTGACGCTCAATCGCGATTACGACACGCTCTCCGGCGGGGAAGCCCAGCGCGTGCGCCTCGCCACCCAGCTTGGTATGGGGCTCATGGGAGTGATCTACGTGCTCGACGAGCCGAGCATAGGTCTGCACCCGCACGACAATCAAAAGCTCCTCGAAACGCTCCAGGAGTTGCGCGACCGCGGCAACACCGTGCTGGTGGTCGAACACGACGAGGACACCATGCGCATCGCCGATGAGATCATCGAGCTTGGCCCCGAGGCGGGCACCGAGGGCGGCGGCATTTTGTTTCAGGGCACGCCCGCCGCGTTGATGGCAATGTCCGCCAAACAATCGCGCACCGGCCCGTTTCTCGCGCGCAAACAATCCGTCACCAAGGAGGCGGTCACCAAAAAATCCGACGGCCACTTCCTCACCGTGCGCGAGGCGCGCGCGAACAATCTGCGCGACGTTGACGCGCGTTTCCCGGTTGGCCTGCTCACGGTCGTCACCGGCGTGTCCGGCTCGGGCAAGAGCACGCTCGTCAACGACGTCCTTGCCGCCGCCGCGGCGCGCAAGCTCAACGGTGCCACCCGCATCACGCCCGGTCTGCACCGCCACATCGAGAACCTCGATCACTTCGAGAAACTCGTGCAGGTCGACCAGTCGCCGATCGGACGTTCGCCCCGATCCAATCCCGCGACCTACGTCGGCCTGCTCGATTTGTTGCGCGACCTGTTCGCGCAGGTGCCGCTCGCCAAGGTGCGCGGCTACAAGGCCAGCCGTTTCTCCTTCAACGTGCGCGGCGGACGTTGCGAACGCTGCCAGGGCGACGGTGTCATCAAGCTCGACATGCAGTTCATGGCCGACGCCTACGCGCCGTGCCCGAGCTGCGACGGGCGTCGTTTCAATCGCGAGACTCTTGAAATCCTTTTCCACGGCAAATCCATCGCCGATGTCCTCGATATGACCGTGCGCGATGCGATGATGCTTTTCCGGAATATTCCGCGCGTGATGGACAAGCTCGAGACGCTCAACGCCGTCGGCCTCGGTTATCTTACGCTCGGCCAGTCGGCGACGACGCTCTCCGGCGGCGAGGCGCAGCGGCTGAAACTCTCGCTGGAGCTGAGCAAGCGCCAGCAAGGCGGGACGCTCTACATCCTCGACGAGCCAACGACCGGCCTGCACTGGGTGGACATCCAGCACCTGATGGATCTGCTCTTCAAGCTGCGCGACCAGGGCAACACGCTGATCGTGATCGAGCACAACCTCGACGTGATCGCGCTGGCGGACTGGATCATCGATCTCGGCCCCGGTGGCGGCAGTGCGGGCGGGGAGGTGGTCGCCGCCGGACCGGTGGCGCTCATCGAAGCCGAGCCGCGCAGCCTGACCGGTGCCGCCCTCAAGCGCTGGCGAAAGGGCTAAGCTTACGATTGGGCCGCTTTTCGCGTCCGGCGCTTGCGGCGCCAGATCCAGAATCCGACGACAACCACCGCCACCAATCCAAGCGCGGCCCAGCCCGCGTATTCATGCGTTTGCGACAACGTGCGGTTGAACTGCTCGATGTCGGAATGAAATTTCTCCCAAAGCCAGTGACCCAGCCACACGAACACCGGCACGCTGATGAGAGCGGCCAGTCCGTCGAAAAACAAAAACTTGAGGAACGGCACCTTCATCGATCCCGCCGTGAAGAAAATCGGTGCGCGGAGTCCGGGAAGAAAGCGTCCGATGAACAGCCCGATCGAGCCGTTCTTGTCGAAAAAATCGACGACCTTGGCTTGCTTCTGCGGAGGGAAGATCCGCTGAAACCACTTTGACGTGAGCACCCGCCCGCCGACGTGCCGGCCGGCGAAAAACGTGATGCTGTCGCCTCCGATCACGCCCGCATACATCAATGCACTGATCTCGATCCACGACCGTCCGTCGATCTGGCCCAGCACGCCCGCCGTGATCAGCACGACATCTTCGGGGATCGGCAGACCAAGGCCGCACAACAACAGCACGAGAAACGGTCCCCACAACGAAAGAGGGGAGTTCTGAAAATAGTTCAGGAGCGTTTCGAACATGCGGGGGAACGGGCGATCAAACATCGGCGCTCCCCATTGCCAAGGGTTTAAATGATCCTGCCCCGTGTGCACGGGAGGGATCGCGGAATTTGAGTTGAAACTTCCGCCGTTCCGCGTGTTGTGGGGCTACATTTGTTTAGGCGAACCCGAGGCGTCGGGCTGAGACTGGGACACGATCCGTCCTTAAAGCCTTCGAACCTGATGCGGTTAGCACCGTCGAAGGGAAAACGGGATTTGCTATCTTATATAAGACGGCGGATTCGGGAATCCTGATGACGTTGGTGGCCGCAGCCCTTCACCCACCGTTTCCCATCATGTCCACCTCCGCCACCAAGACCGAGCCTGCCGATTCCTCGGCCAACAGCCGCCAGTTCCCCGCGTCCACCCGCGTTTATGTCACCGGCAGCCGCCCCGATATCCGCGTGCCCATGCGCGAGATCGCCCTCTCCCCCACCAAGCTCCCCAACGGCACCGAGGTGCCCAACGAGCCCGTCCGCGTTTACGACACGTCCGGCGCCTGGGGCGACCCGGCCTTCCACGGTGACTCCTCCCAGGGTCTCCCGAAGATCCGGCTCCCCTGGATCCTTGAGCGTGCGGACGTCGATCAGGTAGAAGGCCGCGAGATCAAGCCCATCGACGACGGTTATTTGTCCGAACAGCACCGCGCCCAGGCCGAGGCCGAGGGCCGCCGCAACCCGATCAAGTTCTTCGATCGCAGCCACAACAAGGTTCTCCGTGCCAAACCCGGTAAGATCGTCACCCAGCTCCAATACGCCCGCGCCGGCATCATCACGCCCGAGATGGAATACATCGCCATCCGCGAAAAC
>JAQSWS010000029.1 GCA_029266495.1 Rariglobus sp. | reverse complement strand
ACCGGCCCGCTGGTGGCCGGCAACATCGGCAGCCCCTCGCGCATGAAATACTGCGTCATGGGCGACACCGTGAACATCGCCTCCCGGCTTGAGGAACTGAACAAGGACTTCAACTCGACCATCCTGTTGAGCGACCAGGTGAAAATCCGGATGCCATCGACGATGACCGCGGGCCTCTCCGACTACGGGGTGGTCAGCATCCGCGGTCGCGTGCAGGCGGTCGGCGCCTACAGCCTGTGACCCCCTCGCCGGCCCCGGGCTCACGCCGGCGGGAACTTCCCCCGCTTTCGCGTTGAGCCTCCAACGAGTTGGCCCAACCCTGCCGGCCTTGATGAACAAGCGCGCGACCAATTTGATCTGTGAGTATTTCCTGCCCACGATCGTTTGCATCGGCCTCGCGCTCGCACTCGGAGCAACCCCCTGGTTGCAACGGCTTGAGAATATCACGCTGGATAACATCACCCAGTTTCGCGTGCATTACCAAACGCCGCCCGACCCTCGCGTGGTCGTTGTGGGCGTCGACGACGCCAGCATTGACGCATTCGGACTCTGGCCGTGGAAACGCGTGGTTCACGGCGAATTCATGTATGCCGTCTCGCACGTCAACCCATCGGCGGTCGCCTGGGATATTTTGTTTCTGGAACCGTCCGACTTTGACGGCGAGCTCACGAAAGGCGCCGCCATGCTCAACGGACGCGTGGTCTTTGGCGCCTATGCAAGCGATGATGATCCCGGACAGCCGCCCTTGGTGCCCGCGTCCAACCGGTCGCTGCTTCGAGTTGACGGCGACGTCAAAAAAATCCCTTCGTCGCAATTCGCGCTCAGGCCCGTTCACGCCCTTCAGCAGGTCGGGCTCACCGCATTCTGCGACACGCCGGCGGGGCCCGATGGCGTCCGCCGCCACGTTCCGATGCTGCAACGCATCGGCTCCGGAATTTATCCGAGCCTTTCCCTGCAAACGTTAATGCTGCATGGAAACCTTTCGCCGCAGCAGGTGCGCGTCGTCCTCGGTGAGGCCATTTATCTGGAAGGCGAAACCCTCCAGCGCCGCATTCCGATCGATGAACAGGGTCGCTATCTCATCAACTATCGTTTCGGACAAAAGGAGAGCAACAACGTGGGTTTTGCGGCCGTCACGATCAGCCACATGGAGCATTATGTTTTTAATAAGCCCCATCCGGAGAAGCCCGACTTGAAGGGCAAAATTTTGCTGGTGGGCCAGTTCTCGACCGGACTGAGCGACAACGGCCTCACCCCCTTCGGCGCGGAAACCCCGCTCGTGCTCGTTCATGCCAACGTCCTCGACAACATTCTCCGCGAGGACTACGCGCGTCGTGCTCCGTTGTGGCCGGTGCTCACGGGAGCGCTGCTCATCGGCGTGATCGGCCTGCTGCTTTACTCCACGCGGACGCTCGCCCAGCAGGCTCTCTTCGGGCTGGGTGTCCCGGCCGCCTACCTCGCGTTCGCCGCCGCGTTCTGGACCAACTGGAGCCTCTGGCTGCCGCTGCTCTGGCCGGTGCTCGGTTTCGGTGGTTTGCAGGTTTTCATGATCGTGCGGCAACTCGTCCGTGAACAGCGCGCCAAGATGCAGATCAAGGGAATGTTCGGCACCTATCTCTCTCCGGAACTCGTCAACCGCATGATCGAGTCGGGAGAATCCCCCCAGCTCGGCGGCCACGAGGAGACCATCACCGCGTATTTTTCGGACATCCAGTCCTTCTCAACTTTCTCCGAAAAACTTCCGCCCGACCGGCTCGTCGAGTTGATGAACGAATACCTCACCGCCTGCACCGACATCGTGCTCGAGGAAGGCGGCTCGCTCGACAAATACATTGGCGACGCCGTGGTGATGATGTTTGGCGCCCCGATGCCCCTGCCCAATCATGCGCTCCGCGCCTGCATCGCCAGCCAGCGCGTTCAACTCAAGCTCGCCGAGCTCCGTGAAAAATGGAAATCCGAAGGCGATCGCTGGCCGTCCATCGTCCATGAAATGCAGTCGCGCATCGGCCTCAACAGCGGCCCGGTCATCGTCGGCAACATGGGAAGCCGCACCCGTTTCAATTACACCATGATGGGCGACAACGTAAACCTCGCCGCGCGCATGGAATCGGGCGCGAAGAACTGGGGCGTCTACTCGATGTGCACCGAAGCGACCCGCGAGGCCTGCGTGCGGGACGGCGGCGACCGCGTGGTTTTCCGCCCGCTCGGGCGCATCGTGGTCAAGGGTCGCAGCTCCGCCGTCCCGATTTTCGAGATCATCGGACTCAAGGAAAACGTCACCGAGAAAACCCGGGAGTGCATGCGCCTCTTCGAACAAGGCCTCGAAAGCTATTACGCCCGCGACTGGGACGGCGCACTCGCCCTTTTTGCCCAAAGCGGGGAGCTGGAGCCGAACCAGCCTGGCGCCACCCCGGGCGTGAGGACCAATCCGTCGCGGGTCTACAGCGAGATCGCCTCGCTCTACAAGGTCGCCCCGCCGCCCGAAAACTGGGAAGGCGAGTATGTGATGACGGTGAAGTAGGGACGCGAGGCGGCGTAGGCCGCCTCACTCCACGGCAAGTTCCGCAATGCGGACCAGATTCGCCTCAACCGCCTCCAGGTAGGGGTTGCTCCCGTCGGGCTGGGTCAGCAGGCGATACACGCCCTGGTAATCGCGATCGAGCTTGGGCAGCGCGAAGCCGTGCCAAAACGCCGTCGTCTTCGCCATCAGGTCCTTGGCGGAGCGGAACGGCCGGCTTTCAAACGGCACCCGGCTGAAATTATTGGCCTCTTCAAACTCCTCGAACAGCCGCGGCAGCTTCACCGGATAATCCGGGTCGGCCATCTGCCCGAGGTAATCGGCGGTCACGACCATGCAACCCGTCAGACGCTCGATCTCGCTGCGAAAGTTAATCCGGTCGATCTGGCTGTTCAGGCCCGTGCAACGGATCGCGTTTTGCACGCCTTCGATTTCATCCGCGCTGCAACCCAGGTCAGGCAACGCGAGCGCGGCAAGCGCACAACTCCGCTGGACATGTGACGACGTGTATTTGGCGCCCGTGCCGGACACATCATCACGCGTTTTTAAATATCCGCTGTCGTGCAAGAGGATCGCCGCGTAACCTAGGGAGAACTGACGCGGGCTGAAGACCGGCTGCTCGTCGTGCTGCACACGGCCCTTGGCCAGATCGACGAAGCATTGGGTCGCGAGCACCGTGTGATCGAGGTTATGATACTTGAGATCGGCCTTCTGGTAGCCCGGGTGACGCCCCGCAAAAAGCTCCTCCACCAGGACGGAAACCCCATCGATCAAAGCGGGCGATGCGTCAGGGGAAATCGCCCGCAAATGGGCACGGGCCGCCGCCGCAGTCGAGGACACCGTGCAGTCTCGGGAAAGCATTTGGTTGCGGCGCGCGTTGGAGGTTCTCGCCAGGCAAGGAATTGCAGGGCTTCTTTCCTGTCCAAGGCATTACATACCCGGGATGTCCGCAAGGCCAATTCGGCGGGCGGGATCGGTGGCAGACGTGGCGTCCCGCCGCGTTTCGGCCATTGCGAGGCATCCCACCACGGCAGGATGCCTCGTCTACGTCCGCAGGAACTTACACCGCGTGAGCGTCGATGAAGGCCCGGATCGCGCCGGCATCCGCCTTGAGCAGATGTTTTTTTAGCGGGCGCTGCTTCAAGATTTCCAAGCTCGGATCGGTCGGCTCAACCCCGATGGCCGAGATGATGGTGTCTGGGAATTTGGCCGGGCTGGCGGTCGCCAGCACCAGGCTGGGACGATCCTTCGACAGATCGGCAAAGGCGCAGGCAGTGTGCGGATCAACGATGTAACCGTAACGCTCATAAACCGACTTGATAATCGTCGGGATCTGCGCGTCGGTGCAGCGCGAGGCGCTGAACGTATCGCGGTCGAAGTTCTCGAATTTATACCCGCCGGTGGCCTTGAAGGTCTGCATGACCTCGCGGACTTTTGCAGCATCGCGACCGACGCTCAGGTAGAGAAAGCGTTCAAAATTGCTCGATACCTGGATATCCATCGACGGCGCGAGGCTGGGCGCAACCGCCGACACGCGATAGTCACCCGTCGTGAAAAGCCGGTAGAGGATGTCGTTCTGGTTGGTCGCGACCTTAAAACTGTGGATCGGCACGCCCATTTTCTGGAGCATCCAACCGGCGAGCACGTTGCCGAAATTACCCGTGGGCACCACAAACTCGGTCTCGGCGCGCGTCGCGACCGGCAGACGCAGGTAGGCGTAAAGGTAGTAAACGCACTGGGCGAGCACGCGGGCCAGGTTGATGGAGTTGACGGCTGAAAGCCGGTGACGCGTGCGGAAATCCTGGTCGGCAAACAGGTCTTTCAAGGCTGCCTGCGCATCGTCGAACGAACCATCGATCGCGAGGGCATAGACGTTATCCGCGCCCGTGCAGGCCATCTGGCGCTCCTGAAGCGGCGAGGTGCGGCCGTCCGGATAGAGGATGAAAATCGCGGTGCCCGGTTTGCCGAGGAGACCATGGATCGCGGCCGAGCCGGTGTCACCGGAGGTGGCGCCGAGGACGTTGATCGTCTGCCCGCGCACGGCGCACTGGTGCTCGTAGAGGTTGCCGAGGAGCTGGAGGGCGAAGTCCTTGAACGCGAGCGTGGGACCGTGGAAAAGTTCGAGAACGGACGTGCGGTCGTCGAGCTTGACGATGGGAGCAATGCGCGGATCGGAAAATGTCGTGTAGCTTTTCGCAATGAGGGCGCGGAGGACGGACGGCTCGATGTCGGTCGCGAAGAGTTTTAAGAACTCGAAGCAGAGTTCCGCGTAAGGCAGCGGTTCAAAGCGCGCGAGATCGGCGGCGGTGAACTGCGGAAGCGTCTCGGGCAGGTAGAGACCGCCATCCGGAGCCAAACCGGTGGCGACGGCATCGGAGAAGCCAAGAGCGGGAGTTTGTCCGCGGGTGGAGACGAAACGCATTTTGAAGTAGCGGGTAGCGAGTAGTGAGTAGCGGGTAGTCAGAGATCGGAGGATGCTCGCTACTCACTACCCGCTACTCGCCACTTCTTGGAATCAGAGCTTGTCCAGTTCGAACGCAGCGTGAGCGACGCGGGCGGCTTCGTCGGCCTTGGCCTTGTCGATCACGACGGAGATTTTGATCTCGGAGGTGCTGATGAGCTCGATGTTCACGCCCGCATCGGCGAGTGCCTGGAAAAGCGTGGCGGCGACGCCGGAATGCGTCTTCATGCCGACGCCGACCACGGAGAGTTTGGCGATGTTTTCGTGGATGGCGACCTGGCCGCCGCCGATGGCGTCGAGCACGGGCTCGAGCGTGCGCTGGGCCTTGGCGCTGTCGGTCAACGGAACGGTGAACGTGAGGTTCGCGATGCCGTTGCGGCCCACGTTCTGCACGATCATGTCGACGATGATGCTGGCATCGGCGAGGGCGCGGAAGACCTTCGCGGCGGAGCCGGGCTTGTCGAGGATGTTGGAGACGATGACCTTGGCCTGGTCCTTGTCGACGGCGACGCCGCGCACAACGACCTTTTCCATGTAGGAGATTTCCTGTTTCACGATGGTTCCTGGATTGTAGTTAAAGGAGGAGCGGACTTCGAAAACGACGCCGTATTTGGCGGCGAATTCAACCGAGCGGGACTGCATGACCTTCGAGCCGGACGAGGCCAGTTCGAGCATTTCGTCGTAGGAGATTTCCTGGAGTTTTTTGGCGTCCTTCACGACGCGCGGGTCCGCGGTGTAGACGCCGTCAACGTCGGTGTAGATCTCGCACTTGTCGGCATGGAGCGCGGCGGCCAGGGCGATGGCGGTGAGGTCGGAACCACCGCGGCCGAGCGTGGTGATCTGGCCATCATCGTTGATGCCCTGGAAGCCGGCGACGATCACGACCTTGCCCGCCTTGAGGTCGGCTTCGATGGGCTTGGCGTTGATCGTTTTGATCTTCGCCTTGGTGTGAACCTTGTCGGTAAAGATGCCGGCCTGCGCGCCGGTGTAGGACACGGCGTCGGCGCCGACGCCGTGGAGCGCCATGGCGGTGAGGGCGATGGTCTCCTGCTCGCCGACGGAGAGGAGCTGGTCCATCTCGCGCTCGCTGGGAGTGCCGCAGAGGGCCTTGGCCCGGGCAATGAGCTCGTTGGTCACGCCGGCGCGGGCGGAGACAACGATCACGAGTTCGTTGCCCTCGTCGCGGATCGCCTTGATGCGTTCGGCGACCTTGCGGATGCGTTCAACGTCACCGACCGAGGTGCCGCCGTATTTTTGGACGATTCTGGCCATGGGTTTGTTTGGGAAAGTAGTGAGTAGCGGGTAGCGAGTAGGAGGAGAGTAGAAGAGGAGGAGTGAATCGCGGCCGGAATGCTCGCTACTCACTACCCGCTACTCGCTACTTTTTAAAAATCGGCGATGCGGAGGAGCACGGGCTCGCCGAGGACGCTGGAAAGCCGCCTGAGGCGCGTGATGGTGGCGCGGATCGCCTTTTCGTTGGACTTGTGGGTCGTGAGGATGAGCGAGGCGGCGCCGGGCATGTCGCTGGGGCGCTGAAGCACGCTGGCGATGCTCACATGCAGTTTGGCGGTGGCCCCGGAAATCTTCGCGAGCACGCCGGGCTCGTCCTTCACTTCAAGGCGCAGGTAGTAGCGTCCGGTGATGCTTTGCAACGGAGTCAGAGAAGCGCGCGTCTCGGCGAGCTCGGGCAGATGGGTGTTGCCACGGTTCAACAGGATAACGCCGTCGACGATGTCGCTGATGACGGCGCTGGCAGTCGGGTCCTGGCCGGCGCCGCGTCCGATGTAGACGGTCTCGCCGACCACGTCGCCGGTGACGGAGATGCCGTTGTAGACCTCGTTGACGTTGGCCAGCACCTTGGTTTTCGGGACGAGCGTCGGGTGGACGCGCACAAAGACCTCGCCGGTGTCGATCTCACGGGTGATGACGGCGAGGAGCTTGATCGCGTAGCCGTTCTCGCGGGCGAAGGCGAGGTCGGCCTGGGTGATCTGGGTGATGCCCTCGACCAGCATTTTTTCGACGGGCACCCAGGTGCCGTGGGCGAGGAAGGCGAGAATAGAGGCCTTGTGCGCGGTGTCCCAACCCTCGACGTCGAGGGATTCGTCGGCCTCGGCATAACCGAGCACCTTGGCCTCGGCGAGGATCGCCTGATACGACAGGCCCTCGCGCTCCATGCGCGTGAGGATGTAGTTACACGTGCCGTTAAGGATGCCGTAAATGAGCTTGAAACGATTGGCGACCAGACCCTCGCGAAGGGCTTTGATGATGGGGATGCCGCCGGCGACGGAAGCCTCGAAAAAGAAGTGTCCGCCGTGCTTGCGGGCGGCGGCGAAGAGCTCCGGGCCGTGTTTGCACAGGAGGGCCTTGTTGGCGGAAACGACGGTCTTGCCGGCTTTCAACGCGGCGAGCGTGACCTCACGGGCGAGCGTTACACCGCCGATCAATTCGCACACGATGTGGATCGACGGATCGGTCGCGATCGAGAGCGGGTCGGTGGTGAACTTCGAGGCGGCGATGCGCACGGAGCGCTTCTTCGTGAGGTCGCGAACGGAGGCGCGGGCGAGGTTGAGCGTGACACCGAGGCGGGATTCGAGGGCGGCGCGGTTGGACTCGATGTGCTTCCACACGCCCTGGCCGACAGTGCCAAGGCCGCAGATGCCGATGTTGATGGTCGAGGTGCTCATGATTGGGCGGGAGTGGCGGCGGCGGATTTTTTAACGAAGCGGTTTTCGGTGCCGTTGAGCAGGCGCTTGATGTTGGCGCGGTGCAGAATGATCACGAAGGCACCAATCACGGCGGCAAGGATCACCACGAGTTTCGGCTCCTTGAGAAAATAGGCGGCGACGGGCATCGCGGTCGCAGCAAGGATCGATGCAAGTGACACGTAGCGCGATCCGTAGAAGGTGACGAGCCACACCACGAGCGCGATCAGGGTGACCACGGGCATCAGCACGATAAAGCCGCCAGCTGAAGTGGCCACGCCCTTGCCGCCTTTAAAACGCGTGAAGCAGGAGAAACTATGTCCAAGAACGGCGAAGAGCAGGCCGGTGACGGCGGCGGGGATGACCGTTTCAGGCCCCAGCAGTTTTACGTCCACCAGCATCCAAGACCAGCTGACGGCATTTTTGGTATCGGCCACCTGCGCGAGCCCGACGCGTTCCATCAACAACGGCCAGCCGGCGGCAAGCGCGCCTTTAACGGCATCCAAAAAGAAGACCGTGTTGCCCGCCCTCTTGCCGAGGACGCGCTTCACGTTGGTCGCACCCGGGCTCTTGCTACCGTGCTCGAAGATGTTGATCCCGTGGGCGCGCGCGACGAGCCAGCCGAAGGGGATGGCTCCCAGCAGATAGCCGGCAACGGCGGCGATGGTGAGGGGGATCAACATGGGTCAAAAAGGAGAGCCGGCGAACCCGTCGGCTCTCCATGATAACAGCCTCAGAGCTGGACGAACTTGGCCTGTTTGATCGCCGGGTTGCCCTTGATTTCCTTGCGGGCGGCCTCGCTCGGCTCGGTGTCGACGCGCACCACCATGTAGGCGGTGCCGCCGGGCGTGAGGCGGCTGAGGGACATGTCGGCAATGTTGACCTTGTCCTTGCCCAGCAGGGTGCCAACGGCGCCGACCATGCCCGGCTGGTCGAGGTTCTCGAGCACGAGGAGTTTGCCCTCGGCGGCGACTTCGACCTCGCGGCCGTTGATGCTGACGATGCGGGGCTCGTTGGTCTTGCCGATGAGCGTGCCCGAGGCGCGGAACACCTCGCCGGACCCGGTCACGGCCTCGACGGTGATGAGCTCGGCGTAATCGCAGGGGCTGTTGCTCTTCACGACTTCCGCCTGGATGCCGAGGCGCTGGAGGACAAACGGGGCGTTGACGGTGTTGACGTCCTCGCTGATGCGACGGAGGAAACCGCGCTCGATGGAGCGGGTGATCGCGTTGGCGTCGAGGTCGACGATCTTGCCGGCGTAGGTGATGCGGAGCGTGGCAACCTGCTGCGAGGCGATCTGCTGCACGAGCGTGCCGAGCTTGGTGCCGAGATCGATGTAGGGGGCGAGCAGCTTGGCGGTGGCGGCGTCGACCGAGGGAAGATTGACGGCGTTGCGCACGGCGCCGCTGACGAGGAGATCGGCGATCTGCTCGGCGACTTCGATGCCCACCGCTTCCTGGGCCTCGGTGGTCGAGGCACCGAGGTGGGGCGTAAGAACGACATTCGGGAGCGAGCGGAGTTCGCTGTCCTTGGCGAGAGGCTCGTCTTCGAACACGTCGAGCCCGGCGGCGGCAACCTTGCCGGACTTAAGCGCGGCGATGAGGGCGGTTTCCTTGATGATGCCGCCGCGCGCGCAATTGAAGATGCGCAGGCCCTTTTTGCACTTCTCGAAGGCGGCCTCGTCGATCATGTGGTGCGTGTCATCGGTCATCGGCATGTGCACCGTGATGTAGTCCGACTGGGCGAGGAGTTCATCGAGCGTGACCGGCTCGACCTGCATGGCCTTGGCGCGGGCGGGCGACAGGTAGGGATCGTAGGCGAGCACGCGCATGCCGAAGGCCTGGGCGCGCTTGGCGACTTCGCCGCCGATGCGGCCAAGGCCGACGACGCCAAGGGTCTTCTTAAAGAGTTCGATGCCGCTGAAGCTCTTGCGATCCCACTGGCCGGCGCGCATGGAAGCGGCGGCCTGGGCGACGGGACGCGCGCCGCAAAGGATGTGGGTGAAAGTGAGTTCGGCGGTGGCAACCGTGTTGCCGGCCGGGGTGTTCATGACCACGACACCGCGCTCGGTGGCGGCATCGACGTCGACATTGTCCACGCCGACACCGGCACGGCCCACAACCTTGAGGAGCGGCGCGGCTTCGAGCACGGCGCGGGTGATCTTCGTTTCCGAACGCACCGCGATGGCGTGCACGTCTTTGACGAGTTCCAGAACTTGCTCCGGAGAGGAGCCGTAGGCCTCGATGACTTCAAAGCCCGTCTGCTGGCGCAGGTAGGCGACTCCCTTGGGTGAGATCTTGTCGGCGACGAGGATTTTCATGGGAAAATAGCCCGCAATCGAAGAGCCCCCCGCCCCCGCAAGCAAGGAAAAGGTTGGCCCGCCCCGTCATGCCTCTTTTCAGCCATCCACCCCACCCTCCTCCCGCCCCGTATCGGGTGCTCGCCAATCCAGTTTGTCACTTAATAAGTGACAAACTGGATTGGTCCGCCGCCCTCTCTCTCACCCATCGCTTCATCAGTGTCCGGTCCACGGGTCCGCGCTCGCCAAGAAGCAACCCGGCCGACATTCGTGCGGCCATGTCCACGCAAGCGCGGTTGGCGCAACAGATCCGGTTCATCGTCGAGGTCGACAAGCTCAAGGAGGTCTTCCGCCAGACGCTGCTCACCCAAAGCCGCCGTCAGGAAAACGACGCGGAGCATTCGTGGCACCTTTGTTTGATCGTGCTGGTGCTGGCCGAGCACACCAATACGCCGGGGCTCGATGTTTTGCGTGTGATCAAGATGCTCTTGATCCACGACATCGTCGAAATCGACGCCGGTGATACCTTCGCCTACGACACCGCCCGCATGGCCGGTCAACACGACCGCGAAGCGCGTGCGGCCGATCGGATTTTCGGGCTGCTCCCGTCCGACCAGGCGGCGGAATTCCGCGGGCTCTGGGACGAATTCGAAGCCCGGGAAACGCCCGAGGCAAAATTCGCCGCGGCGGTGGACCGGTTTCAACCAATGCTGCAAAACTGCCTCACCGAAGGAGCCGCCTGGCGCCAGCATGGGGTGACCAGCGACCGCGTCATCGCGCGGAACCGCCACATCGCAGACGGTGCGGCCGAAGTCTGGACTTACGCCGCCCAAATGATCGCCGACGCGGTCAAGGCGGGTCATCTGGCAAAGTAGACGCCGCATCCTGCCGCGTTTCCCTTTTCCATCTCCGAAACACGGCCGGACACCGCGTCTACTTTGCTGCAGGCAATCCCGCCCGCGATCTTCAGCTCAGATCCCGGATCGATCCAAAGTCGGGATCGTTGAGGCGCTTGTAAGTGCGCACGATCAAGCCATCCGTCAGCCCGGCGAGCCAGTCGCAGATGCGCCGCGCCTTGCCGGCCACCTCGGTCTCCGCATCCACCAGCCGGCCGACCCGCGGCGGCAGGATGTTGATCACGCGTCCGCGTTTCTCGACGTAGTTGTGCCAGCACGACTCCCACAGGCTGAAGAGCACCTTCCGCGCCTTGTGCTCGATCTGCTGAAGCTGCGGACTCTCGAAAATAATGTCGTTGGCCATCGTCTTGAAAAACTGCGCCTCGCGCAGCGCCTCGGGAGCGACCACCAGGTCAAAGGCATAACGGTGCGTCCGTCCCGACATAAAGTTAACGCGAGGACGCAGACGGCACGCGGTGATAAAACCTCCGATCTTGTCGGCGAACACCGCCTCCAGCTTGTCGCCGCGAATCGCGCGGAGGAGCGTCTCCAGGTGATGCTGGCGCTCCGCATCGATACCCACGCCCGCCGCCCAGCTTTCGATGCGGTCGATCGTAAGAAACCCCGCCTTCACGCCATCGACAATATCGTTGAGCGAATAGGCCGCGTCGTCCGCCCAATCCATGATCTGGCACTCGACGCTTTTGAATTTATTCAGCGCCTCGCCTTCGTGCAGCGCCGCCGGGATCGGCGCGCCACCGAACACGAAGTCGCGATAAATCGTCTGCGGATCGTAGAGAAAATGATTGTGCGGGGGCTGGGGAAACTCGCGGCGGAGCTTCTTGTATTTAAGCACGCCATCGAGGAGCGCCCGCGTCGGCTGCATACCGTGCACACTCGCCTCGTTTTGATACATTGTCTCCGTCAGGAGATGGAGCGTCTGCGCGTTGCCCTCGAAACCACCGTGCGGTGCCATCAACTCCTGCAACGTGCGCTCGCCCGAATGCCCGAATGGCGGATGCCCGAGATCATGCGAGAGACACACCGCCTCGACCAGGTCGCCATCGATGAAAAAATCCGTGGCCAACGGCCCGCCTTGCGACAGCAAATAGTGGCAGATCGAGCGTCCGATCTGCGCGACTTCCATCGAATGCGTGAGCCGCGTGCGATAGAAGTCATATTCGCCCGATAGAAACACCTGCGTCTTTGACTGGAGCTTGCGAAACGCATGCGCATGGATCACGCGGTCGCGGTCCACCTGAAACGACGTGCGATAATCGCTTTTGCGGGCCTCACCCCACGCCTCTTCGTCAAAAGAACTATAAAAGCGATTGGTCATGTTTGAGGGTGGAAACCGTTTTCGATGATCTCCAATCTGCCAATCTAATATGCGCTTCCTTCCCCTGCCTTGGGCGCTTGCTTTGCTTTGCACCGTCCTTCACGCGGAGCCCCTCGACACCCTGATCACCGCAAGCGACCTCCTGAAAATCAGCCACCCCGCCTCCCCCGCGCTCTCGCCCGATGGCAAAAGGATCGCCTATACGGTGCGCTCCCTCGAATCCCTGCCCTCCGGGGACGTCGTCTATCGCAACCGTCTCTGGCTGGCCGCCACCGATGGCGACGAGGCCCCCCGCGAACTCACCGCCGCCGGCCCGGTGGCCCACCTGCCGTCCTGGCATCCCTCCGGCGACCGCATCGCGTTTGTGCGCCCCGAAGGAGACAACGAAGCCCGCATCTGGGTGATGCCCGTCGCCGGCGGTGAACCTTACGCGGTGACTCCTGCTCTTCGCGGCGCGGCCACCCCGCAATGGTCGCCGGATGGCACGCGTCTGCTGTTCACGGCTGTCGTCACCTATTCCGAGGCAAAAGCCGCGCTGGAAAAAGCGAAGGCCCCCGTGACCACACCGACGTGGTCCCTTGAAACACTCGCCCCGGCTCCAGCGGCACCTTCGCCGACTCCTCCCTCCGCTCCAAGCCCCGGCCCCAAAAAACCGTCCCCCCCGCCCACGCCCTCTCCCGATGGCACTCTCGCCGCCCGGCTCGCCTGGCTTGCCCGCAACGAAAAACTCCGTGATCCGGTCGTCACCCATCGGCCCGATTTCAACGCCAGCCTCGCCGCCGGGGACGAACCCGAATTCATCCATCTTTTCATCATCGAGCGCGCCGGCGCCGAGCCGGTCGATCTCACCCCGGGCTTCCTCTCGCGCACGCATCCCGCCTGGCTGCCGGACGGCCGGCACATCGTGTGCAGCGGACCCGCGAACGAGGACGCCCACCCGGACCGCGTGCAAACCCGCCAGCTGCTCATTCTCCAGGCGGACGGCACTCACCTGCGTTCGTTGCTCAAATCCGACACTTGGTCCCTCGACCGGCCGGTCGTCTCCCCCGACGGAAAACTCGTGGCCTGCACCGCCCAGCCTTCCGCCGATCCGGCCGATCTCAGCTACGGCCAGACCCGCATCGCCGTGGTCGGGGTCGAAGATGGCAAACTCAAGATCGTCACGGAAAAATTCGACCGCACAGCCGAACACCCCCGCTGGTCGTCAGATGGCAAGTTCATCTATTTCACCGCGGAAACCAGTGGCGGCGTCCCCCTCCATCGCGTGGCCCCCGGCGGAGGCAATCCCGAGCGTATCACCAGTCCGGATACCTGGGTGACCGGTTACTCCGTTGGATCCGACGACCTCTCGCTCGTGATCGCCCGCTCCGGCAATCCCGGGGAACTCTACCGCACCAGCCTTGCCGGCCGCTCCTCCCGGATCCTCACTGCGCACAACAGCGATTGGTTGCGCGACAAAAAGACCGCCGCTCCCGAGCGCCGGAAGATCAAGCGCCCCGACGGGATCGAGGTCGAATACTGGGTGGTCAAACCACCCTACCTCGAGGGAGGGTTCCACTACCCGCTCCTCGTCATGGTCCACGGCGGCCCCGCCACGATGTGGGGAGCGGCCAATCCCGCAGTCTGGCACGAGGTGCAGTTCTTCGCCGCCCGCGGCTACGCCATCCTCTTCGTCAATCCCCGCGGCTCCTCCGGCTACGGCTATAAATTTCAACGCGCCAGCTTTCAAAACTGGGGACCCGGTCCCGCCGGGGACGTCCTTGCCGCGGCCGAGGCCGTTGCCAGGGAGAACTGGGTCGACCCCGATCGCCAGGTAATCCTCGGAGGCAGCTATGGCGCCTATCTGGCAGCGTGGATTATTTCCACCGACCCGCGCTTCAAAGCCGCCATCGCCGCGCGCGGCGTCTATGACCTCACCACGTTCTTCGGCGAAGGTGACGCCTGGCCGCTCGTGCCCTGGCATTTCGGCGGATACCCCTGGCAGCCGGAAACCCGCAAGCTCCTCGATGCCCAATCACCCCTCACCCGGGCTGATTCGATTCACACGCCGCTCCTCATCAAGCAAAACGACGCCGACAACCAGACCGGCACCGCCCAAAGCGAGCTGCTTTATCGCAGCCTCAAGCTCCTCGGCCGCCCCGTCGAATTCGTCCGCTATCCACGCGCCTCGCATCATCTCAATCGCAACGGTGACCCGCAGCAACGGATCGACCGCCTCGTCCGCTTTGATGCGTTTTTTCAGCGCTTCATCGGCACGCCCGCCCAACCCCTGCCGCCGCCCCCTCCTCCCGTGAAGCCTCCCGTCGTTCCTCCCGCTCCCGTCAAACCCGCCGAAAGCATGATGATGGGCACCGGCACATAACCCGTGGCCCTGAGCGTGAGCGCAGGGATGCCGGCCAGACTGGCCCTCCGTAAATAAAACCCGAAACGCACATCGCGTGCGATTTGGCGTGTAAATGGAATGCTTTTTGCGCCACGATTTCTTCACATGAGCGCCACCGAAACCGCCACCGAGGTCACCCCTCCCTCCGTCGTCACCTCCTCCGACGATCACAAGACCGTCGCGCATCTCGTCGAATCACCCGCGGCGGTTTTCCCTCCCCACCTCACCGTGCGTGAAGCCACGGAGAACATCCGCGAAATCATCAAGACTCATTTCGTCACCTATGTTTACGTGGTGAATCCGCAGAACCATCTGCTCGGCATCGTGACCATGCGCGACCTCCTGCTCGCGGAATCCGGCACCCCGATCGAGAGCCTCATGCTGCGCAGCCCCTTCAGCCTCCGGCCCGACATGCAGCTGATGGACGCGATCAAGCTCACCGTGAACAAACACTACCCGTGTTATCCCGTTTGCGAAGCCGATGGACGCCTCGCCGGCATCATCTGGGGAGCCAAACTCTTCGCCGCCCAAGCCGTCGAGATCAGCGCGCAAGCCGGTAGCATGGTCGGTGTCGACAGCGAGGAACACACGAGCACCCACTGGAAACGCAGCCTGAAATTCCGCCACCCCTGGCTGCAGCTCAACCTTCTCACCGCCTTCGTCGCCGCCGGCGTGGTCGGCATTTTCGAAAGCACGATCGAAAGCATCGTGGTGCTCGCGGTGTTCCTGCCCGTGCTCGCCGGCCAGTCGGGCAACACCGGCTGCCAGGCCCTCGCCGTCGCGCTTCGCGGCATGACACTCGGCGAACTCAAGGCCGGACGCGAACGGGCCCTCGTCATCAAGGAGGCGCTGCTCGGCCTGGTAAACGGCGCCCTCGTCGGCCTCACCGCCGGCCTCGGCATGTTCGCCTACGCCTGGATGCAAAACACCACGCACTCGCCCGTCGTTCTCGGCCTCACCGTAATGTGCGCGATGACCGGCGCCTGCGTGGTCAGCGGCATCTCCGGCGTGATGGTCCCGGTCACGTTGCGTAAACTCGGCGCCGACCCCGCCACCGCATCGAGCATCTTTCTGACCACCGCCACCGACGTCGTCAGCATGGGCTGCTTCCTCGGCCTGGCGACGTGGTGGCTCATGTGAGCCGCCCTCGGATTCCGTGGCCCTGGGCGTGAGCTCAGGGATCCGGCTTGGTCCGATCGTGCCCGTGAAGGCGTCGCGAAAATCTACGGTCCCGTCATCCGAAGGCCGCCCTATGATGCCAGGGAAATGCGCGTGATAACCTCCGGGGAAGATGCCTGCTTCCTCCGGAACCCCGCGAATCCCCCGCTGCACCTATCGCGTCCAACTCCATGCGGGCTTCACCTTCGATGACCTCGCGGCCCTCGTGCCTTATCTGAACGCGCTGGGCGTTTCTGATTGTTACTGCTCGCCGGTCTTTCGTCCCACTCCGGGCAGCCGCCACGGTTACGATGTGTGTGATTACCGCCTCATCAATCCGGAACTGGGTGGAGAGGAGGCATTGCGCCGGCTTTCCGCACGCCTGCGTGAACACGACATGGGCCTGCTCCTTGACTTCGTGCCGAATCACATGGGTATCGACGGCCCCTTCAATCGCTGGTGGCGCGATGTCCTCGAGCACGGGCTGAACTCCACCTATGCGTCGTTCTTCGACATCCACTGGAACGATCGCTCCGACCCCGGTCGTTCCCGTGTTTTTGTGCCGCTTCTCCCCGAGCACTACGGCGTCCTGCTCGAACAGGGAAAGCTCCGGCTCGTCCACGAAGACGGTGCGCTCGCGCTGATCCACGAGCAAACCCGCTTCCCGCTGCGACCGGAAACCTACGCCGGGATCCTTCGCCACATCGTTCCTCCCGAGCTCGCGCATGCATCGGGCGTAAGCGCCGCCGATCCCACGTTTTGGAAACAACGCCTCAATGACGTGCTCACCCACTCTTCCGAAGCGCGCACCGCGCTCGAGGTCTGCCTGCACCGGCTCAATGGATCGCCCGGCGATCCCGGCAGCTTCGACGAGCTGGATCGCCTCATCGACAGCCAGCATTACCGGCTCGCGCGCTGGCAGGCCGGCGCCCACGGCACCAATTACCGGCGCTTCTTCGCAATCGATACCCTGGTGGGCCTGCGAATGGAGGATCCACACGTGTTTGAAGAGAGTCATGCGCGTCTGCGTGACTTGATCCGCGAAGGCTTGGTGACCGGTCTGCGCATCGATCACGTCGATGGCTTAAGAGATCCGGAGGGCTACCTGGAACGCCTGCAAAGCCTCTCCGGACCGAACCCGCTCTACGTTCTCGTCGAAAAAATCCTCGCGCCCGGCGAGCCCCTGCCGCCGGCGTGGGCCACCCAGGGAACCACCGGATATGAGTTCATCGCTCAACTCGCCGGCCTCTTCACCGATGCGCGCAACGAAGCGGCCTTCGACAAAATCTACGGCGACTTCACCGGTCATGACGGGCGGTTCGACGCCATGGTCCGCGAAAAGAAGCGGCTGATTCTCGACGAGATGTTCGCCAACACCGTGCTCACCCTCGCAACGACCCTGCATGAACGGATCGCCATCGATCGGCGCTGGCGCGATCTCACGGTCGCCGAACTGGGCGCAGCCATCCGGGAGGTGATCGCAGGTTTTCGCGTCTACCGCACTTATCGGCGCCAGGGTCCCGTCTCACCTTCTGACCGTGCGGAGATCGAGCATGCGGCAAAGACCGCGCTCGCCCACAACCCCCGGATCGAACCCGCGATCATCCATTTTATTCGCGACGTGTTGCTCGGTGACTATCCGGAAGCCGCCGCCATTCCGCCTCATCACGAAGCCATGAAGGACTGGGCTCTGACCGTCCAGCAATACACCGGCGCAGTCACCGCCAAGGCCGTCGAAGACACGGCGTATTACACCTTCAACCGCCTCGTCGCACTCAATGAAGTCGGCGGTGAACCAGGTGTGTTCGGCAGGGATGTGGAGGCTTTTCATCAAGCCGGCCAGACACGCCTCGCCCTCACCCCGCAGACGATGCTCACGACCTCGACCCACGACACCAAGATGAGTGAAGACGTGCGCGCCCGGCTCTACGCCCTCTCCGAAATTCCCGGAGAATGGCTCGTCTGGCTCGATGAGTGGCGGACGCTCAACGCCGTTCACAAGACCAACATCGATGGACGTCCCGCGCCGGATGCGGACGAAGAATACCGCCTCTATCAGATGCTCCTCGGCGCCTGGCCGCTGCCGCCAGCCACTCCCGACGAATCATTTCGCGCGCGCATCACCGGTTACCTGCGCAAGGCCGTCAGCGAGGCCAAGGTTAACACCAGTATTCTCCATCCCAACGAACGCTGGTTGGAAGCATGCGATCGTTTTGTGGGCGCGTTGCTCTCCCGCGAACACGCCTTTGTCTCCCACATCCAGCCGGCGGCCGCACGGCTCGCACGTCTCGGCATGATCAACTCCCTCGCGCAGGTCGTGCTTAAACTCACCGCGCCCGGCGTCCCCGATATTTATCAAGGCAACGAATCCTGGGACTTCAGCCTCGTCGACCCCGACAACCGCCGTGAAGTGGATCACGCCCGGCTGCAAACGCTCGTGGCCACCAGCACCGGCGTTCCCTTCGCCGAGCTGTTCGCCCGCTGGGAAACGGGTGAAATCAAGCTCGCCCTCACACGGTGCCTGCTGCGTTTCCGCCGCGAACATCCACGTCTCTTCCGTGACGGCACCTACGCACCGCTCGAGATAACCGGGAAACTCGCCGGCCACGCCGTCGGGTTCACGCGATCGGAAGGCGCCGGTCACCTGGCCGTGCTCGTGCCGCGTTTCACCTCACGCCTCAACTGGCCTCCGATCGGCGCGGCCTGGGAAGATACGCATGCCCGGTTCGCCGATCACGAAATCACGTGGTCCAGCGTGCTCACCGGCGGCCGGATCACCGGTCGCGAGACCGTGGCATTGCAGGAAGTCTTTGCCGATCTGCCCGTGGCGGTGCTGTATGCCCGAACAAGCTAGGTGATATCCGGCGATCCCTCGTCACAGAGCCGCCGCGTGGGACGCGCCGTTTCCCTCAGACACACCCTAGATCCCCGCCAAGACATCAAACATCGCGCGAATCTTCCGTCGTGCCTCACCCGCATAGGCCGTAAGCTTGGGGGCATGATCGGTGGGGCAGCATTGGATCGCCGAGGCTTGATCCGCTGCCAGCAGCTCCCCGGCACCGGCATCCGCGAGCATGCCCTCGATTTTCCATGTGTTGGACGGCCATGCGCAAAACGGAATGCCCATCACCATGCACGCAACCGCCGCATGATAACGGCCCGTCACGATTCGACGGTGACGGCAGAGCTGGCTCAGGTAGTCCGCGACCAGCGGTGTCTTGGGACCAAATCCCGCGGTCGTATCTGTCACTCCATCGGTGATGCCGATGTCCTCGGACGGAGCACCGCGTTGAAACGCGTTCAGCAAGAGCGAATCGAAAATCACGTCGGGCACCACCCGTGCCTCCGCGCCCTGACGCCGGAGCTCGGCGGCGCTTTTCGACTCGCGAGCCGCGATGAACCGGCACCTCGAGAGCAGCTCCGAAGGCGGATTCTCCTGATACACGCAGTTCACCAATGCCACCGGATAATGCGCGGCAAGGTCGAGCAGATGGAGGTTTTTCCCGTGATGGATGGAGCCCTCGCCGTTGATCACCAACAAGTCCGCTTTCTTCAACAGCGCCCGGCAGGCGCCGGCGTCGAACTTCAATGGCAATGCCCCGATCAATTCCAGATGTGAGCGCGCAAAATTCTCGCGAAACGACTGCCCGACCAGCTGGCATCCGAAGTGGGCGTTGAACAGACTGGTGTCATTGATCAGGACGACTTTTTTCACGAGGAAGAGCGTCTGCGTTAACCGACTCCGTCAGGGCCGGGGCCGGCTGTCTTTTCATAGAAGGCCGGGTTGTGAGCAGCCATGCGCGAAAGCAAGTTCTCGGAAGCTTTGAGCCGTGCGAAGATCTCCAGCCACAGCCGGTGGAGATGCGGCACGCTCCGCAATGAATTCCCCATCCGCTCGAAGAGATTACGCGGCATGTCCCCTCCGGCCATGTTGTAGCTCATCATTCCATCCCACAACGGCCTCGGCGGCATCAGCCCCCCGGCTTTGAGCGCAGGCTCCACCATGTGAATGCGTTCGCTCTCCGAAAGCTTCAACACATTGACGAATGCCGATAATCCCACTCCGGCCAGCCGCTCCTTTTCGTCACCATGATCTCCATACGTGTCGCAAATGGACACCAGCCACCGGCTGTTCAGGTGCGCATATAAAACGCCCTCATAATCGGCGAGCAGGCGGGTAAAACGAGACCAGCTGCGTGCAGGCTCCACCGCCCTGCGCAAACGCACGATTTCGCACGCGAGCAAGTAGCATACCTCCGGCCGGCCCACGAACTCGTTCCGCAACAGTGCCAGATGCTCCTCCAGCGATTCCCGGTGCCCTTTCAAACGAACGGCCGTCCCTCCCTCGATGAGGACAAGATTGGGATCGGATGGATCAGATCCGGGACCGGTTGTTTTTGGTTTCTGCGATATGGAACTACGAGCCGGCCCCTCCGCGGAAGAGGTTTCATTCAAGCGATAATTGATATCCGCCTCCGATCCGGACGGCAGTCCCAGCACTCTCAAAAACGAGGGGATCACGTTACCTTCGCCCCGCATTTCACCATCATAATCGATGGTCACGAGATTATCCGCGCCAAACGCATTCGCATAGAGGGAGGTCAGCGACGCATAGTCCGTAAGCCACGTGTCTTTCTCAACGTAGAACGACGAATTCCTATCGCTGGAGGGCATGCGCCCTTCCTTCTTGAGGATCTGCCGTCGATAGGATTCCCGGAAGTCGTCGGGATTCCTCAGATATAATATCACTTTAAAATCGGCCTTCACCGGTCCGAAGATCAACCGCAACCGTTCGATCTCGTCGGGGTAGCGGAGAAGCGAAAGGCCCTCGGTGGTGAATATCAGGTTATGACCGTTGGCGGCACCTGCGAAGGATTGAACCCGGGCCGCGACTTTTTCGACATACCCGGGCCCAAAACGAGTGGATCGCATCTTTTGCTTGGCCAACGAATCCCTCTCCACGCGCATCGCCCCCAAATAAAGTTCGATGTGGTTGAATGGCGGCTGATGCATTCCCGAATAAGTCAAAAATCCATTGGCCGTGAGGAACCCGGCATGATCCGCGAGGAATTTCTGCAACGACGTGGACCCCGTTTTATGGGTCCCAATATGAAGAAAAACCGTCTTCCGCTTAGCCATTGGTTCTATTGGAGATCAATTAGCCTGCGCGTTGTCCCCAACGCGTTGCGGAGCAGCCGCTCCGGAGAAGCGCGTTAGGGACAACGCGCTCCACCTTCCCGGACTTGATCGAGAGGAGGTGTGTGTCTGACTGCATGAACACGGCCAAGGCCGGTGCGGTTGGCCGGGCGGACCGTGAACTCCTCCTCCGGTTCCTCACCACGGAGAAAATCCCACCCGCGCACCGGATTCTACCGAGGGGTAAATACCGAAGGCGGTGACGCCGGATCGCGCTTCAGGACCAAGCAGAATCAACGATCTATTTCCGGCCGGGTCCCTTATGCCGCCTCCGACCGGCAGCGCTGGGTGGAGGCAAGGCCGTCAATGAACGCGGCGAGTCTCTCGCTGCTTTCGCCCCGGTAAATCCGTTTGAGAATCTCTTCCGCCTGCCGGAGCGAGCAAAGACAGCCCGGAAAATCAAAATCGAGGACGGGCACCGGTTCGTCGCGAGGCGTCGAATCCACGAAAAGGCGCTCGGGGTCACCCACCCCCGCGAAACTGATTCGCGAAAGTCCGTCCTCCGGCGTCACGATCAACTGTCCCGTTTCAAACAACGCCCGGTGCAAACGGTTCATGGCGGTCGCTTCCGTTTGCTCGACCGGGATTGGAGGCGGGCCCGCTTCGCCTCGATCCAGAAACGAAATCGTGTCGGGAGGCATCACATCATTGGTCGCCGGCATGGCGGGTTTTTCAGGCTCGCCCTCCCGGTTTATAAAAACCGCGGGCAGGGTGATTTTGTTCGGAGTCGTGGAGTTTTTTTCTACGGATGAAAGTCGGGGATGCATGTCAGTGGTTTTATCTGGGGTAACCACATCCTAGCAGCGCCACGGATCCGCGCCCATAAGGGGCATCCCGGATGCGGGCCCCGGAAAAAAACTCAATCACGGAGGCCTTCTCATCCCGCGGTTTTGTTTTTATCGATATGCTTCTTACGGCTTTCCAGCGCACTGGCATAATGCTCATGGATCCGGGCGAACTCGATGCAATAACGCTCCAACTCCTCCTCGGTGAAATTCTCCAGATCGATCAATTCATCGCGTGCGCCCTTCAGGGCGCGGATCAACTCGTCCAGCTTGAGTTGCACCGCCCGCGAGTCCCGGTTCTGGATGTTTTGCAGCAGGAAAACCATGAGGAACGTCAGGATCGTCGTGCCAGTGTTGATGACCAGCTGCCAGCCTTCGGAATAGTCGAACAACGGACCGGAGAGGGCCCACACCAGCACGCTGAGCAACGCCACGACAAAGGCGACGGGATGAGCAAGCCACAGTGCAATCCGGCGGGCAAAACGGGCGAAAACGTCATTCATGCGTCAGGGGGGTTGGAGGTAATCGGGCGCGTGTTCCTTGGAGCAGCCGTCTTTGAATTTTCAGACCGGACACGGCAAAGGTCCGTCCATCGCGGGACCGGAGGCGACCGGCATGCGAGCTTCTTTCGCGGCCGCCGGGGCAGACGCGGTCCCCTCGTTGTCGACCTCCCGCAACAGCACGGCGCCCGGAAGACCGACGACCATGCTGCGTTCGTCGCCGCGCCACAAAATCTGCTCCGGTTCGCCACCGAAGCAGGGTTCGTTGCTTGCCAGGACAATCCGCCACCGGCGCCCGTGCAGGTTGCGAATAAACGGGTCGTCGTGGGCAAGCGCCTCGGTTTTGGACGCGACGCCGGCGAGCAACAGCCAGTCGCCCTTGGGGTCGTCCCACCGCAGCCCGAGCACGTGCGGACCGACTTGACGCACGGACCAGCGGTCGCGTGACGGTGACTGAAAAACCGGCTCCTTCGCTCGTAGGTGCAGGCAGTCTCGATAGAGTTTGAGCACCCTCCGGTGATCGGACCGGTTTCGTTCGCTCCAGTTGAGTTTGGCCGAGGCGAACGTTTCCGCACGCTGCGGATCAGGCATGCGCTCCAGCACCTCCCGTCCATAATTCGCGCCATAGTGGGCAAACTCCTTCAGGCGGTTGGCCGCCATGTTCGCACCGATCTCGCCGGGGAGATCCGTAAAGAAGGGAAAGGGAGATCCCGCAGCCCACTCCTGTCCCATGAATAGCATCGGAGTGTAAGGTGACAGGCACAGCACCATCGAAACGGCCCGGTAAACGTCGGGTGACACCACCTCATGCAGGCGGTCGCCAAGCGGCCGGTTGCCCACTTGGTCGTGGTTGGAGATGCAGACTACAAAGCGCTCCGGAGGCACGTGGCTCGCCGGGGTGCCGCGCGGACGTTCCCAATGCGAAAAAAACTGTCCGTCATAAAACCATCCCTGAGCCAGCGTCTTCACCCACTCCTCGATCGAACCCGAATAACTTTTAAAGTGCGCCTCTTTCTCGCCGGTCAGGGCGACGCGCATCGTGTGGTGAAGGTCGTCCGACCAGAGCGCATCCACGCCCCAGCCCCCTTTTGATACGGGGGTGATCACGTCGACTTGGTTGCGTTCGTCCTCCGCGACCGTCCATGCGTTGCGAGCCCGGGCGGCGGCGGCGATTTCGGCCACGAGATGCCGGGGCGTTTCGTCCTCGATCGCATGGACGGCATCGATGCGCAGTCCGTCGAAACGATACTCGTCGAGCCACTGGCATGCATTCTGGATAAAAAAACGCCTGACCGCCGCCTCGTCATAATTGAAGCCGCGTCCCCAGATGTTGGTCCGTTCGACGTGAAAAAAATCCCGGGCGTATTCGGGCAGCACATTGCCGCTCGGGCCGATGTGGTTGTAGACCACGTCGAGAATCACCGCGAGACCCCGGACGTGGGCCGCATCCACCAATGCGCGCAGGTCTTCAGGCGTGCCGTAACACCGCGCGGGCGCGAACAACAGGACCCCGTCGTAGCCCCAGTTGCGCTCCCCCGGAAAATCAGCCAGCGGCATCAGTTCGATCGTGTTCACGCCGAGCTCCACCAAGGCGTCGAGCCGGGTGATCGCGGAGGTGAAGGTCCCTTCCGGCGTAAAGGCTCCGACATGCAACTCGTAGATCACCCGTCCGGCAAAGGGCGGCCGTTGCCAACCCTTCGTGAGCCACCCATAGGCGTGCGGATCGATCACCTGCGAAGGTCCGGTCACGCCTCGCGGCTGGTAGCGCGAGGCCGGATCCGGGAGGAGTTTCCCACCCAGTTCGAAACGGTAGAGATCGCCTGCGTGACCGGCGGTATCAAGGCCCGAAAAGTAACCGTCCCCCTCCGCATCGAGATCGATGTGACGAAGGCCGCGCGGCGTTTCGATCATCACGCGCACCTCACGGTGATCCGGCGCCCAAACCCGATAAACGACACCCTTCTCGGATAAATTGGCGCCAACCGGAGGGAACGATCCGGTCTCCGCCGCGTGGATGAGGTGGGACAGCGGATCAGGCATGGCGCGAAGACTTGTCCGGGAGTTGGGGCGGGGATTTAAAATAACGAACGTCTTCATCCGTGCCCTCGGTCTGCACATAGAGCGCGACGGAATGCGCCGGCAGGGGGCGTTCGTCACCGGCGGCGAGGATCACCTCGCCGTCAACAAAGCCCGTTTCCTCCGCCGTGTTGATGAAATGCCGCCAGCGGACCCCGTTCCTGCCTTTGCCGGGCAGCGTCACCGTCATGTCGTTGGAATCGGCATTGAAGTAGATGAGGAACGTATCGTCACGGACCGGCTCGCCGTAATAATCAGTGAGATCCAGCGAATCGCCGCACAGCATCACGCCGAAAACCTTGGCGAAGCCGGCCTGCCACGCCTCATCGGTCATCTCGGAGGCGTCGGCGTTCAGCCAGTTGATATCCTTCACGCCGTTGCCGCGCAGATCCTCGCCGCGAAAATACCGCGGCTGGTGGAGAATGGGGTGCTTCAACCGGAATGCGATGAGACGGCTGGTGAAATCGAAAAGTCGCCGGGCATGTTCGTCGCGAGACCAGTCGAGCCAGCTGATCTCATTGTCCTGGCAGTAGGCGTTGTTATTACCGCGCTGGGTGGCTCCGTATTCGTCGCCGGCACGGATCATCGGCACGCCCTGGGAGAGCAGCAGCGAGGCGAAAAAATTGCGAAGCATCCGCCGGCGAATCACCTGGACTTCCGGCGGCGCATCGAGCCCTTCGTGGCCCCAGTTGCAGGAGTTGTTGTTGTCGGTGCCATCCCTGCCCCCCTCGCCGTTGGCCTCGTTGTGCTTGTTGTTGAACGAAACCAGATCCCGCAACGTGAAGCCGTCGTGGGCGGTGATGAAGTTGATGCTGGCATTGGGCGTCTTGCTGTTGCTCTCGTAAATATCGGCGCTGCCGCAGAAGCGGTGGGCAAAGCGGCTCATGCGGCCTTCGTCGCCCTTCCAGTAACGCCGCAGGGTGTCGCGGTAGCGGCCGTTCCATTCGGCCCAGAGCACGGGAAAGTTTCCCACCTGATAACCGCCATCGCCGAGGTCCCACGGCTCGGCGATCAGCTTTACCTGGGAAATCACCGGGTCCTGGTGGATCGCATCGAAGAACGCGGAAAGCTTGCTGACGTCGTGCAGTTCGCGCGCGAGCGCCGGCGCGAGATCGAAACGGAAACCATCGACGTGCATCTCGGTCACCCAATACCGGAGACTGTCCATCACCAGTTGCAGGACGCGCGGGTGAACCATGTTGAGCGTGTTTCCCGTGCCGGTGTAGTCCATGTAGTAACGCGGTTTGTCATGGACCAGCCGGTAGTAGCTGGCGTTGTCGATGCCTCGAAAACTGAGCGTTGGCCCGCAATGGTTCCCCTCCGCTGTGTGGTTATAAACGACATCGAGGATCACCTGGATGCCGGCCGTGTGGAGACGATTGACCATGGTCTTGAATTCCTGGACCTGGCCTCCGTCGTGCCCACAGCTGCTGAAATCGCCCTCGGGGGCGAAGAACCCGAGCGTGTTGTAACCCCAGTAGTCGCTGAGTCCCTGGTCGAGCAGGTGCTTCGACTCGGCGTGCTCGTGAACAGGCATGAGCTCCAGCGCGTTGACTCCGAGTTTTTTGAAGTAAGCAACCGCCTCGGGACTACCGAGCCCCGCATAAGTGCCGCGCAGGTTCTCCGGCAGTTCCTCCCATAAACGGGAGAACCCCTTTACGTGCACCTCGTAAATCACCGTTTCGTGCAAGGCATAGCGGGGCCGGTTCTGGTCGCTCCAGTTGAACACGGGGTCCACCACCACCGATTTCGGCGCAAGCGCGGCGTTGTCACGTTCATCAAATGAAAGATCCTGGTCCTGGTTCCCGATTATATAACCGAACATCGCGTCCTTCCATTCCGGAGCGCCGCAAACCGCCTTCGCATAGGGGTCGAGCAAGAGTTTGTTGGGGTTAAACCGATGGCCTTTTTGCGGCTCATAAGGCCCTTCCACCCGGTAGCCATAAAGCTGGCCGGGACGCACATCGGGAATGAAGCCATGCCAGACATGATCGGTCCATTCGGTCAGCCGGATGCGTGCGACCTCGGACTGGCCGGCTTCCTCGAACAGGCAGAGTTCGACGCCGGTGGCATGCTCGGAGAACAAGGCAAAATTGGTGCCATCCCCGGTCCAGGTGGCGCCGAGCGGATAACAGTTTCCTTTCCAAAGCTTAAATCGGTCGGACGACATGTGTAGTTGAATGTATAATACAAATTACCAGACGGGCGCCGGTGCATGACGCATCCGCGGCCCCGCGTGTGCCCGGGACCTTCGGAAGGAGTGCTCCTGCTCCGGACTCACGCCGATGAGCACCGGCGACCACCCTCAGAGGTTCTCCTGTTTCGGCGAACGCTCCTTCTGGCTTTTGGCCGTGAGCGGACGGCCCTTGCGGGCCTCCTGGTCCGCTTTTTTCGAAGCCGAGGGAGCTTTCGAAGTTTTCTTCACCGACGAGGAGGATCGAGCCGGGGCGGATGGTTTGCTCATGATGAAGAGCTTAGCGCCACGTGGAATCCCCGTCATGCAGGTGCGCACCCGCCCGATGAGTAGGAGTTTTACCGCTAAATCATGCCGGCCTGCCCGGGCTGCGGAGACGTCCGCGCAGGAACGCAAGCACCGCCTTTTCCTCCGCACTCAAACCGGACCGGGGCGCCTGCAAGACGGCCGAGGCACGCGCCTTCAGCACCTCGATGGTTTTGCCGTCGAGATAGCTGTCCATGATCACGGGATGAATGTAACACTTGCGGCAGATCGCCGGGGTGTTGCCGAGCCGGCGCGCCACGTTCTCGATCGCGGCGACCAGATTGCGACGCGCCTGTGCCGGACTTTCGAACGGCTCACATTCACGCAGCGCCAGCGCGGCCAGCACAGTCCCCGCCCACGTGCGGAAATCCTTGGCTGAAAATTCCTCCCCGCCGATTTCCCGCAAATAGGCGTTCACGTCGGTTGAAGAGATTTTCTGGTTCACCCCGTCCTCGTCGAGATATTGAAAAAGCTCCTGGCCCGGCAGTTCCTGCGTGCGGCGGACAATGCGTGCGAGTCGCGGATCTTCGAGGTCGATCTGGAATTGTTTGCCACTCTTGCCCTTGAAGTTGAAGTGCAAGACCCCCCTTTTGACGGAGACATGGCGGTCGCGCATCGTGCTGAGACCCACCGAGCGATTGTGCTTAAGATATTCCTCGTTGCCGATGCGAATGAGCGTGGTTTCCAACAACCGCACCATCGTGGCGAGGACCTTTTCCCGTCCCAAGCCGGGCCGGCGAAGGTCTCGGGCGACCCGGCGGCGGATGCGAGGCAGCGCCCGGCCAAAGGCGATGGTGCGGCTGAATTTCGCACTGTCACGGGTCTCGCGCCATGCCGGATGATAGCGATGCTGTTTGCGACCACGCGCGTCCCGTCCGGTCGCCTGCAAATGGCCGCGTGCCTGCGGGCAGATCCACACATCCCGCCACGCCGGCGGGATCGCCAGGCTGCGGATACGCGCCAGGGTCTCGTGGTCCGTCACCCGCCGCCCATCAGCGTCGATATAAACAAAACCCTTTCCCCTTGGGCGCCGAATGATGCCGGGGGTCTGGTCCGTAACATAACGCAGTCCAGCCTCGTCTGCGGCGTTTTGCGCCTCGATGACTTGCGGAGGGTGCGGGGCCGATGGTCGGGTATGCGAAGGCACCTGGTTGCCAGAACGCTTGCGCCGGACTGCGGACGATGACATCACATCAGCTTAGTCATCGCCGCCCCGCCGCACCATCGGGCCACGCCCTTAACTTGAAAGACTTCCTGCGCAGGAGAAGCCGGCCGCGCGACCCCGCTCAGCCTCCCGTGGTTTCCCCTCCCATGACGGGGAGAACGATACCCGTGATATAGGAGGAGTCGGCGTCCGAGGCGAGGAACACATAGGCCGGCGCCAGCTCTTCCGGCTGGGCGGGCCTGCCCATCGGCGTGCTCTTGCCAAACTCCGCGGTTTTCTCCGGAGGAAGCCCGGGATCGCTGGGGTTGAGCGGCGTCCACACCGGTCCGGGGGCGATGGCATTTACGCGAATGCCACGCTTTTCGAGATCCATCGACAATGCCTTGGCGAAAGCGTTGAGCGCGCCTTTGGTGGCCGAGTAGTCGAAGAGTTTCTGCGAGCCAAAGATGCCTGTCTCCGAACTGGTCACGATAATGGAGGCGCCCGCCTTCATGTGCGGCAGCGCGGCCTTCACGAGCCAGAAGCAGGCATAAACGTTGGTTTTGAATGTAAGGTCGAACTCATCATCGGTGATCTTTTCCAGCGACTCCTTGCGGACCTGATGAGCGGCGTTGGAGACAAGAATGTCGAGACGGCCAAAAGCCTTGATGACCGTATCGATCACCTGCCGGCAGGCGGACGCCTCGGAGAGATCGACCGGAATGAGCAGGCAGCGGCGGCCGACCGATTCGACCGCATCGCGCACGATCTCCGCATCGCTTTGCTCGGACGGCAGGAACGAGATCGCAACGTCGGCGCCCTCGCGCGCGTAGAGGAAGGCGACCGAACGGCCGATGCCGGAATCTCCGCCGGTGATGAGCGCGACCTTGTCGAGCAGTTTGCCTGCGGCCCGATAGCGCGGCGCCTGCCAGCGAGGCGCAGGGTCAAGGTTGCTCTCAAGGCCGGGCGGCTCCTGTTTGCGCGAAGAAAACGGCAGCGTCGGTTCCGATTGCATTTGGGGTTTCTCCACCGGTGCGTCGGTCAGCGTGTTCATGAAAGAAAAGGGTTGAGGAGGAAATTGCCGTGGAAGGCAGGCGCGGCGGCCTGCCTTCCACGAGTTCAATCAGCGTTCAGATGCGGCGGAGAAAGATCAGTCCACCAGCTTCTCCAACTGGCGTGCGCGGGCGAGGTGATCCCGCATCGCCGGCAGGTGCTGCACGGCGAATGCCGCGATGTCGGTGTCGCCGGATTTCGACGCATCTTCGAGGAGATCAATGGCGTCTTCGTGCGAATCGATCATGTCATCAAGGTAGGCGTCGTCGTAATCATCGCCCGTTTGTTTACCGAGATCGGCGAGGTCTTCCTGATGCCTCTGACTGGGCGGCAACATGACGCCGCGTCGCGCAGCGAATGTGGTGAGTTCGCGGTTCATCCGCTCGTGGTCGCGGACAACACCCGCGGCAAAAGCCCGGACTTGGGCATTGGAGGCCTGGGTGGACGCCTGGCGGGAAAGCGCCAGTTCGTAATCACTGCAGGCAACGGCCTTTTTAACAAACCGCTGATCGGCGCGGCTTAGAACGGGGCCGGTCTGGCGGTCCGCGACACGATCGGTGCTTGCGGCGGGCTTGCTGGTATCGGGATCCATGGTCTGACCCGCCAGCGGCGATGCCAGAACCACAAGGCACCCCAGCAAAGCAAGAGGTGCACGATGGGAGTTATGGGATTTCATAGTGTATCCAAGATACACATCGCCCGTCAATTTCACCATCGGGTGCACCCGCCCCGTTCCGGTGGGGGAGAACCGGTGGGAAATTTTCCCAATCGTCGCACGATCCTGACCGGGAACCCGACGAACAATCCGCGGGACCGGACAACCTCCACTTGATTCAGGTGGCGGCGGGGATCTGGTTAAGCTGAAGCCAGAAAGCCTGGACGGTGCGGATCATCTCGTTCCGCTCGATGGTCGACGTCGGTTTGACGAGATAAGCATTGGCGCCAAGGCGGTAGGCCTGCTCGACGTCACGCGGATGATTGGAGGAGGAAAACACCACGATAGGCATCGTGCGGCGAAGAGGCATGTCACGCAGCCGTTCCAGCACCTCCAGCCCGCTGCAACGAGGCATGTTGATATCGAGCAAAAAAAGGACGGGCAGCGCCGGGGGGGGATACCATGTCTTGGAGACTCGCAAGATAATCGAGCGCCTCCTGGCCATCGCGGGTCACCTTGATCGTATGCGCAACGCCGGCGGATTGAAATGCCCGCTTGAGCAGGATCACATCGATTTCCTCGTCTTCCGCGATCAGGATGGTGGACTCGTTCATAGGTGAGCGCGAAGGTGTGATCGTTGGGGAGCCTCACCGCCTTGAAGCCGCACGGCAAGTTTTTCGAAAGACCGAAAGGGTTTTTACCACCCATTCACCTCACAACGAGTATATTGCGATACTAGAAACCAATTTCGAGTCGCCGCAAAACACCAAGACGGACGATCAACGCGAACGGATGAACCCCAAGAATGCGAGCAGCCGCGCCCCGGGCACCGGTCATATCCCGACGAGCAAAACCGGGCCGGATGAAAGAGGACGTCAGGCCGCAGCCACGCCCACCTCGATATTGATGCCCATCGCGACCTCGGTCAGCAGCTTGTCGGTGGTGCCCTCTTCATCAAGCGACTCCTGAAGGGCATCGGCGAGTTCGCTCTCACCAATCAGGTCCGCCAGCGTGCGGGCACAACCATAGCCGGCGATTTCGTAGTGCTCGATCTTCTGTGCCGCGGCAATCAGCGCGAGATCCTTGATCGCTGGCGAGGCATCCTCCTCGATCACTTCCCTGCCCTCTTCGATCAGCCCTTCCATTGCCCGGCATTTTTTTCCCCGGGGGCTTTCGTCAAGCTTTGTCATGATTTCTTCAATACGGGCGGCCTGCCTTCGCGTTTCTTCAAGGTGCTGTGTAAAAGCAGTCTTTAGATCCGGATGACTGGCGGCCCTGGCCATCTTGGGGAGGGCCCTGATCAACTGACTCTCAGCACTGTAAAGGTCTTTGAGTTCCTGCACCAAGAGGTCGAGAGGAGTCGTTAGTTTGGACATGAATGGACGTGAAGGTTGGTATTACGAACCACACACTACCACGACCTGCCTCCGGCTGTAATCAGGCCATCGCCCGGACAACCGGCCCGGTTTTCCGCCCCGGGGCATGGGAGAACTCCTCATCGTCCCACCCGGCAGGCATGCGCGCTGAATCCCGCGCCAAAAGCCACCAAAAGCCAGTCGCCCCGCCCGTCGGGCGCAGCGTCGTCACGCAACGCCTGTTCCAAGGCAAACAACACCGAAGGACTGCTCATGTTTCCATAACCGTGCAGCACCTTGCGGCTGGCATCGAGTGGATGTCCCGGACACGCCTCCATGATCGCCAGAAGGACATCGCGTCCCCCCGTATGCGTGATCAATCGCAGCACCGGTTTCGCTCCCGACCGTGCGTGTTCCTCGTCGAGCAGATGCTTCACCGCCGCCGCCGCCAGCTTCGGAACTTCGGGACGAAGCAAATTGCGCAACCGGCCGTTGCGCGTTTCGAAACGAATGAAATCGCGATAGTCCGGTTGATGCATCGTGTTGAACCCGTGGCAGCGAAGGCCCGTCGGACCGGGCTTCGCGCGCAAGATCATCGCGGCCGCCCCGTCGCCAAACAGACACGCGCTCACCAGCACGCCAGGGTCGTCATCCAGGTAAAATGCCGCCGAGCACACCTCCACCGCCACGCACGCCACCACCGCGTCCGGCTGCACCGCCAGCACCGCCTCGCCCGCGCGCAGAAGCGGGATCGCCGCACCACAGCCGAGCCCGACCAGATCCTGGAGCCAGGCATTCGCGCGCAGCCCCAGTTGTTCCGCAACATAACTGGTCACGCCTGGGCAAAGATAGCCGGTGCAGGTGCAGATCAACAGGGCGTCGATTTCGCCAGGCACGAGCCCGGCCTGCGCAAGCGCCGCTTTCAACGCGGTCCCCGCAAGCCTGGGCGCCTCGGTGCGAAACGCCTCGTTGAGCTCGTCCGGCGTGCGTTTCCACACGCTCTCAATCCCGGAAACCGCAAAATGCCTTTTTCCAATCCCGCTGTCGCCCCGCAGAATCGCCTGCATCATCAGTGCGGAACGCCTGGTCAGCCGCTCGCGCACTTCCGACTGCTGCAGGATTTCCCAGCTCTCCCGTTGCGAGAGCGAGCGATCAGGAACGGCGGTGGCAAGAGCGTGTAGAAACATGATAAAAAGTTCAGTGCAACAGGTGGTAAAGCGGACGCATCGGAAGCAGCCCGGCACGTGTGAGCCCGCGAAGGCAGCCTTGGCCGTGCCGGTTGAGCAAAAGCGGATGCAACCAGGCCGCGCTTCCCAGGCGCAGGCGAAACTCACGTTGCAACGCCAGGTGAATACGCGCCGAGACCGTCTCCCACGCCACGCCATGAGCCGCCCAGTCCACCAGCGGACCAAGCGCGAGCGCCGCACCGGTAAATGCCATCGCCATGCCGTTGCCCGTGAACGGCGGCACCATCGCACAGGTGTCGCCGAGCACCACGCCACGGCCCCGCCCCACCCTGCGATCGAACGCAAACCCGGCCACCGCACTGACCGATGACGGACGGAACTCGGCGACCTCCACGCGCGCCGCCAGCCCCTTGAGTCCGCTTCCGCGCAACGTCTCCGCCAGCCCGCGCGGCGTATCGCCCCCGAGCCCGGCCCGCCGCCGGAAAAGCCCGCACACATTGATCCACCCCTCCTCGACGGGAGCCAGGCCGATATAAGCACCATCCCCCAGGTGCAACTCCAGGTCCGAGGTGAGCGACAGGTTGCGGACATGCGCCTTCAATCCAACCCACGGCGAGCCAGCCGCCCTTCGCCGGCCCGCCGCGTTCACCCTTCCCTCCCCCTCCGGTTTCCCGGTGACACGGTGCCGCGTGACGAGTTTTCCGCCATGCGCAAGAAACAGGCCCGCGAGGCGCGCATCCAGCGTGAAGCGGCTGATTCCAACCGCCGGGGATGGAAGGCGCATTTTGCCCGCGGCCTGGTCGCCTGAAAACCACTGCACGCCCTCATGCCGTAGTGATCCTTCGAATACGTTTTGGATTCCCAGCCGCTCCAGCGTCCCCTCCTCCAGCCCGGCGATGAATTCACCGCACACGCGATGCCTCGGATAATCGCCCGCCTCGAACACCGTCACCGGCACGCCGGCGCGCCGCAGGCCGATTCCCAAGGCCAGCCCCGCCAGCCCGCCGCCGACGATCTCGACCGGTTTCGATCCCGTCATCACGAACGCCTTTCCGCAATCAGGCGGCAGGCGCCTCGCAACGTTTCATCGACACGCCAGGTCCACACCTTCGGATCAAGCCTGAGCAGGGCCGGTAATTCGCCGCCACGGAACCCCGCCTCAATGCTCACCCGCCCGTCATGACGCGTCACCGGATCGGCCCGCATCAAGGGACACAACAGGGAAAACAGGCGTGCCGCATGGGGCGAACGCAACGGTTCGCTCACGACGATGAGACGTGCACCGCGGTTCAATTGCGCACCCAGGACGGCCAGTTCATCCGCATCGAAATGATGAAAGATCAGGTTGCCGATGACGACGGGATAATCCGTCCACGACATGAACTGAAACACCGAGGTCTGAAACCAGGGCGCCCGCTCCGGCCAGGACGCCGGTCGCCGCACCAGATCGAGACCCGCAACCGTTCCGAGTCCCGCCTCCATCAGGCCGAGACCGAGCATGCCATCCCCCGCCCCCACTTCCAGCAGGCGTTCACCCCGTCGGAGACGCGGCGCCAGGACGCGCCGGAACCATCGCTCATTGCCTAGCAGGCGATTGATCATCCGCAGGTCACGGCGGGAACGCTGCGCGGCCGGCGCGTCATCAGGCAGACGGTCGAGGATTTCGGGTTGCACGAAGCGTGCGTTCATGGCGATGGACCTGCCTCGTCAGTCGGAAGGAGTCTGCCCCGCGAAGCCTTCGCGGAGAGCCTGCACAAAAGCATTGCGCAACAAGTTCCGGATAGTCTCCCAGATGTCGACGCGATTGTCGGTGAAGTTGCCCTCGATGGGAACCTGGGTGGCGGTCTTCTCGTTCTCATTCTTCAAGACCGCCGCGACGGCATTGGTCACCGCGGTCGCGGCACGCTTCAAAAACTTTTCCTCGCGGACGGCGTGAAACTCGAGGTCCTCAAAAAACGGCTTCAAGTAACCCTGATAACGACCTCCCTCGGCGGTGATTTCGGCAAACACCTCAAAGCGTCCGCGCTCCGCCTCCGTCTTGGTATAGGTGCGCAGCAGGCCGTTGAGCGGCGTCAGCTCGAGTCCCTTCACCTCCATGTTCACCTTGAACCGCGGCTGATCCGCAATTGGATCAGCCCAGATCTCCACGGCTATCCGCCCGCCGGTTTTGACCGACGCATCGAACGTGACGTGCGCCGGAAGATTTTCGTTTTTTGCGTCCCGTTCCTCGTGCCGGTTGCGGAGACCGGTGGCGACGATCCCCACCTGCTCCATCGCGATCTCCGGATGTGACTCCACCGTGCGGTCGACATAGCGCAACTGCGCGTTGCGCAGTTCAAACCGGCTGATCTCCAGCGGAAATGCCTCTCGCATGATCCCCTGCCACTCCCGCATTTCCGCCACCTTCCCCTCCCGCTCCTCATGCTTTTGCTCCCCCGACTTCTTGTCCTCCGGGATCGCGATATCGTTGAAGATCGTGAACTCGGCGTCCTCCACCAAGGCTTGTCCGCCGAATTTTCCGCGGAAAAGCGGCGCCCACGCGATCGAGACCGTTGCCCGCCGGACCTTCACCATCGGCCCGTCCTCCGGGGATTTTCGCGTCTCAAGCGTGAAGTTCTTCACATTCGCGGTGCCTCTCCAGAGCGCGAGGTTCACGGCTTCGACCCGCCCCGTGTAGTCAGGCAACGCGGATAACTTCCGGTTCACCACCTTCGTGACAATCGGAGACGCCGCGAAGCGGACGAACAGCAAAAGTCCGACGACGATCGCAAACGTCACCCAAAGCGCGCGGTGGCGAAACGGTTTTCCAGCGGGCATCGTCGACTGATTTTTCATGGTCATGCCGAGGAGGACGGATAAGCGCGATCAAGCAGCACCTCGTTGATCGCCACCGCGGCCTCCGCGCCCTCCGCCGCCGCGGTGATCGCGAGGTGGCGGCCGCCGCGAACATTTCCCGCGATATACAGACCGGGAACGTTCGCCGCCGCGTGCTGATTGCAGAGCACGGAGCTGTCCTGATCGAACTGACATCCCAGCCGCTCGGGCAGGGACGATCGTTGCGGACACTCTCCGTTGAAAAAAAGCGCGCCGCACGGCAACGGATCCCCTGTCTCGAAGCGGATGTGGGTCAGCCCCTCCGCACCACCTTCCAGCCTGAGCAGCCGGCGCGTGATGACGCGAATACCCAGCCCCGCCGCCCGGGATTCTCCGCCGGTCCACTCCGGTGGCCCGTCACAACAAATCGTCACCTGGTCGCTCCAGGTGAGCAGGTCGCGGGCGAAGCCAATGACGCGCCGGCCGCCGCCATACACCGCGAGCGGTTGTCCGCGATGCTCCCAGCCGTCGCAGTAAGGGCAGTGATAAACCCCCCGTCCGAAATATTCCTGAAACCCCGGCCGGTCGGGCACCGAATCGACGCGACCCGTCGCCAGCAGCAATAATCGCGATCGTTCCTTCCGTCCGCTTTCGGCAGTCACCTCGAACATTCCGGCCGCCCGACGAACGTCGGTCACCGTGTCCTCGTGCAACGTCATACAGGGATAGCGCGCGAGATCCGCACGGCCCAGTGCGCGCAATTCAAAGGGTCCCACGCCGTCACGCGTGAGATAACCATGCAATCCCTGCGACAGGCCGTTCCGCGGCTTGTTGGAATCAAAAAGAAAAACGGTGCGCCGGCAGCGCGCCAGCAACAGCGCCGCGCTCAAACCCGCCGGCCCCGCACCAATGATGATGACATCGTGCACAACAACCCCGCTTCGAGATAAGTTTGATTGGGTAACTGAATGGAGAACGAGGCGCACGCCACCCCGGCTTGCGAAGCCGGCCGCTAACGTGGCGATGGAAACTGCTCGCGGATGATCTTTAATCCCGCCTGCTGCAGTCCCGTGGAACTCCAGCACAGGTTTTCCTTCACATGGCAGACGATGCCTGCGTCAAACAACGAAAACATCACGCCCAGCACGCACGCATCGGTGTCGACACCGCAAACGATCGCCCGCTTCACCTTCGCCGCTTTGAGCCGGCGGATGTCGCCTGCCTTGAGGCCGTATCCCGATTTGCGAATGACCATGTCGCCCGGTCCGGGCTCGATGAGGAGCAGCAGGTCGTCCGAGCCCGGCGCGCAGGAGCGTTGGGCGAGTTTTCTGCGGAAGAGGGAACCGGACGGGTTGACGAACTGCGTGAAGATCCGGCGCTTGAACCGGCGGGAATACCGGCGGATCTCCTCCACAATTTTCGGAGGGATCGAAAACGCCTTCTGCACGTCGACAATTACAAGCGCGGGTTGCTCCCGTCCGGTTTTTTTCTTCATGACGCGTTCGCCGGTTATTCGGTGAGCGCGGCCTCGTTCACCGTGGCGGCGGCGGCGGTGAGCTTTTTGTCGGCCTCGCCCTCCTCATCCAGGGTCGTCTGGAGAATCTCGGCGACTTCGTCCTCCCCGAGCGTCTCGGCGAGGGTCCGGGCCGTGCCATAGGCGGCGATTTCATAATGTTCGATTCGCTGCGCCGAACCGATGATCTGCGCGTCGCGCACCGAGGAGGCATCCTTCTCCTCCAAGGCCTCGGAACCCTCCTCGATGAGCCCCTTCATTGCCGGGCAGACCTTGGTCTTTGCGGGTTCGTTGAGGAGTTCGAAAACACGTTCAAGGCGCGTGACGTGCTCCTTGGTTTCCTCGAGATGCTCGGTGAGTCCGGCCCTCAGTTCGTCGTCGAACGCGGCCTTGGCCATTTTGGGCAGGGCTTTCACGAGTTGTTTTTCGGCGTGGTAAAGATCTTTGAGTTCTTCGACCAGGAGTTCTTTCAG
This sequence comes from Rariglobus sp., assembly GCA_029266495.1. GTDB lineage: Bacteria > Verrucomicrobiota > Verrucomicrobiia > Opitutales > Opitutaceae > Rariglobus. The sequence continues at coordinate 3,841 of JAQSWS010000029.1, read as the reverse complement.
GGATTCGGATGACATGGTGATGTAATATTTGATGGTGGATGGATGCGCTCCTTCCCTCGTGGAAGAAGACGGGGATGAGAACGGTGCGACCATTGGGTCCGGATGCCGTTCCGCACCGCCCGAAAGCCGCAGGTCAATTCGGCTCCGTGCCCGATGCAGAACACGGAAAATCCTCCCAGTGCTACTTTGTTACACCCATTTCCCCCAGATAGGCCGCGAGCTTGCTCGCGCTCCGAATACGCGCCTGCCAGCAGCGGCGCAGGGCCTCATCCGGCGTGAAGCCGGCGCGGATTTTTATAGCGAAACGTGCGTGCCACGCCCAACTCCACCAGCAACAGTTCCTTTTGCCGCAACGCTCCGGCCAGCGCCGCGCACCACTCGCGCAAGGCACGGACGCTCGAAGTGCAGATGAGCACCTGCCGCGCCTCCTCCTCCACGAACAGCTTTCGCGCCGGGTCGAACCACCCGCCCCCGGCATTGAGGATGGTAAAGCCGGCGGGGAAATGTTGCGCCGTCAGATCGCGAATCATCGCGTCATCCTTTTTCGAGAAACGGCGGCCTGCCCCGGGCGTGTTGCGCGCCCCGAGAATCAGTGAAAAACAATGCATGCCTGCGCAGACCTTCTCCGGACGGGCGGGTGCCGGCGGGATTCTCTTTCGAGTGCCCTTTTACCGACCATCGCCGCCAGGAAGATCCGTCGCCTCCGCCGGAGTCTGCGGCGGATTTTGCACCACGTTCCAGACGACGACACTCATCACGATAAAGAACAGGACGACGCCGACCACGACGCCAAGATTCACCTTGGTGGTGCGCTTGCCGGTATCGACGATTTTATCCGGGCTCTGGTGGTCTTTATCGAAGCTCATAAAAAGGGCGTGCCGCCCCCTTGGTCCGTGCCCGCGCGGGTCGGTTCCTCCGAACATAACTGGATGCTCGTCCGCACCCCGGAGATCTACCGGGTGCCAGGACGGCAGATCCGCCGATGGCGGCGGAGCATCCCTCCGGGTAATATTATTCATGGGATACGTGGTGCTCATCCTGATCACGCTCGTGCTGCTCGGCTTTTTGCTCGCCGCGATGGCACGCTCCTCGAGCAAACAACCCCGCGGCACCTTGCGCAGCGACACCCCCGTCGTAAGGGACCAGCCCTCGGCCGACGAGCCCACCCCCGGCTCCTCCGCCATCGCTTCGTCCCAGCAAAAGGAGCAAGCGCGCCGGCACGTCCCGCCCGCCTGACACTGTTCAACACAACCCTTAACCGCTTTCTTCCCACCCGGTTCATGGTGGCGTCCGTGAGCCGGACCACCCCAAACGCCCCCAACTCAAAGGACTCCCATGTTAGGAACCGTTCTCCTCATTATTCTGATTTTGCTTCTCCTCGGCGCCCTGCCGACCTGGCCTCACAGCCGGAACTGGGGCTATGGTCCGACCGGCGGCCTGGGACTCGTGCTGGTGATCATCATCGTTCTTCTCCTGCTCGATAAGATCTGAAGCCGCCTTCCGCATTCCCCCACATCGCACGCCATGCGCTCCATCTGGAAAGGCTCGATCACTTTCGGGCTCGTCAACATCCCGGTCGCGCTGCAAACCGCGAGCCGCAGCGAGGAACTCAAGTTCAAGTTGCTGCGCAACAGCGATCTCAGCCCCGTCAATTACAAGCGCGTGGCCGCCGTCGACGGCAAGGAGGTGCCATGGGAACAGATCGTCAAAGGCTACGAATACGAGAAGGGGAAATTCGTCGTCCTCAAGGATGAGGATTTCAAACGCGTCGACCTCGAGGCGACCGACACCATCGACATCGTCGACTTCGTCGAACTCACCGAGATCAATCCCATCTTCTTTCACCGGCCCTACTATCTGGAGCCTCAAAAAGGCGGCGGCTCCGCGTATCACCTGCTGCGGCACGTGCTCGCCGACACCAACAAGGCGGGGATCTCGAAGGTCATCATTCGCACGCGGCAACACCTCGCCGCGGTCAAGGCCAACGGAAATCTGCTCGTCCTGGAATTGATGCGCTTCGCCGATGAAATCGTCGAGCCGTCCGCCATCAAGGTTCCCGCGGAAAAACCTCCCGGCAAGCGCGAGATCACCATGGCCAGGACCCTCGTCGATCAATTGACCGAAGAGTGGGATCCCGGCCGCTACACCGACGATTACCGGTCGGCGCTGATGAAGCTCATCGACCAGAAAGTGAAGAGCGGCGGGAAAGAACTGCCCACCGCCGGCCATCCGCGCAAGAAACCTACCAACGTCATCGACCTCGCCGCCGTGCTGCAGCAAAGCCTCAAGGAAGCCGGTGGCGGCGGGGCGGCGAAAAAGACCAGGAAGACCCGGTCGTCGAAAGTCGCAAAGCCGGCCAGACGGCGCACGCACGCCAAGGCCGCCTAGCCACGCGCCGCATCAAAACCGTTTCCCCTCATGCCGCGCACAAAAGCTCCCGAGGTAAAGTTCACAAACCTCGGCAAGGTGTTCTTCCCGAAGACGGGTTTCACCAAGGGGCAGATGATCCAGTATTATGTGGACGTCGCGCCGTTCATCCTGCCCCACCTCAAGCAGCGCCCGATCACTCTCATTCGTTTTCCGGACGGAGTGGAGGGCGAAAAGTTCTACGAAAAAAACGCCCCCAAATTCGCACCGTCCTGGATCAAAACTTACGCGGTCGACCGCCGGCATCACGCGGGGCAGACCAATTACATTTTGATCAACGACGCCTCGACGCTCGCCTGGTGCGCGAACCTCGGAGCAATCGAGCTTCATCCGTTTTTGCACCGGGCGCCGAAACTCGACCGGCCCACGCATATCGTCTTCGACCTCGACCCCGGCGAGGGTTCCGACCTCCTCACCTGTGCTCGCGTGGCGTTTCTCATCAAGGCGATCACCGACGGTCTGGGCCTGGAAACCTTTCCCAAGGTGTCCGGCTCGAAAGGCCTTCAGATTTACGTGCCCCTGAACACCGCGACGACGTATGAAGCGACCGCGAGTTTTGCGAAGGCGATGGCCGAGCTGCTGCAGCAACAACATCCCACGCTGGTCGTCAGCCTGATGGCCAAAACCCATCGACGCGGCCGGGTGTTCATCGACTGGAGCCAAAACAACACCTCAAAGACCACCGTGGCCGTCTACTCCATGCGCGGAAAACGCGAGGAGCCCTTCGTTTCCATGCCCGTAAAGTGGGATGAATTAAAACGCCTCAAGCGTCCGCAAACCTTGTTTTTCACGCCCGACGCCGCGCTCAAGCGCTTGAAAAAACTCGGCGACCTCTTCGCCCCCGTGCTCACGTTAAAACAAAAACTCCCCAAGGCGTTCAGCCCGAAATCGCCGCCCGTGGCCGCGGCGGCCGCAACGTTGAAGGACTATGAAGCCAAGCGTGATTTCTCCAAAACGAAAGAGCCCGGCCCGGTGGTTAAGAAACGCAGCGCAGGCGGAAAGAACAACCGCTTCGTCATCCAAAAACACGCCGCCTCGCACCTGCATTACGATTTCCGGCTGGAGATGGACGGCACCTTGAAATCCTGGGCGATCCCCAAGGGCGTGCCGACCGACACCGGGGTGAAACGGTCCGCCTTCGCCGTCGAGGACCACCCCGTCGCCTACTTGAAATTTGAAGGCACGATCCCCAAAGGCCAGTATGGCGGAGGCACCGTGATGGTCTGGGACATCGGCACCTACGAGGTGCTTGGCGGCGACTATGCCTCCGGCAATCTGAAGCTGCGCCTCGCCGGCAAAAAACTCAAAGGCGAATGGCACCTGTTCAAGATCCGCAGCAACGACGGCAAGGACGTGTGGCTCATCGCCAGATCGGGCGCCGCCGCGAAACCGATCACCGCACGCCAGGACGACA